>NZ_RFFJ01000360.1 GCF_003696235.1 Streptomyces triticirhizae
CGAGGCCAGGGCGCCCCGGCGCAGCGCGGCCAGCACCCGCCGGTCGGCCCAGCCGCCGCCGACGCGCAGCAGCGCTCCGGCGGCCAACGCGAGGCCCCCGCCGGCCAACGCGTACCCCCACGGGCTGGCGATGGCCACGCCCGTGGCGACACAGCCGACCGCCGCCTGAACGGCGACGGCGCGCCCCCGCCACGGTTGACGCTCCCTCATGCGCGCCGTCCCTCCCTCTCCTGATCGAGCCCAGCGACGGCGGCGAACGCCTCGCCGCCAGAGGCGGCTTCGGCGGAGGGCGCGGCGCCGGTCGCCGGTCCCCCAACGACGTCCACACCGGACGGCCGGCGGTGGGCGGCGGCTCCGCCGGAGTCGGCCCCGGCCGAGACCGCGCGGCCAACGGCACCAGCACCGGCGCGGGTCATGCCGGGCGGCAACGCGGCACCGGCACCCATCCGCGACGCACCGTGACCGAACACCCCACCGCCGGTGGACGTTCCTCCCGAGGCCGCGCTGCCAGGTGCCGCCACCGCGGCGACGCTCACCCGGAGCGGCCGACCACCGGCGACGACTCCACCGGACGCGACGTCGCCGCAGGAGGCGCCGCTGTCGGCCGGTCCGTCGAAGACGTCCCCGAATCCGCGCCCGCCGAAGGCGACTTCGCCTGCCGCACCATCAGGGACCCGCACCGCGCCAGCGACACCATCGCGGAACACCTCGGTGCCGGAGGCAACCCCGCCCACGGCACCACCGGATGGCCTCAGCCGCAACGTGACAACCGCACCCGCCCCCAACACGGCGCCGCCGGAGGCAACCCCGCCGGAGGCAACCCCGCCGGAGGCGGACCGCTCACCCACCCCACCCACCGGCCCGAGGCCGGCAGCGGCGCCCAGCCCCAACGCGCCGTCGCCGTCCGCCCCGCCACCGGAGGCGCCGCGTTGTTCTCTCGCGGCGGCCTGGGGGTCGAGGACGGGGCCGGTCGGCAGGAGGCCGACATAGCTCTGTGGGACGGACGGCGCGTCGTCCGGCCGGTAGCCGAGCCGTTCGACGGCGTCGGGCGAGGCGAACGGGTAGGCCGTTCCGCTGTCCGTGACCAGCGTGAACGTGCCGCCGGTGCCGGCGGACGTCGTGGCGCGCACCACGGCCCCCGAGCCCGGCGGCAGCCACACCGCGTCGAGGAGGCCGAGCCGTTCGCCGTCGGCGCTGGTCACCGGCGTGAGGTCGGCGGGTTCCGGCAGGGCGTCGGGGAGGTGGACCACGGCCTGCCAGGGCGCGTCGCCGGGTTGGCCACCGGGCGGGGTGGAGACGCAGACCGGCTGGTCGCGGCCGGGTTCCTGGGCGCGCGGCAGGGCGTCGGGCCAGGCCCGGTCGCCGGGCGCCGGCTCGTCGGCGCGGGGGGCGCGGGCCGCGTCGGTGAGGCTGATGGCGTGGTCGGCGCCGGCCTCGGCGCTGAGCAGGGTGTGCAGCAGCGGCGAGACCGTGACCAGCCCGTCGGGCCGCACGAGGTAGAACTGCTGGGCCGCGCCGCCGGACTCGGTGTGTGCCAGGTCGCCGACGAGGGCGTCGAACGGCAGTCGCGCGGACGGGGGTTGCCCCGCGCCGGCGCCCGGCTCGGGTATCTCGATGGCCGGGCCCTCGGGCACGGTGGCGATGATCTGGCGGGGCAGCGGGACGGCGTTGACCTGCTGGAGTCCCAGCAGGTCGCGGATGCCGGGCGCGAGGGCGAAGCGGCGGCCCTCGGCCAGCAGCCACAGTTCGCCGCCCTCGCCCTCGACCAGCACGGTCGCCCCGCCCTCGGTCCCGGGCTCGGCGGTGACGCCGGGCACGGCGAGGTAGAGCGCGGTGTGGGTGGGCGGGCCGCCGGTCTCCGCCGGGATGGCGCACAGCGTCCAGTCCCCGTCGGTGAGTTCGTCGGCGTCGGGCAGCGCGTCGGGGGCGCCGGGGATGCCGACGGGCAGGCCGCGCGGCGCCTCGTCGAGGGTGGACTGCCGGACCTCGGTGAGCTCGCCGCCGGCGACCAGCAGGGCTGAGGCGAGGTTGAGCGCGGGGTGCACCACCCCGTCGTTGACCACATAGCGGTCGCCGCCGTCGCCGACGACGACGGCTCCGTTGTCGGGCAGGTCGGGGCCCCGGCCGCCGCCGAGCCAGCCGGCGATGCCGAAGCCGGCCATGATGAGGACGCCGAAGGCGACCCCGCCGCCGAGCGCCCGGTTGAGGCGGCGGCGCGGGTCCTGGCGCGCCTCGTCGGCGCCCCGGATCAGGGTGGTGGTGCGGCGGCGGTTCTCGTAGGCGTAGGCGTCGGCCTGTTCGCGTGTGGTGGCCATCTATCGGGTCCGGTTCCGGGCGTGGGGACGGGCGGGAGAGCGGGCGGGGGAACGGGCCGTGGTGGAAGGGCCGTTGGCGTCGGGCGTGCCGCGCAGCCAGTCGAGGGG
>NZ_RFFJ01000361.1 GCF_003696235.1 Streptomyces triticirhizae
CGAGCCGTTCGCCCGCCCCGTCCGCCCCCGCCGCGCCGCGCGCCGTCACCGGCGCCAAGGTCGGCGACCTCACCGGCCCGGCGCAGACCGGCCGGTTCGCCGCGCCCTGGACCGACCTGGGCATCCCGGTGCGCTGCCCGGACGGCTCGCTGCTGCTGGTCTGCGGCGACACCTTCGACGGCGGCGGCGTGGGCGGTCCCAACTGGCGTTCTCCCGTGGGGCTTCGCGCGTCCAACCCGGACCTCGACGCCCTGGTCGTCGACGGCTGCGTCGGCGGCGACCAGGCGGTCGGCCTGGTGCCCGAGGGGCACGAGGGCGGCACGACGGCGATCCCCTCCGACGTCTTCGCCATCGGCGACACCCTCTATCTACACCTGATGCGCGGGGTGATCTTCCAGACCCACCACTCGGACTTCTGGCGTTCCACCGACAACGGCGAGACCTGGGAGTACCTGTGCCAGTGGCCGGGCGACCAGCACGGCGGGCAGTTCCAGCAGAAGACGTACGCGGTCGCCGACGACGGCTACTGCTATGTCCTCTCCTCCGTCTTCAACCGGGACATCGCCTCCGGGCTGCTGCTGCACCGCGTTCCCCACGAGGCCGTCGGCGACCCGGCCGCTTACGAGCCCTGGGGGTACGCGAACGGCGGCTGGGCCTGGGGCAACGCGCCCACCACGGTCAACGGGGTGCGCCGCAGGGGCGAGATCTGCTTCCGGGCGATGGGCGGCCGTTACGTGCTGACCTGGCTCAACATGGAGCCGCTCGACATCCGCGCCCAGGTCTTCGCGCTGCCCACCTCCGACCTGACCGTCACCCCGGAGCAGCCGGTGATCCTGCCGACCGTGCCAGGGCAGGAGCGGGACAACCTCGTCGCGCATCCGTACGGCGGATTCGTCTTCCCCGGCTCGTCGTTCGACGACCTGCGGCTGGCCGTGAGCCAGTGGTACGACGACCAGAACTACCGGGTGATGCAGTACCGCGTGCACGGCCTCGCCGGATAGCGTCACCAGGGCCGGCGCCGCCGGTGCGCGTGCGCGGAGGCGCGTGCGCGGGTGGTGCGCCGGTGCGAGGGGACGGGAACGGAGTGGACGGTGGGGACGGGGGGCGTGAACGGGGCGCGCGCGCCGCGCTGTTGGCGCTGGTGGCGCGGCTGGAGCGCCATGCGGCGGGGGAACGCGCCGCCGTGCTGGGTGAGGCGGCCGAGGCCGACGCGGAGGCGCTCGACGCGGCGTGTGCCCGGGAGGGTTACGCCCCGGGCGCGCTGGTGGCGCTCGGGCGCTGGCACCAGGCCCGGCACCGGGAGACGGGCGATGCGGCGGAGTTCCGCGCGGCGGCGGCCCGTTACGAACCCCTGTGGGAGGGGGCGCTGGCCACCGACCCCGACCCGGCGCCGCCGGGAACCGCCCCTGAGGAGGTGGCGCACCGGGCGGCGGCGCGCGGCCTGGCGCTGCTCGACCGCTTCCCGCACGACCGCGACCCGGAGCAACTCCTCGCCGCGCGCGCCGTGTTCGAGACCGCCCTGGAATCCCTGCCAACGCCCCACCCGCTGCGTCCCGTTCTCGAAGTCGGCCGAGCCCACGTAGGACTGACGACCCATCAGGTCATGGGCTGGCGCGCGGCGTTGGACCTCGCCCTGCGCGCCGCCGACCGCCTCATCGACGCCCCGCCGCCCAACCAACTCCCACGCTCCCTGGGGCTCCAGCTGCTGGAGGTCCACCAACGGGAGGGCGACGGCGCGGCGTTCGTCCGGGGCGTCGCGCTCCTTGTCCACAGCCTGGGGACGGAGCGCCCGCCCCCGCCGGAGGAGCGGGACGCGATCGACGCCGCGCTCGCCCGCGCGCTCCTCGTCGAGCTGACCCAACGGGGTGATGCGGCGCGGACCGGTCACACCGGAGAACGGCCCGCCGAGCCCCTCGCCCGGGTCGAGGCGGCCGATCCCGACCGTCGCCTCGACGCCCCGGGCGTCCGCGCCACGCTGCTGGGCGCGCTGCGCCGGCACCACGAGCGGCGCGGCGACCGGGAGTCGCTGGCCGCCGCGCTGGCGCTGGCCATCGACCGGCCGCGCGGCGGGGCCGACGGCCCCTGGCTCGCGGAGCTGGCCGCCCTCCACCGGGCCGAGGCCGATCCCCAACTCCTGGCCGAGATCGAGGCGTTGGCGCGCGAGCGGGCCGAGGACGGCCGGCTGGGGTCGGGGCCGGGCTCGGGGTCAAAGGAGCGCGAGGCGGCCCAACTGGTGCTGGGGCGCGCCCTGGTGTGGCGGGACGAGGCGATGCGTGACCCGGCGGCGCTGGCGGAGGGTGCGGGGCTGCTGACCGGGCTGGCCGAGGGGCCGCCGGGCTCGCCGGTGACCCGGGCCGCGCTCGCGCTGGCCGCGCACGCCCGCCGCCTTCAGGCGGAGCGGCTGGCGCCCGAGGCGCGC
>NZ_RFFJ01000362.1 GCF_003696235.1 Streptomyces triticirhizae
GCCGCAGGCGGCGGCGCCAGGCGCCGCCGCCTGAGCCGCCCCCGGCGCCCGGCGCGCCCGCCGCCTCCCGCGTCAACACCCGCCGGATCTCCTCCGGTTCGGGCCGGGCGCTCGGCCGCTTGCTCAGCAGGCGCAGCACCAGGTCGCCCAGCGCGTCGTCCACCCGTTCCGGCGGCCGGGGCGGCGCGGAGATCACCGCCTGGAGGGTCGCGGCGAAGTGGTCCCTGCGGAACGGGGAGGCGCCCTCGGTGGCCATGTAGAGCAGCACGCCGAGCGACCACAGGTCGGCGCCGGGCCCCGGCCGTTCGCCCAACGCCAGCTCGGGCGCGACGAACTCGGGCGAGCCGACGAACGCTCCCGTGTCGGTCAGCGCCTGCTCGCCCTCCACCCTGGCGATGCCGAAGTCCGTCAACACCACCCGGCCGAACGGCCCGAGCAGCACGTTCGCCGGCTTGACGTCGCGGTGCAGCACGCCGGCGCCGTGCGCGGCGACCAACGCCTCCAGCACGCCGAGCCCGATCCGCGCGGCCTCGGCCCGTTCGATCGGCCCGTCCGCCAGCCGCTCTTCGAGCGAGCCGCCCCGCACCAGCTCCATCACCAGCCAGGGGCGGCCGTCCTCAAGGACCAGGTCGTGCAGGGTGATCACGCCGGGGTGCCCGATCCGGGCGGCCGCCGTCGCCTCCCGCCGCATCCGGGCGAACGCCCGCTGTCGACGGGCCGGTTCGACGCTCGCCGGCAGCCGGGGCTCCTTGACCGCGACCTCGCGGCCCATCACCTCGTCCCTGGCCCGCCAGACGGTGCCCATCCCGCCCTGCCCCAGCCGCTCGACCAGCAGATAACGCCCGCCGAGCAGCCTGCCCTGGCCGTCGCCCGCCCCGTGGCGTGGAACGGCGTGCGCGCCTTCGTTCACCAGACAGCTTCCCCGTGTTGTCCCGTGCTCCGTGCCGCGCCGTACTGTGCCGCGCCGTACTGTGCCGGTGCCGCGCCGCGCCGCTCGGGGCCGTACTCCGCCGCGCCGGATGGTCGTGGTTCCGGCGTTCGGACCGGCCGGCCGCTACCCCGCGCGGCGGTAGCTCTCCGCCGTGACGTCGTAGATGTCGGCCACCCGGTCCCTGAGGTCCTCGGGACCGAGCACCTGAACGACATGGTAGTCACCGGCGATGAGCAACACCCGGTTGAACGCCACCACATCGCGGTCGCCGTCCCGCCAGCCGAAGACGCCCTCGGCCATCTGGACCTCGCCGACCCTGGTCTCGATCAGGCCGGTCTGGTCGCGGAACTGGTAGGCCCTGAAGTCCGCCAACTCCGGCTGCTCGGTGAGCTGGTACTCCATCGGCGTGTCGCCGAAGTCGGCCACGCTGTCCCGCCCGGGGACCACCAGGATCTCCACCTCGCCGTCGCTGTAGACGATCCGGCCCTGTTCGCCCTCCGTGCGCTGCCAGTCCGCCGGCACGGCCAGCGCGAAGCCGGCCGCGTCGTCGACCAGCTCGAACCCCTCGGGGGGCGGGGCCGGTTGGCTGTCCTGCTCGTTGGGCGAGGGCTGGGTGGCGCCCTCGGTGGGCTCGACCGTCGCCTCGTCCTCGCCATCGCCGGGGTTGGCGCCCTCGACGTCGCCGGGGCGGTCCGGGTTCTCGGCGTCGTCCGGCGGGGCGTCGACGTCCGGGGTGCGCTCGCCGGTCGCGTCGTTCGCGTCGCGCTCGCCGGGCGCGAAGGCCAACACATAGGCCACGGCGCCCGCGAGGCCCAGCAGCACCAGGGTCAGCAGCACCCGGCCGAGCCGGCGCGGGGGGCGCTCCCCGCGCGGGCGCCGGCGCGGGCCGACCAACTCACCACGGCGGCGCAGTATCGGCAGCCGCCTGGGGTCGGACGGGCGGCCCGGCTCCAACGCGGGCGGCGGCGCGGTGACCGTGCGGCGGCCGACGTCGGGCTCGGGCGCGCCGCGCAGCAGCGAACGGAGCCAGCCGCGCAGCGCCTCGGCGCTGGGCCGCTCGGTCGGGTCCTGCCGCAGCAGCGACTCCACGATCGGGCGGAGCGCGCCGCAGTCCTCGGCGAACGCGGGCTGCTCGGCGCAGACCGCCTGCACCAACTCGGCCGCGCTCTCCTCCGGATAGGCCGGGAAGCCCTGCACCGCGCGGAAGAGCAGCGCGCCCAGGGCCCAGAAGTCGGCCGGCGGGCCGACCGGCGGCGCCAGCCGCCAGTGCTCGTAGACGGGCCCGGCCTGCTCCGGGGCCCAGCGCTCGGTGACGGCGCCCACGGTGGTGATCCGCGCCTGCCGGGCGCGTTCGGCGGCCAACGCGCTGTCCGGGCCCCGGTAGCGCCGCTCGGCGTCCCCGGCCCGGGCCTCCCCGGTGCGGGCGGGGGCCGACCGGGCCGGGCC
>NZ_RFFJ01000363.1 GCF_003696235.1 Streptomyces triticirhizae
CTCCGCACCAACACCCCCGAACTCACCACCTACCTCACCACCCTCACCCACCACCCCACCACCAACTGGACCACCCTCACCACCACCAACACCCCAAACCTGCCACTCCCCACCTACCCCTTCCAACGGCGCGCGTACTGGCTCCGACCGTCGCGCGCCGGGGACGGGGCCGACGCGCCGCACCATCCGTTCCTGACCGGCCGGACCGCGCTCGCCCACCACAACACCGTGCTGTACACCGGCGAGTTGTCGCTGGCCGACCACCCGTGGCTGGCCGACCACACCATCGCCGGCACCGTTCTCTTCCCCGCCACCGGCTTCCTCGATCTCGTCCTCCACGCCGCCGACGGCGCCACCGTCGAGGACCTGACCATCGAGGCCCCCCTCGTCCTGCCCGAGCGGGGCGGCGTTCAGCTTCAGATCACCGTTGAGGACCGCGCGCTCGCCGTTCACGCCCGGTCGAACGCCGACGAGCCCTGGACCCGCCACGCCACCGCGACCCTCACCAACGAACCACCGGCCACCCCCGAGCCACCCGCCGCCTGGCCCCCACCCGGCGCCCAGGCAATCCCCCTCGACGACACCTACCCCCAACTCGCCCAACGCGGCTACGACTACGGCCCCACCTTCCAGGGCCTCACCGCCCTCTGGCGCGAAGACGACACCCTGCACGCCGAGATCGCCCTCCCGCCCGACACCCCCACCGCCGGCCACACCCTCCACCCCGCGCTCCTCGACGCCGCACTCCACCCCCTGCTGGTCACCAACCCGGACGGCGGCAACCTGCTGCCCTTCGCGTTCACCGGCGTCGCCGCGTTCACCGGAACGGGCGCGGCGGAGGGGCCGGCGCGGCTGCGCGTCAGCGTGACGCCCGGCGGGCGGGACACGGCGGCCTTCGCCCTCGCGGACGACGCGGGCCGGACGGTGCTGCGCATCGAGGCGCTGGCGTTCCGCCAGGCGTCGTGGGAACGGCTGAGGGGCGGCGGTTCGCTCCTCGGGATCGAGTGGACGCGCCGCGAGCTGCCGGCGGCGCCAGGCGGGCGGTGGGCGTTGGTCGAACGCCCCGACGGCGACGGCGCGTTGGCCGCCGCCTGCGCGGCCGCGGCGCCCGGGATCGAGGTGACGTCCTACGCGGACCTCGACGCCTTCGGCGCCGCGCTCGACGGCGGGGCGGCCGTGCCCGACCGCGTGTTGCTCATCGATGCGCCGGCGTCCGAGGGCGACGCCGGGATCGACGCGGCGGCGGTGCGGGAGCGGACCGTCGCCGCGCTGGGCGCGGTGCGGTGGTGGCTGGCGGACGAGCGACTGGAGAACACGCCGCTGGTGGTGCTCACCCGGGGCGCGGTGGCCGCCGGGTCTGACGAGGACGCCGTCGCCGGCCTGGAGCAGGCCGCCGTCTGGGGTCTGCTGCGCACGGCGGGGACCGAGCGGCCGGGCCGCTTCGTGCTGCTCGACCACGACGGGACGCCCGCGTCGCTCGCCGCGCTCCCCCGGGCCCTGGGCGCCGCCGACGAGCCGCAACTGGCGTTGCGGGACGGCGCGTTGACCGTTCCCCGGCTGGTGCGAACCGCCGGCGAGGGGCCGGCGATGGCCGGTGGGTTCGACCCGGAGGGCACGGTGCTGGTTACCGGCGCGACGGGCCGGCTCGGCCGGCTGGTCGCGCGCGACCTCGCGGCCGAGCACGGCGCGCGGCACCTGCTGCTGGTCAGCCGCCGTGGCCCGGCGGCCGAAGGGGCGGACGAGCTGCGGGCCGAACTCGCCGCGCTCGGCGCCGAGGCGGAGCTGGTCGCCTGCGATGTCGCCGACCGGGCCGCGCTCGCCGAGGTGCTCGCGGCCGTTCCCGCCGACCGCCCGCTGACCGCCGTCGTGCACACCGCCGGCACCCTGGACGACGGCACGATCGAGTCGCTCACGCCCGAGCGGCTGGCGGCGGTGCTGCGGCCGAAGGTCGACGCGGCGCTCAACCTGCACGCGCTGACGGCCTCGCGCCCGCTGGGCGCTTTCGTACTGTTCTCGTCCATCTCGGGCCTGATCGGCGCCGCCGGGCAGGCCAACTACGCGGCGGCGAACACCTTCCTCGACGCCCTCGCCGCCCACCGGCGCGCCCTCGGCCTGCCCGCGACCTCGCTCGCCTGGGGCCTGTGGGACCAGGGCGGGGGCATGGCCGAGAGCCTCGGCGAAGCCGATCTGCTCCGGATGGCGCGGGCCGGCGTCGGGTCCCTCACCGAGGACGAGGGCATGGCGCTGTTCGACGCGGCGCTCGGCCGGGACGAGGCGCTCCTCGTTCCGATGCGTCTCGACCTGGCCGCCGCCCGCGCCCAGGCGGAGGGCGGCGGCCAGGTCCCGGCCCTGCTGCGCGCCCTGCTGCCGGCG
>NZ_RFFJ01000364.1 GCF_003696235.1 Streptomyces triticirhizae
CGGCGCCGCCTGGCCGGGCTCGGCCGGCGCCTCGCCGCCCGGCGACGGCGGGTTGTCGTCGGGGGTCGTGGCCCCGCCGGCACCGCCGTCCGGCGACCGGGGCGTCCCTGGATCGGCCGGCTCACCCGTGCCGCCCGGCTCCGTCGAACCGCCGGGCGCGCTCGGCCCGTCCGGCGCGCCGGACTCCTCAGGTCCGCCGGTGTCCGTCGGTCCTTCGCTCTCCTCGGACTCCGGGTCGGCCCCGTCCTCGCTCTCCTCCGACTCCTCGGACTCGTCCTCGGAACCGTCCTCCCCCTCCAGGTCCTCGTCGTCGTGCTCGCGGCGCTCCGGCTCCCGCAGGTCGAAGCCGGTGACCGGCCGCCCCTCCAGCGCCTCCCTGGTGTACTGGCCCCAGATCCGCGCCGGGAAGCCGCCGCCGCTGATCCGCTCCTGGCCGGCCGCCCCGTACAGCTCGCGTTGCACCCCGGTCTCCGGGTCCTGCCCGAAGATCGCGACCACGGTGGCCAGTTCGGGCGTGAAGCCGGCGAACCAGGCCGCGCGGTCGGCCTCCGCCGTGCCGGTCTTGCCGGCCGCCGGGCGGCCCGCGCTGGCCGCCGCCGTGCCGGTGCCGCCGCGCACCACCGCCTCCAGCATCGCGGTCGTGCCGTCGGCCGCCTCCCGGGAGATGGCCTGGCGCCGCTCGGGCTCGGGCAGTTCGACGGGCTCGCCGTCCTTGGTCACCTCGGAGACCAGCAGCACGGTGCGGTGCTCGCCGTGCCGGGCCAGGGTGGCGTAGGCGCCGGCCAGGTCCAGGGTGCTGGGCGTCGCGGTGCCCAGGGAGATCGAGGCGTCGGCCTCGGTCAACCCGGGCGTCGTCTCGGGCAGGCCGAGCGCCACCGCCGTGTCGCGCACCAGCTCGGGGCCGACGTCCACGCCCATCTGCGCGAAGACCGCGTTGATGGACTTGTCCATCCCCTCGCTGACCTTGACGGTGCCATAGCTGCGGTTGGACTCGTTCTCCGGCGACCAGCCGGTGCCCCGGCCGTCCCGCCCGACCACCTCGCGGCCGCTCTCGCCGTCGTACTCGGTGGCCGGGCCGATCAACTCCCCGTCGTGGGTGCGGGAGTCGTTCTCCAACGCCGCCGCGTAGACGAACGGCTTGAACGTCGAGGCGGCCTGGTAGTCGCGCCGGGTCGCGTTGTTCACATACTGGTCGATGTAGTCCCGGCCGCCGTACATCGCGACGACATGGCCGGTCTCGGTGTCGACGGAGGTGGCCCCGGCGCGCACCCAGGTGTCCTGCTCGCGCTCCTCGTTGAGCGCGGTCTCCAACTGGGCGTTGACCGCGTCGGTCAGCGCGCGCTGCCGGGCGGGCTCGATGGTGGTGGTGATCCGGTAGCCGCCCTCGGCGAGTTGGTGCTCGTCGGCGATGCCGCGCTCGGCGAGGTGCTGCTTGACGGCCTCGACCAGATAGCCGCGCTCGCCGCCCAGGCCGGCCGAGATGTTCTCCTCGTTGGGCTCGGGGAAGCGCAGCTGGGCGCGCCTGGCCGGGTCCAGCCAGCCCTCGGAGACCATCCCGTCCAGGACGTACTCCCAACGGGCCACCGCGCGGTCGTGGTTCTGCGGGTTGGCGCGGACGTCGTAGGCGTTGGGGGAGTTGAGCAGCGCGGCCAGGTAGGCGCCCTCGGCCTCGGTCAGCTCCTTCGCCGGCTTGCCGTAGTAGGCGTGGGCGGCGGCCTGGATGCCGTAGGCGTTGCGTCCGAAATAGCTGGTGTTGAGGTAGCCCTCCAGGATCTCGTCCTTGGACACCTCGCGATCGAGTTTGACCGCGATAAACAGCTCCTTGACCTTGCGGGTGACCGTCTGCCGCTGGTCCAGGTAGTAGTTCTTCACATACTGCTGGGTGATCGTGGAGCCCGACTGGCGGCCGCCGCCGCGCAGCATGTTCCAACCGGCGCGCATCATCGCGGAGACGTCGACGGGGGGCGCGTGGTAGAAGTCGCGGTCCTCGGCGGCCAGCACGGCGTGCCGCACATGCGGGGGCACCTCGTCGAGCGGGATGTTCTCCCGGTCGATCTCGCCGACCCGGGCCAACTGGCTGCCGTCGGCGTAGAGATACACGTTGCTCTGCGCCGACGCCGCCGACTTGGGCTCGGGGATGTCGACCAGCAGATAGCCCGCCACCAGGGAGCCGAGCAGGGCGACCAGGGCGACGGCGGTGGCCACCAGCGTCATCCGCCAGGTCGGCACCAGCCGGCGCCAGCCGGTGCGCGGCGGGCGCGCCGGGTGGGCCGGGCGCGACGCCCAGCCGGGCCAGCGGCTCGC
>NZ_RFFJ01000365.1 GCF_003696235.1 Streptomyces triticirhizae
TCCAAACGGGCACCTAGAAAAAGGTCCCCCCACCCCCCGGCGCGCCCGCCTTCGGGAGTCGACGGCGCGCGGACTACCAAGACGGCAGGCGTTGTTCGCGCGGCAGCGTGGTCGTTGGCCGAACACGCCACAACCCCACCTGGTCAGATCCACGGCTACCGGCCCCTTGATAAGTCCGACGCTCCGCAACACTTCGAGACGGACGACATGCCGGGGCAGGCCGGCGAAGCCGGTGCGCGCCACGCACGCCCCCACCCACCAACCGACCCTCAAAGAACGCCGCAGTCCCCGCGCCCAGAAGGCACGGCCGCCAGGGCTGATCCCCGTTCGGCAACAAACCCAACCCCCCGGAAGCCGCGCCCCCCTTCCCAGCCAGCCCAACACAGCCATTCGTTACGCCCGCACCCGGCCGACCCACCCGCCATGTAAGCCGCGCGTCGTAGCCCGCGCCAGAGCCTTCCGCTCCCGTGGCGCGTCTCGTCGACCGACGGCGACCAGTCGAGCTGCCCCGCACCGGCCACCGGCCCGCAGACGAAACCGGCACCCACCCACCCCCACCCCCGCCCCGTTCACCCCGCGTCAACCGACCACCTGGAGCAGCAGGTTGGCGGTCCCCGGCGGAACGTCCCGCAGGCGGTCCGGGACGGCGGCCGCCTCGATCGCGGTCCAGACGTCGGCCGGGGCGGCCGTCGGCTCGTCGGCGAGGTGGAGCGCCGCCACGCCCGCGACATGCGCGGCGGCGGAGGTGGAGCCGGAGAGCGTCGCGGTCGCGGTGTCGGAGGTGTGCCAGGTGGAGACGATGCCCACGCCCGGCGCGTAGAGGTCCACGGCCGGGCCGTGGTTGCTTGATGCCGCCGCCCGGTCGTCGCAGCTCGCGGTGGCGGCGGTGATGGCCTCCGGCACCCGGCCGGGCGAGTAACCTCCCGCGTCGCTCGCCGAGTTGCCCGCCGCGACGGCGTAGGTGACGCCGGCGCCGATGGACCGACGCAGCGCGTCGTCGAGAACCTGGCTGGGCCCGCCGCCGATGCCGAACGCGGCGACCGCCGGGCGGCCCTCGGCGTCGCGGGTCAGCCAGTCGATGCCGGCCACCACGTCGGCGACGGTGCCGGCGCCGCCGTCGTCGAGCACCTTCACCGACACCAGCGTCGCCCGCTTCGCGACCCCGTGCGCCTCGCCGCCGACCGTTCCGGCGATGTGCGTGCCGTGGCCGTTGCCGTCGGAGCCGTCGCCGCCGGACGCGTCGAAGCCGGGCTCGGCCCGGCCGCCGAAGTCCCGGTGTGTGTAGTGGATTCCGGTGTCCACCACATAGACGGCGACGCCCTCGCCGGCCGAGTCCGGGTAGCGGTACTGGCCGTCGAGCGGGAGGTCGGGCTGGTCGATCCGGTCCAACCCGCAGGACGGCGGGTCGGGTTGCACCCCGGCGGGTCGCAACGCCTCGGAGCCCGGGGACGGTTCGGCCCCCGGGGACGGTTCGCCCCACGAGGACGGTTCGGACGCCTCGACGGCGGTGTTCCGTTCGACGAGCGCGACGGCCGGGTCGCCGGCGAGCCGCGCGGCCTGTTCCGGCGTGGCGCGCACATGGTAGCCGCGCAGCGCGTCCCGGTAGGTGTCGAGCACCCGCGCGCCGTGGCGCTCGGGCAGCGCGGGGTCGGGGGCGCGCTCGCCGTCCGCGAGGACGACCAGGTAGCTGTCGCCAACGGTGTTCGGGGCGTGGGCGTTGACAACGGTGCCGGTCGGGGGCGCGGCGGCGCGCGCCTCGGCGGCCGGCAGGGTGCCGGCGGCGGCGAGGCCGAGCAGGGCGGCGAGCGTGGCGAGGCTCTTCACTGCCTTCACGGGACTCCTCACGAAATTCATGGCGCAGTCATGACAACCACACGGGAGGGGGCCAGCCTCCCGCTCCGTCCACCGAAACGGCAACCCCGCCTTCCAGCCATGGAGTTGGGGCGAGGTGAGCAGACTTGGGGGAACGGACGGCTCGACGGGGAGCGGGAGGCGGAACGCATGGCCACGGTCGTGTTGATCGGCACGCTGGACACCAAGGGAGCCGAGTACGCGTGGCTCGTGGAACGGGTGCGCGCGCACGGCGTCGAGGTCCCGACGGTGGACGTCGGCACGTTCTCGGACGCGGCGACCGGCGCGGCGGCCGACGTGCCGGCCGGCGAGGTCGCCGAGGCGGCCGGCACTGACCTGGCCGCGCTGCGCGCGGCGGGCGACCGGGGCGCGGCGATGGCGGCGATGGCCGAAGGCGCCGCCGTGGT
>NZ_RFFJ01000366.1 GCF_003696235.1 Streptomyces triticirhizae
CGGGCCGCGCGCGAGGGGCGGGCCGCGCCCGCCGAACCGGGCGCGCGGCGCGGCCCGTTCCGCCCGTTGACCATCAGGACCGGCTATGACGCGGTGGCCTGCGCCGCGCACTTCCTGCGCTGGCTCGGCTTCGCCGGGGTCCGCACCGCCGTGCCCAGGACCGCCTCCGGGCTCGACCTGCGCGGGCCGTCCGTGGTCGGCCTGGTGAACGCCACCACCGAGCCGACCGGCGACGAGGAGCTGGAAGTGCTGTGGCTACACGGCCTGTTGGGCTCCTCGCTGGCCGTCGCCTTCTCGCTGGCCGGCTACCGGGGGCAGGCGCGGACCCTGGCCGACCGGCTGCGGCTGCCGCTCTTCGTGCTGGACCTCAGCGGCACGCCCCAGCCCGTCAACGAGCCGGGCCAGCGGCTGCTGGACCACGGCGTGGACGCCGAGCCCTGACGGGCGTTCACCCCCGGTCGGCGCCCTCCTCGAGCCGCACATCGTGTCGGGCGCCGGGCGTGTGGAAGGCGAGCAGCGCGGCGCCCTCGGCGGTCAACGCGGCCCGCTCGTCCGCCGTCAGCGGGCCCCGGGGGCGCAGGACGAGGGCGGCCTCGGTGTGCCGGCGGTCGGCGTCGATCCGCCAGGCGCCCCGGACGAAGCCGTCCACCAGGAACACCGGGTCGGGCCGCATCCCCCCGCGCCAGACCGCCGCCCTGACCTCGTCGGGCAGCACCCGGGTGCGGTCGTGGTGCCCGATGAAGGCGTTGTCGAACTCGGGCAGGAAGCGGGGCGGCGCCGGGGCGTCCTCCTCGGGGAGGGTGGCCTCCGCCAGGTCGAAGAGCGTGGTCCGCCCGTCGGGCGCGCGATAGGTCCGCAGCCGCCCGCCAAGCCGTTCGAAGACCTCCGCCAGCCGCGTCAACCCCGACCAGACCTGCGCGTCCCTGACCGAGGCGGGGCCGAAGGCGGCCAGATAGCGCAGCACCAGCTCGTCCACCGAGCCGTCCTCGGCCAACCCGGCGCCCAGCCAGGACTGGGCGGTGGTGTGCCGGGCCGCGCCGCCCCGGTGCCACAGCCCGCGCGGCGGGACCTGGACCAGCGCCAGGAAGTGGCGGGCGACCATGGCCAGGTCGCGCGGCGCGTACGCCGGCCAGCGCTCGGCGAGCCGCCGGCCCAACTCCTCGGCGGTCAGCGGTCGTTCCTCCAACAGGGCGCGGGACGCCTCGCTCACCTCGGCCAGGTCGACCCCGGCCAGCCGCCTGCCGAAGGAGGAGCCGAACGGCCGCTGGTGCGCGGCCTCCAGCACCGGTCTCAGCCGCAGGCAGTCCCGGGCGGTCACGGTGTGGATCGTGGAGCGGAGCAGCGATATCCGGACGAAGGCGCGCGCCTCGAAGCGGCGGGAGAAGTCCTCGGCGTCGAAGTCGGCCAGCCGGGAGAAGAGCGCCGTGTAGTGGTTGGTCGGGACCTGGGTCTGGAGCCCCACGAGGTGCTCCACGGCCTCGGCGGGCGTGGCCGGCGCGCGCCGGGCGAGCCACTGGCGGTCAAGCAGCGCGCGGTTGAGGGTGCGGAGGGAGAGCTGGGGCGGCCGGGTCATGGGGCGAGCCTATGTCCGCCCACTGACAGTCGGCCGACGCGCCGCCGTCCCGGTGGATCGGCAGTCCGCTGCCGGTCAGCGGCACCCCGCTGCCGCCCCTGCGCACCGCGACCATCTCGGCGGCGATGGCCAGCGCCGTCTCAGCGGGGGTGCGGGCGCCCAGGTCGAGGCCGATCGGCGAGCGCAGCCTGGCCAGTTGGGCCTCGCCGAGCCCGGCCGCGCGCAGCCGCCGCAGCCGGTCGGTGTGGGTGCGCCACGAGCCCATCGCGCCCACATAGCCGGCCGGCCCGCGCAACGCCCGCACCAGCGCCGGGACATCGAACCTCGGGTCGTGGGTCAGCACGCAGACGGCGTCGCGCGCCGTGAGGCGTTGCGCGTCGAGGTAGCGGTGCGGCCAGTCGTTGACCACCTCGGCCGCCTCGGGGAAGCGTTCGGCGGTGGCGAAGACCGGGCGCGCGTCGCAGACCGTGACCCGGTGGCCGAGCGGCCCGGCGACCCGGGCCAGCGCGGCGGCGAAGTCCACCGCGCCGAAGATCAGCAGCCGGGCCGGGGCCCGCCGGCCCTCCACCCACACCCGCCGCCCGCCCGGGAGCCGGACGATCCCGGTGCCGCCCCGTTCGGCCAGCGCGCTGGCCCGCGCGAGCGCCGCCCGGTCGGCCTTCG
>NZ_RFFJ01000367.1 GCF_003696235.1 Streptomyces triticirhizae
AGGCGGCGCAGGGGCCGGCGAGCAACGCGGCCAGCAGCCCGTCGCGTTCGGGCCCGGCGGGCAGGGCGCTGGCGTGGTCGAGCGCGAGGGCCGCGAGCGGCGAGCCGGGCGGGGCGTCGGCGGCGGCCCGGGCGAGAAAGGCGGCGGGCAGCCGCACCCGCGTCTGACGTTCCGCTGCTGACATCCCCGCTCCCCCGACGGCCGGCGTGATTCCGTCCCGGGCCAGCCTAGGCCGTGTCCGGAGGCCAGCCCGGGTCAGTGGCCCCTGGCGATCCACTCAGGGAGGTGCGGGGCCTCCTGGCCGATGGTGGTGGTCTCCCCGTGGCCGGTGCGCACCACGGTGCCCAGCGGCAGGGTGAGCAGCCGTTCCCTGATGGAGTCAATGATGGTGGGGAAGTCGGAGAACGAGCGCCCGGTGGCGCCGGGGCCGCCCTGGAAGAGCGTGTCCCCGGTGAACACGGTGCCGAGCGCCGGCGCGTGGAGGCAGACCGCGCCCGGCGCGTGCCCCGGCGTGTGGAGCACGACCAGTTCCGTGACGCCGACCGACAGCCGCTGCCCGTCGGCGAGTTCGCCGTCGGGGGCGCGGTCGGGGTGGGTGGCCGACCAGAGCGGCAGGTCGTCGGGGTGGAGCAGGATCGGGGCGCCGGTGCGGTCGGCCAGCTCGGGGGCCGCGTTCACATGGTCGTTGTGGGCGTGGGTCGCGACGATCGCGCGCACCGTGCGGTCGCCGACGGCGGCGGCGATGGCGTCGGCGTCGTGGGCCGCGTCGATCACCAGCGCCTCGGCGTCGTCGCCGACCACCCAGACGTTGTTCTCGACCTCCCAACGGCCGCCGTCCAGCTCGAAGAAGCCGGTGGTGGCGACCCGTTCCATCCGGACGCGCCCGCTCACAGGACCACCACCGAGCGCAGCACGTCGCCGGAGTGCATCCGGTCGAACGCCTCCTCGACCTGGTCCAGGGCGATCGTTTCGCTAACGAAGGCGTCCAGGTCCAGTCGGCCCTGTCGATAGAGGTCGATCAACATCGGAAAGTCCCGGGACGGCAGGCAGTCCCCGTACCAGGACGACTTCAGCGCGCCGCCCCGGCCGAAGACGTCGAGGAGCGGCAGATCGATCCGCATCTCGGGGGTGGGCACGCCCACCAGCACCACCGTGCCGGCCAGGTCCCGCGCGTAGAAGGCCTGTTCGTAGGTCTCGGGCCGGCCCACGGCCTCGATCACCACGTCCGCGCCGAAGCCGCCGGTCAGCTCGCGGATGGCGGTCACCGGATCGGTTTCGCCCGAGTGCACCGTGTGGGTGGCGCCGAGGCGTTCGGCGGTGGCCAGTTTCCGTTGGTCGACGTCCACGCCGATCACCCTCGCGGCCCCGGCCAGCCGGGCGCCCATGATCGCGGCGCCGCCGACCCCGCCGCAGCCGATGACGGCGACGCTGTCGCCCCGGCCGACGCCGCCTGTGTTGATGGCGGCGCCGATGCCGGCCATCACGCCGCAGCCCAGCAGCCCGGCGGCGGCCGGGGAGGCGGCCGGGTCGACGGGGGTGCACTGGCCGGCGGCGACCAGCGTCACCTCGGCGAACGCGCCGATGCCCAACGCCGGGCTGAGCGGGGTGCCGTCGGTGAGCGTCATGGGCTGCCGCGCGTTGTGCGTGTCGAAGCAGTACTGGGGGCGCCCGCGCAGACAGGCGCGACACTGGCCGCACACCGCGCGCCAGTTGAGGACCACGAAGTCGCCGGGCGCGACCTCGGTCACGCCCTCGCCGACCGACTCGACCACGCCCGCCGCCTCGTGGCCCAGCAGGAACGGGAACTCGTCGTTGATCCCGCCCTGCTTGTAGTGCAGGTCGGTGTGGCACACCCCGCAGGTGCGGACGCGGACCAGCGCCTCGCCCGGCCCGGGGTCGGGGACCACGATGGTCTCCACCCGCACCGGCTCGTTCCTGCCCGGTGCGATCACACCGCGTACCTCGTGTGCCATGTCGGATGCCTCCGGCGGCTCTTGTCGATCACGGAGCAGCCATTGTGGTGCACCTCGCCGACCCCGAGAAGCCCACGTCCCGGGCGGCGCGCCGTCGCGCGGAACGGGCGGCCGGCGTGCGTGGTGAGCGGCCGTCGTGCGTGGCGGGCGGCCGGCGCTCGCGGCAGGCGGCCGTTGTCCGTGGCCGGCGCGCGGCCGGGGACGC
>NZ_RFFJ01000368.1 GCF_003696235.1 Streptomyces triticirhizae
CGGCGCGCTGGCCGTCGCCCCCGGCCGGCTCCCCGGCTGGCTCGGCCTGGCCACCGCCCTCCTCGCCCTGGTCGTCGGCGTGCTGCTCTCCCGCGCCTTCGGCGACATCGCCGCCGGCACCTGCGCCGCCGCGCTCGCCGCGCCGCCCGCGCTGCTCGGCGCGGTGCGGCTGCTCGGCACCGAGGCCGGCACCGTGGACGGCTTCACCGCAGGGCATCTCCTGCTGGCCTGCGCCGTGTTGGCCGTCCTCGGCGCGCTCGGCCCGCTCCTGGTGGGCGGCGGCGACGGAACGTTCACCGCCCTGGTCGTCGCGGGACCGCTCGCCGCCACCGGCGCCCTGCTCTGCGCCGTCTGGGACGTCCCCCCGGCCAGGGCCGCCGCCGTGGTCGCCCCGCTGGCGCTGGCCCTGACCACCCTGTGGCCCACCCTGGCGCTGCGCGTCGGCCGGATGCCGGCGCCCGAGATCGCCTCCACCACCGAGGAGTTGGCCGCGCTGCCCAGCCAGCTCGCCCACGGCCAGCTGCGCGCCCGGGTCGCCAGGGCGCGCCGGCTGCTGCTCGGGATGCTGGCCGGCGGCCACCTGGTGACGCTCGGCGGCACCCTGGTGCTCTTCGCCGCCGGCGAGCTGTGGGCCGCCGTCCTGGCGGTGGTGCTCGTCGCGTTGACCCTGCTGCGCGCCCGCCTCTTCCGCGACCCGGCCCAGACCGCGATCCCACTGCTCGGCGCGCTGCTGGCGGCGGCCGGCGGGGCCGCGTTCGCGCTGACCGGCCTCGTCGGCCAGCGGCTGGCGCCGCTCGGCGTGGCGCTGCCCGTCGCGCTGCTGGTGGCGCTGGTCGCCGCCGCCGTCGGCCTGCTCGCCGGCCGCGCCCGCGCCAACCCCAGGACCTCCCGCGCCCTGGACCTGCTGGAGACCACCGCGCTGCTGTCCGTGGTCCCGCTGGCGCTGGCCGTGTGGGACGTCTACGCCGCGCTGCTCGACCTGCGGGCCTGAACCGTGGCCGCCCGCACCGCCGTTCGCCGCCGCCTGCTCTGGCCGCCGCTGCTGGCCCTCGGCCTGACCCTGGCCACCCCGCTGCCCGGCACCCTGCCCGAGGCCGCCGCCCAGGACTGCTCCCAGCAGGCCACCGGCGAGGAACTCCCCGAGAACGCCGGCCCCTACCCGCTGATCGAACAGCTCGGCCTGCGGCAGGCGTGGGACCTGGCCACCGGCGAGGGGGTCACCGTCGCCGTGCTGGACTCCGGCGTGGACGGCGAACACCCCGACCTGGCCGGCGCGGTGGCGCGCGGCAGCGAGTTCACCGTCGTCCCCGAGGAGCGGGAGTTCGTGCGCACCACCCCCGACCGCCAGCGCGACTGCCCCGGGCACGGCACCGCCGTCGCCGGCATGATCGCCGCGCACCGCGCCGAGGGCGACCGGATGACCGGCGTCGCGCCGGGCGCGGTCGTCTACCCCATCCGGATCGCCGACGGCGTGGACCGCGCCACCCCCAACACCCTGGCCGCCGCCGTGGACGACGCGATCGCCGCCGACGTCGACATCCTCAACCTCTCCTTCGCCTACCCCGTCGACGCCGAGCCGCTGCGCGCGGCCGTCGCCCGCGCCGTGGACGCCGGCGTGCTGGTGGTGGCCGCCGCCGGCAACGAGGGCAACGAGGGCCGGGACGACATCCCGATGTATCCGGCCGCCTACGACGGGGTGTTGACGGTCGGCGCCGTCGGCGAGGACGGACAGCCCCTGGAGACCTCCAACGCCGGCGACTGGGTGGACCTCGCCGGCTACGGCCAGGAGCTGGCCGTGGCCGCGCCCGGCGGCGGGTACCGCGTCGAGGCCGGCACCAGCTTCGCCACCGCCCAGGTCTCCGGCGCCGCCGCGCTGGTCCTCTCCCGCTTCCCCGACCTGACCGCGGCCCAACTGGCCGACCGGCTCACCGAGTCCGCCAACCCCGTCGGCGGCGGCCGGGGCGAACGCACCGGCGCGGGGATCGTCGACCCGTTCGCCGCGCTCACCCACCTCGACGGCACGGCCGAGGACCCTGGCGGCGAGGCCGCCGCGCGCCCCGGGCACATCCCGGTGCGCCCCCTCCCCGAGGACCGGCCGCTGCTCAGCCCCACCGCCGCCACCGCCCTGGGCTGGACCGGCGGGCTGCTGCTGGCCGTCGCCCTCGGCCT
>NZ_RFFJ01000369.1 GCF_003696235.1 Streptomyces triticirhizae
CCGGCTCGGCGGCACCGCGCCGCCCACCCCGCAGCGCACGCCTCGGGACCGTTCGCCGCCGGGCAGCCGTTCCGCGTCCCGCTCCGCGAGCACGGCGCGCAGCGCGGCCGCCGGCGCGTCCTCGCCGCCCTGCGGCTGAACCAGCGCCGCGGCCAGGGGCCCGACCGTCGCGACCCGCACCAGCGCCGCCATCCCACAGCGGGCCAGCAGGGGCACGGCCGTGACTCCGGCGTCCTGCCCGGCGGCGATGGCGAGCACCCGCAGCGGAACGCCCGGGTGCAGCCCGAGCAGCCGCACGGCGCGGGTCCGGTCCTCGATGCTCTCGTGTTCGGAGAGCACCCGTTCGACCAGGGCCGGGTCGGCCGCCCTGGGCGAGGGGCCGGTCAGCCCGGGCCCCACCCGGGCGGCCAGCGCCATCCACTCCAGCACCAGGGCGTCGAACGGCTCGGCGGCGCCGGCCCGTTCGAGCCAGACGCGTCCCGCCGGCCGCAGCTCCACGCTGTCGGAGACCCGCCCGGGCACCCCGGGCAGGGCGACCCCGTCGGGCGCGAACCGCACCCGCCGGCCGTCGGCCAGCTCGAGACCGGCCGGGCAGCTCACCAGCCCGGCCGTCGAACGCACCAGGGTCACCGGATCGACCGTCCCGCCGCCCAACAGCGCCTGGTAGTGCGCGATGACGCGGACGGCGGCGGCCGCGTCGGCGTCCAGGGCGTTCAACCGCCGCAACAGACCCTTCACGATCCGCAGTCTAGAAAGGGCGGAAACATGTCCACCAGAGCCGCGACACCCCCCACCCGCCGCAGCCGGCTCCGCCGGCTCGGCCTCGCCCTGCTGGCCGCCGTACTCCCCACGCTGGCCGCCCTGTTGGTCGCCGCGCCGCCCGCGCAGGCGGCCACCCTCACCGAGATCAGGGACTTCGGCGCGAACCCGAGCAACCTCGGGATGCACCTGTACGTCCCGGACACCGTCCAGGACGAGCCGCCGGTGCTGGTGGCCGTGCACTACTGCACCGGCTCGGGCCCGGCGTTCCACGCCGGCACCCGGTTCGCCTCGCTCGCCGACCAGTACGGCTTCGTCGTGATCTACCCCTCGGCGACCCGCTCCGGGCAGTGCTTCGACGTCTCCTCGCCCCAGGCCCTCACCAGGGACGGCGGCAGCGACCCGGTCGGTATCCGCTCGATGATCAGCTATGTGGAGACCCACCACGACGCCGACCCCGACCGGATCTTCGTCACCGGCGCCTCGTCCGGCGCGATGATGACCAACGTCCTGCTCGGCAACTACCCCGACGTCTTCCAGGCCGGCGCGGCCTTCATGGGCGTTCCCTTCGGCTGCTTCGCGACCAGCGACGGCTCGGAGTGGAACAGCCAGTGCGCCAACGGCCAGATCAGCCGCACCCCGCAGGAGTGGGGCGACATCGCGCGCGCCGCCCACCCCGGCCACACCGGGCCCAGGCCCCGGATGCAGCTGTGGCACGGCACCGAGGACGCCATCCTCCACCACAACAACCTCGGCGAGGAGATCAAGCAGTGGACCAACGTCTTGGGCGTCAGCCAGACCCCGGCGCTCACCGACAGCCCGCAGCCCAACTGGACCAGGACCCGCTACGGCGACGCCGGTGAGCGGGCCCCGGTCGAGGCGATCAGCATCAGCAGCATGGGCCACGACCTGCCCGGCAGCGGGATGGCCGAACGGGCCATCGCCTTCTTCGGGTTGGACGAGCCGACGGGCGACCCCGGCCCCGACCCGGACCCCGACCCGGCGGCCTGCGCCGTGACGGCCACCACCAACGCCTGGAACGCGGGCCTGACCGCCGAGATCACCGTCAGCAACACCGGTGACACGGCGATCGACGACTGGCGCCTCGCGTTCACCCTGCCCGCCGGCCAGGCCATCACCGCCGGCTGGAACGCCCACTACTCCGCCGAGAGCGGCGCCGTCACCGCGACGGGCGTGGCCCACAACGCGACCATCCCGCCGGGCGGCAGCGTCACCTTCGGCTACCAGGCCAGCCACGGCGGCACCCCCGCCGCCCCGACGGGCTTCGCGCTCAACGGGACGGCCTGCGCCTGACGTTCGACGCCGCATCGGTCAACGGCCGCGCCCGCCACGGGGGGTACACCGCCGTGGCGGGCGCGCG
>NZ_RFFJ01000037.1 GCF_003696235.1 Streptomyces triticirhizae
CGGAACGGGGCGCGCACGCCGGGGTGAGCGCGCCCCGGCACGCGGTGGCCGAGCTGCCGGCCGCCTGGCCGGAGGCGTTGGGGGCGGCCCGGGCGGCCGGCGCCTCGGACCGGTTCGGGCCGCTGGCCGCATGGACGGAGATAGGCCCCTACCGGCTGCTCTCGGCGCTGCCACCCCGCCTGCCGCCCGACCCGGCCGTGCTGCCGCTGCTCCGCCCCGAACATCACGAACTCGCCCACACCGCCGAGGCGTTCCTCGACCACGCCGGCCAGGCGACCAGGACCGCCGAGGCCCTCGGCATCCACCGCCAGACGCTCTACTACCGGATCTCCCGCATCGAACAGCTCACCGGCCTCGACCTCAACGACGGCGAGGACCGGTTGCTGCTCCACCTCGCGCTGAAGACGGCCGGCTGGTGAGCGCCGCCCCGGGCGGCCTTCTCGCCGAGCCCGGGCGGCACGAGCGGCGCCGAAGCGCCTCCGTGCCCGGGCCTGGGGCGGGCGGGCTTCGCCGCACGCCACACGCGGCCGCAGGCACGACCGGAACGGGCGCACGCCGGCGCGGCCCCGGCCCGCGCGCCCCGGTACGGGGGCGCACTCCCTGACGGGGCGCCAGCGCGTTCGGACGCCGGCGGCCGCGTCGTCGATCGAATCACCGTCGGCGATCGTCTTCGATCGCGAAGTCGCCTCGTCCGAAGGCGGGTTGCCACCCGAAGACGCGTCGGGACCTTCCGGGGGACGCGGATGGCCCACCGACGACCGCCCCCTCGGGCCACGGCGCGGCGGCCCACCACCGCCTCCGCACCGCGCCAGGCTCCGGCCCGGCCCTGTCCCCGACGGCACCGAGCACCGGCGAGCAACACCCGGCCCACCACCGGGACCTGTGAAGACCCGCCGCACGCTCCGACCAGGCCCCTCGTCGCCCCGGGACCAGGGCCACCCGGGCCAGCCGAGACCTCTCCCCCACGACCGCACCCCGGCCCGCTGCCCGGGGCTCCCGTTCCAACCCCCCTCGCGCGAACGGTTTACGCACCCGCCACGAACCGCTATGTTCTCCCCTACCCGAACAATGGGAGCGCTCCCACCCCACGCCATCGTCCCGAGAGGAACGATCCATGCGCACCCCAGAAGTGGCGCAGTCCCCCACACCCCCCGCCCGAGGCCGGCGTCGGCGGGCGCCGTTGCTGTTGGCCGCCGCCGCGACCGTCGGCGGGCTGGTCGCCGGGCTCGCGTTGAGTTCCGGCGCCCAGGGCGCCGCGACCGCCGCGCTGCCCGACGACACCGTGTTCCACAACTACCCGGCCAATGTGCACAACTGGGTCGCGGAGAACCCCGACGACCCCAGGACTCCGTTGATCGCCGAGCGGATAGCCAGCCAGCCGCAGGCGGTGTGGTTCTCCAACTACGAGCCCAGCACCGTGACCGAGGACGCCGCCGCCGTCACCTCCGCCGCCTCGGCGGCCGGCGAGGTGCCGGTGATCGTCTCGTACATGATCCCCAACCGCGACTGCGGCGGCGCCTCCGCCGGTGGCGCGCCGGACTTCCCGGCGTATCTGGACTGGACCGAGGACTTCGCCGCCGGGCTCGGCAGCGACCCGGTGCTGGTGATCCTGGAGCCCGACTCGCTCGCGTTGACCACCTGCCTGGACGACGCGGAGCGCGCCGAGCGCTTCGCCTCGCTGGCCGAGGCCGCCGACCTCATCCACGCCGCCAACCCGGAGGCGCGGGTCTACTTCGACGCCGGCCACTCCGCCTGGCACGCCCCGGCGACCATCGCGGGGACGCTGCGCGAGGCCGGCGTTCTGGAGAGCGGGGACGGCATCTACAGCAACGTCTCCAACTACCGGGTGACCGGCGAGGAGAACGCCTTCGTCGAGGCGGTGCTCAACGAGCTGGGCGACCCCGAGCTGACGGCGGTGATCGACACCAGCCGCAACGGCAACGGCCCGGCCGGCTCCGAGTGGTGCGACCCGCCCGGCCGCCTGATCGGCGAGAACCCGACGGCCAACACCGGCAACGCGCGGATCGACGCGTATCTGTGGATCAAGCTGCCGGGTGAGCTGGACGGCTGCGCCGGTCCCGCCGGTTCGTTCTCCCCGGACATGGCCTACGAGCTGGCCGGGGGCAACTGACCCGAGGCGACCGAGCCGCCGCACGACCGGTGCCCCCCGCGACTTCCCCCGGGGGGCACCGGCCTGTTCGCCCCACCGGCCTGTTCGCTCCCGCCCACCCCGGGAAGCGGGCGAATGGTACAGAAACGAGCATCTTCTGTCGCATCGGGCCAAAGACCCTAGCGTGGAGGAAGGGAGACCGACCGGCTTCGATCAGGTGAGGAACGATCCCATGAGCGTCACTGACTACCGCACCGAGTTCAGCGGCCGGACGGTCCTGGTGACCGGCGGGGCCTCCGGGATCGGCCGGGCCGTGGCGAACCGGCTGGCCGCCGGCGGGGCCTCCGTGGTGATCGCCGACTTCAACGAGGACGGCGCCGCCGGGGCCGCCGAGGAGATCACGGCCGGCGGCGCGCGGGCCACGGCGATCCGGCTCGACGTGACCGACCCCGCCTCGGTCGAGGCCGCCGTCACGTTCGCCACCAGCACCTATGGCGCCCTCCACCTCGCCGTGAACAACGCCGGGATCTCCGGCGAGCCCGTGCCCGTCGGCGAGCATCCACTCCAGGAGTGGCGGCGGGTGGTGGACACCAACCTCACCGGCGTCTTCCTGTGCCTGCGCGCCGAGCTGCCGGAGATCGTCGCCGCCGGCGGTGGCGCCGTGGTGAACATGGCCTCGATCCTCGGCACCAACGGCTTCCCCGGGGCCGCCGGCTATGTCGCCGCCAAGCATGGCGTGGTCGGGCTGACCAAGACGGCGGCGCTGGAGTACGCCGAGCGCGGGGTGCGGGTGAACGCGGTCGGTCCCGGATTCATCGACACTCCGCTGCTGCACCGGTCGGAGACGATCGACTTCGAGCAGTTGGTGTCACTGCACCCTGCGGGCCGGCTGGGCAGGGCGGAGGAGGTCGCGGAGCTGACCGCGTTCCTGCTCTCGGACCGGGCCTCGTTCGTCCACGGCAGCTACCACCTGGTCGACGGGGCCTACGCCGCCCGCTGAGCCGAGCCCGCGCGCCAGTCGAGCCCACCGCGAGGAGGTAGGAAGATGAAGGCCGTGCAGTACCGGGAGATCGGGGCAGCGCCCGAGGTGGTGACCGTGCCGGACCCGGAACCGGGTCCCGGGCAGGTGCTGCTGAAGGTGGCCGCCGCCGGGGTGTGTCACTCGGACATCGCCCTGATGAGCTGGTCGGCGGAGAGCTTCCCCTATCCGCTGCCGCTGACCCTCGGGCACGAGGGCGCCGGCACGGTGGTGGCGCTCGGCGACGGGGTGCGGGGCGTCGAGGAGGGCGACTCCGTCGCGGTCTACGGCCCCCAGGGCTGTGGCCGCTGCGTCAAGTGCGCCCAGGGGAAGGAGAACTACTGCCTGCGCGCCGCCGAACTCGGCATCTTCCCACCGGGGTTGGGCGCGCCGGGCGCGATGGCGGAGTATCTGCTGATCGACGACGCGCGGTTCCTGCTGCCGCTGAAGGGCCTGGACCCGGTGACCACGGTGCCGTTGACCGACGCCGGGCTCACCCCGTACCACGCGATCCGCCGGGCCCTGCCCAAGCTGGTGCCGGGCAGCACGGCGGTGGTGATCGGCGCGGGCGGCCTCGGCCATGTGGCGATCCAGCTGCTGCGGGCGTTGACGCCGGCGCGGGTGGTGGCCCTGGACGTCTCCGAGGAGAAGCTGGCGCTGGCCAGTTCGGTCGGCGCCCATGAGACGGTGCTCTCCGACGAGCGGGCCGCCGAGCGGGTGCGGGAGTTGACCGGCGGGCTGGGCGCCGAGGGCGTCTTCGACTTCGTGGGCGCGCAGCCGACGGCGGCCCTGGCGGGCTCGGTCGCCGCCGTGGAGGCGGATGTGGCGATCGTCGGCCTGGGCGGGGGCGCGCTGCCGGTGGGGATCAACACCACGGCGTTCGACGTGGCGGTGGCCGCGCCCTACTGGGGCAGCAGGAGCGAGCTGGCCGAGGTGCTGGAGCTGGCGAGGGCCGGCGCCGTCGAGGTGCGGGTGGAGACCTATGGCATCGACGAGGCGCCGGTGGCCTACGAGCGGCTGCACGCCGGGAAGATCAACGGGCGCGCGGTGATCGTGCCGGGCGCGTAGCCCACCGAGGCACCGGGTGCGAACGCGCCGCCGCCCCGGGGGAACGGGTCCCCGGGGCGGCGGCGGGCCGTTCACCGTCGGGCGTCGGGCGTTCGGTCAGGGCCTCACGGGTTGAGGTCGACGCCCCTGGCGGAGGTGGCGCCGATCTCCTCGGCGACCTCGCTGAGCACGGGGGCCGGGATGGTGCCGTCCACGGTGAGGACGATCAGGGCCTCGCCGCCCTCCTCGGCGCGGGCGACCTGCATCCCCGCGATGTTGATCCGGGCCTCGCCCAGGATGCGCCCGAGGGTGCCGACCACGCCGGGCCGGTCGGTGTAGCGGAGGAACGCCATGTGGTCGGCGACCGCCAGGTCCACGGTGTGCTCGCCGATGCCGACGATCTTCTGCTGGTGCTTGGGGCCGGCCAGGGTGCCGGAGACCGAGATCACCTCGCCGCTGGTGAGGGTGCCGCGCACGGTGATCAGGTTCCGGTGGTCGGGCGACTCCGAGCTGGTGGTCAGCCGCACCTCGACGCCGCGCTCCTGGGCGAAGAGCGGCGCGTTGACATAGGAGACGGTCTCGGCGACGACGTCCTCGAACACGCCCTTGAGCGCGGAGAGTTCGAGCACCTTGACGTCGTGCTGGGTGATCTCGCCGCGCACCTCGACGTCGAGCCGCTGGGCGACCTCGCCGGCGAGCGCGGTGAAGATCCGGCCGAGCTTCTCGGCGAGCGGCAGGCCGGGGCGCACGTCCTCGGCGATCACGCCGCCCTGCACGTTGACCGCGTCCGGGACCAGCTCGCCGGCGAGCGCCAGGCGCACGGAGCGGGCGACGGAGATGCCGGCCTTCTCCTGGGCCTCGCCCGTGGAGGCGCCCAGGTGCGGGGTGCCGACGACCTGGTCGAACTCGAAGAGCGGGGAGTCCGTACAGGGCTCGGAGGCGTAGACGTCGAGCCCGGCGCCGGCGACCCGGCCCTCCTTGAGGGCGCTGAGCAGCGCGGTCTCGTCGACGATGCCGCCGCGCGCCGCGTTGACGATCCGCACCGACGGCTTGACCTTGTGGAGCGCCTCGTCACCGATCAGGCCCAGGGTCTCCGGGGTCTTGGGCAGGTGCACGGTGATGAAGTCGGAGGTCTCCAACAGCTCGTCCAGGCTGAGGAGTTTGACACCCAGCTGGGCCGCGCGGGCGGCCTGGACGTAGGGGTCGTAGGCGACGATCTTCATGCCGAAGGCTGCCATCCGCTGCGCCACCAGCAGGCCGATCCGGCCCAGGCCGACGACGCCCAGGGTCTTCTCGGACAGTTCGACGCCGGTGTACTTGCTGCGCTTCCACTCGCCGTTCTTCAGCGCGGCGTTGGCCTGCGGGATGTTCCGCGCGGTGGCGATCAGCAGGCCGCAGGCCAGCTCGGCGGCGGTGACGATGTTGGAGGTGGGGGCGTTGACCACCATGACGCCGGCCTTGGTGGCGGCGGCGACGTCCACGTTGTCCAGGCCGACGCCGGCCCTGGCCACGACCCGCAGCCGGTTGGCGGCCGCGATGGCCTCCGCGTCCACCTTGGTGGCGGAGCGGATGAGGATGGCGTCCACCTCGGCGATGGCGCTCAGCAGCTCGGCACGGTTCGCGCCGTCGCAGTGCCGGATCTCGAAGTCCGGCCCCAAGGCGTCAACCGTTGCGGGGGAAAGCTCTTCGGCGATGAGTACGACGGGCTTGCTCACTGGGTCTCACTGGTCCTTTGCGGAAGGCCGCGTCCCGACGGCCGTCGACGGGGTGGAGGAGTGGGGCAGCCGCGTGGAGACGCACGACGCTGTGAGCCTGTGACGCGCTTGTGTGTGGCAGTGTATCGGCGCCGCGTGGGCCCGACGGTCGCCCGCCGGGCCCACGGCTCGGTCGCGTGAACTCCCGCGACGGGGGCGGAGATCCGCCCGGAGGTCAGGCCTCCTCGTCCACCCAGCTCATGAGCTTGCGCAGCTCACGGCCCGTGGTCTCCAGCAGGTGGTCGCCGTCCGCCTTCTTGTACTCGTTGTAGCGCGGCAGGCCGGCGTTGTACTCGGCCATCCAGGTCCTGGCGAAGCTGCCGTCCTGGATCTCGCCGAGGATGCGCTTCATCTCGGCCTTGGTGTCGGCGTTGATCAGGCGCGGCCCGGAGACGTAGTCGCCCCACTCGGCGGTCTCGGAGATGGACCAGCGCATCTTCTCCAGGCCGCCCTCGTACATGAGGTCCACGATCAGCTTCAGCTCGTGGAGGCACTCGAAGTACGCGATCTCCGGCTGGTAGCCGGCCTCGACCAGGGTCTCGAAGCCGGCCTTGACCAGGGCTGAGGTGCCGCCGCAGAGCACGGCCTGCTCGCCGAAGAGGTCGGTCTCGGTCTCCTCGGTGAAGGTGGTCTTGATCACACCCGCACGGGTGCCGCCGATCGCCTTGGCGTAGGAGAGCGCCAGGGCGAACGCGCTGCCCGAGGCGTCCTGCTCGACCGCCGCGATACACGGCACGCCGCGCCCCTCCTCGTACTGGCGGCGCACCAGGTGGCCCGGGCCCTTGGGCGCGACCATGCAGACGTCGACGCCGGCCGGGGGCTTGACGAAGCCGAACCGGATGTTGAAGCCGTGGCCGAAGAAGAGCGCGTCGCCCTCCTTCAGGTTGTCGCGCACGGACTCCTCGTAGACCTTCGCCTGGATCGGGTCCGGGACCAGGATCATCACCACGTCGGCCTCGGCGGCGGCCTCGGCCGGGGTCACCACGCGCAGGCCCTGCTCCTCGGCCTTGGTGCGGGACTTCGAGCCCTCGTGCAGGCCGACCCGGACATCGACGCCCGAGTCGCGCAGGGACAGCGCGTGGGCATGGCCCTGACTGCCGTAACCGAGGACCGCGACCCTGCGGCCCTGGATGATGGACAGGTCGGCGTCGTCGTCGTAGAACAGCTCGGCCACTTCGGTTTTCTCCTTGTTGTTGCTGGTGGTCCCCGCCACGGGGGACCACCGTATGACATGGGCCTCTTCCGGCCGGCGACGGGCGGTTGTGCCGTCGGAGGCCGGGAAGTTCGGCCGCGTGGTCGGGGGCGCGCGCCCTGATGGTCAGGCGGAGCGCTCCAGGGCGCGCAGCGACCGGTCGGTGATGGACCGGGAACCACGACCGATGGCGATGGCGCCGGACTGCACCAGTTCCTTGATGCCGAACGGCTCCAACATGCGCAGCATCGCCTCCAGCTTGTCGCTGCTGCCGGTGGCCTCGATGGTGACGGCCTCCGGCGCCACGTCCACGGTCTTGGCGCGGAAGAGGCGGACGATCTCCACGATCTGGGTCCTGGTGTCGTTGTCGGCCCGCACCTTCACCAGCACCAGTTCGCGGTGGACGGCGGCGGAGGGGTCGAGTTCCACGATCTTGAGGACGTTGACCAGCTTGTTGAGCTGCTTGGTCACCTGCTCCAGCGGCAGGTCCTCGACGCTGACCACGATGGTGATCCGGGACACCTCGGGGTGTTCGGTGGTCCCGACGGCGAGGGAGTCGATGTTGAAGTTCCGGCGGGAGAACAGGGCGGTGATCCGGGAGAGGACGCCTGGCTTGTTCTCGACCAGAACGGAGAGCGTGTGCTTGGACATCGCGGTTCTACCTTGTCGATGGCGCCTGTCGATGGCGATGGCGGGTGAGGCGGGCGGGCGCTGGCGGGGCGGTCAGTCGGCGGCGTCGCCGAAGTCGGGACGCACGCCTCGGGCCGCCATGACCTCGTCGTTGGAGGTGCCGGCGGCCACCATCGGCCAGACCATGGCGTCCTCGTGGACGATGAAGTCCACCACCACGGGGCGGTCGTTGATGGCGTTGGCCTTCTCCAGCACGGCGTCCAGCTGGTCGGGGCGCTCGCAGCGCAGGCCGACGCAGCCCATCGCCTCGGAGAGCTTCACGAAGTCCGGCACCCGGGTGCCGGTGTTGGTGGCCGTGCCGGTGCCGGCGGCCGAGCCGCTGTAGGCGCCGGTGGCGCCGTCGTCGCGCAGCACGGTGTTGGAGTAGCGCTGGTTGTAGAAGAGGGTCTGCCACTGGCGGACCATGCCCAGGGCGCCGTTGTTGATGATGGCGACCTTGATGGGGATGTGGTTGAGCGCGGCGGTGACCAGCTCCTGGTTGGTCATCTGGAAACAGCCGTCGCCGTCGATCGCCCAGACCGGGGCGTCGGGGCGGCCGGCCTTGGCGCCGAGCGCGGCGGGAACGGCGTAGCCCATGGTGCCCAGGCCGCCGGAGTTCAGCCAGGTGCCCGGCTTCTCGAAGGTGAGGTAGTGCGCGGCCCACATCTGGTGCTGGCCGACGCCGGAGGTGAAGATCGTTCCCTCCGGGGCCAGTTGGCCGATGCGCTCGATGACCTGCTGCGGGGAGAGGCTGCCGTCCTCGGGCAGGTCGTAGCCCAGCGGGTAGGTCTCGCGCCAGCTGTCGAGCTGCCGCCACCAGCCGGCGTAGCGCTCCCTGGCGTCGGGGCCGGCCGTCTCGTCGGGCTCGATGGCGGCCAGCAGGTCGGTCATGACCTCCTTGACGTCGCCCACGATGGGAACGTCGGCCAGCCGGTTCTTGCCGATCTCGGCGGGGTCGATGTCGGCGTGCACGATCCTGGCGTGCGGCGCGAAGGAGTCGATCCTGCCGGTGACCCGGTCGTCGAAGCGGGCGCCCAGGGCGACGATCAGGTCGGCCTTCTGGAGCGCGGTGACGGCGGCGACCGAGCCGTGCATCCCGGGCATCCCCAGGTGCTGCGGGTGGCTGTCGGGGAACGCGCCCAGCGCCATCAGGGTGGTGGTGACGGGCACGCCGGTGCGCTCGGCGAGCGCGCGCAGCTCGGCCGCCGCGCCGGCCTTGACCACACCGCCGCCGACGTAGAGCACGGGGCGCCTGGACTCGGCGATCAGCCGGGCGGCCTCGCGGATCTGCTTGGCGTGCGGGCGGCTGACCGGGCGGTAGCCGGGCAGGTCGGGGGTGGGCGGCCAGCTGAACGTGGTCTGCCGCTGGAGGGCGTCCTTGGCGATGTCGACCAGCACCGGGCCGGGGCGGCCGGTGGCGGCGATGTGGAACGCCTCGGCGATGGTGCGCGGGATGTCGGCCGGGTCGGTGACCAGGAAGTTGTGCTTGGTGACCGGCAGGGTGATGCCGCAGATGTCGGCTTCCTGGAACGCGTCGGTGCCGATCGTCGCCGAGGCGACCTGGCCGGTGATGGCGACCAGCGGGACGGAGTCCATGTGGGCGTCGGCGATCGGGGTGACCAGGTTGGTGGCGCCGGGGCCCGAGGTGGCCATGCAGACGCCGACCTTGCCGGTCGCCTGGGCGTAGCCGGTGGCGGCGTGCCCGGCGCCCTGCTCGTGCCGGACCAGGATGTGCCGCACCGAGGTGGAGTCCATCAGCGGGTCGTAGGCGGGGAGGATCGCGCCGCCGGGGATGCCGAACACCGTGTCGGCGCCCACCGCTTCGAGGGAGCGGATGAGCGACTGGGCGCCCGTGACGTGCGCGACAGTGGACGTGGGCTGAGGTGCTGCGCCTCGGGGGGCCCGTGGTTGCGGCTTGGGTGCCCCGGTGGCCTGCTCGGTCATCACGATCTCTTCTCGGGGGATTGCGGGTGCTGACGCCGCGTGGGGACGCGGGCCGGTCGTCTGGTGGGGAAGCCGGGTGCGAACCTGGGGGGAACGCGTGGCGGGGGTCATCGGTGCAACCAAAAAACCCCTCGTGCCGTCAGGCATACGAGGGGGAGCGCGTCGGTGCGAGCCGCAGGGTGTGGTGCCTGGGATCAGCCGACGCGCCGCGAAAGTACGAGAATTCCGGTGTGCATGGCACAGACATTGCTCTCCTCGGCCATCGCCTGTCAAGCGCGCGGGACCGTAGTCTCACTATGTGAGCGGGGCGGCTGGAGGGTCGTGGGTGGCGCGAGCGCGGCGGGCTGGGGGCCGGGGGTGGCCCTCCGACCTCGGGGAATGGCCGGGGCGACGGGCTGTTGTTGGCCGGGCAGCGGGAGCCGGCCCTGCTCCAGCAGCCGGCGCAGCGCGGGCGCCTCCAGGGGCGCGCTGAAGGCCAGGCCCTGCGCTCTTCGGCAGCCGAGGGCGCGGAGGGCGGCGGCCTGCTCGGGCCGGTCGACGCCGTCGGCGAGCGAGTCGATGCCCAGGTCCTCGGCCATCCGCAACAGGCCGGCGACGATCTTGCCCAGGACCGGGGACTCCACCACGCCCGCGACCAGGGCGCCGTCCAGGCGCACCAGGTCGACGGGGAGGCGGTGGAGGGCGGCGGCTGCCGTGCCGGGGCCGCCGAAGCCGCCGAGCGCGATGCCGATGCCCAGCCGGCTGAGGTCGGTCAGCCGGTGGCGCAGCTCGTCGGAGGCGAGCACCGGGTCGGCCTCGGGCAGCTCGATCAGCAGCGCGCTGGGCGGGAGCTGCCGCTCGGCGAGGCGCGCCTGGAGGGCGCGGACGGCGAGCGCGGCGTCGGCCAGCCGGCCGCCGGGGACCCGCAGGGTGACGGGGTGGGTGTGCCCGGAGCGGTGGCGGCGGGCGGCGGCGGCGATGGCCTGTTCGACGAGCCAGCCGGTGAGGTCGGTGGCGGAGTCGGGCGCGGCGTCGGCGTTGGTGGCGGCGCCCGCGTTCGTGGAGGTGCCGGCCGGGGGGCCGAACTCCCAGCGGTCGCCGCGCAGATACTCCAGCGGCGTGGTCAGCGGGCCGTGCGAGGAACGCCAGCGGGCCTGGGCGTGCACGGCCACCACCCGGCCGTCGGAGAGCTGGACGACGGGCTGGTGGAGCAGCGTGAACTCGCCGGCGTGCAGGGCGCGGCGCAGCCGGTCGCCCAGCTCGCTGCGGCGCACCGCGTCGGCCTGGAGCTGGGGGGCGTACAGCTCGACCCTGGCCTTGCCGGCCTGTTTGGCGCGGTACATGGCGAGGTCGGCGTTGCGCATCAGGCTGGCGGGCGTGGAGTCCGGCTCGGCGAAGGCGACGCCGATGCTGGCGGCGACCCGCAGCTCCTGCCCGTCCACGGTGTAGGGGCGGGAGAGCGCGGCGCGGACCCGCTCGGCGATCTCCAGGATGCGGTACTCGCGCGGCTGGGGCTCCCCGCCGGGCTCGCCGGTGATGAGCGCGGCGAACTCGTCCCCGCCGAGCCTGGCGGTGGTGTCGTCGGAACGGACCGCCTCGCGCAGCCGCCGCGCCGCCTGCACCAGCAGCTCGTCGCCGGCCTGGTGGCCGGCGGAGTCGTTGACCGCCTTGAAGCCGTCCAGGTCGATGAAGAACACGGCCGCGTCGGGGTCGGCGCCGCGCCCCGCGCCGAGGGCGAGCCGGACCCGCTCGGTGAACAGGGCCCGGTTGGGCAGGTCGGTGAGCGCGTCGTGGGAGGCGCTGTGCTGCAACTGGGCCTGGAGCCGGACGCGTTCGGTGACGTCGCGGCTGTTGAAGATCAGGCCGCCCTCGTGGCGGTTGACGCTGGACTCGACGTTGAGCCAGTGGCCGGCGCCGTGGCGGACCCGGCACTCGACCCGGGTCGCCGGCTCGCAGCTGGGCGGCACGGCGAGGAAGCGCCGCAGCTCGTGCAGGACCCGGCCGAGGTCCTCGGGGTGGATCAGGGTGGACAGCTCGCTGCCGATGAGGCGGCTGGGGTCCTGCCCGTAGACGCCGGTGGCGGCGGGGCTGACGTAGCGGAGCTTGCCGTCCGGGGCGGCGATCATGATGACGTCGCTGGAGCCCTGGACCAGGGATCGGAAGTAGTTCTCCTTCTGGGTCAGCTCGCGGGTGAGCGAGATGTTCTCCAGCAGGGTGATGCCCTGGCGCACCAGCAGGGCCAGCACCACGGCGCAGGCGGTGTAGACCACGGTGGCGTCGACCCGGCGGCCGAAGATTATCGTCACCAGGATGCTCAACACGCAGACGGCGGCGGCCAGATAGGGCGCCAGCGCGGAGAACGAGCCGGCCAGCGGGTGGCCGGGGGCCGGCCGCGCCTCGCGTGGGCCCGCCAGCTCGGGCGCCGCGGGGCCACGGCCGGCCGTCCAGGGCGCGGCGGCCAGCAGCAGCGAGCCGGCGAACCAGCCGGCGTCCAGCAGTTGGCCGGAGCTGTACTGCTCGCGCAGCGGCGGGCTGGTGAAGAGCGCGTCGCACAGGACCGTCAACGCCAGGGCGCCGATGGCCGAGTTGATCGCCGGGCGGTAGCGGGCGCTGCGCCGGAAGTGCAGCACCGCGACCATGCTGATCAGCACGATGTCCAGCAGCGGGTAGGCGAGCGCGAGGGCGGCGCGGCCGACCGAGGCGGTGCGCAGCTCGGCCGTGTGGGCCAGGGCGACGCTCCAGGAGAGCGTCATCAGGGAGCCGCCGATCAGCCAGACGTCGAGCCCGAGCCTGGCCCAACCGGCCTTGGTGAGCGGGCGGTTGGCGAGCAGCAGCAGGCCGACGATGGCCAGCGGCGCGAAGAGCAGGAAGGCGATGTCGGCGAGCGACATGTCCGGGACCGGGCGGCGGAGCACCACCTCGTACCAGCCCCAGGTGGCGTTCCCCAGGCCGATCATCACGGAGGAGAGGCCGAACATCGTCCAGGCGGCGCGGAACTCCTCGGCGCGGCGCCGCGCGTACCACAGGCAGGAGACGGCCGCCGCGAAGGCCGCCGCGCTCAGGCCGAAGTCCCCCATGACCCTGGCGAACTGGGGCGAACCCCAGCCCGCCAGGGCCCCCGCCGCGTAGCAGGCGCAGACCGCCGCGAGCGCGAGCTGTGGGAGCGGACCGCCGAGCGGCGGACCCGCCGGGACGTGACGCGATCGCCGCCGCGTCCATGGGTGGTGCATCGCCATCGCCCCCCTTTTCGTTCCGGGCTCACCCCGAAGCGGACGATACACCAGAATGGTCACTCAGCGATATAGATACATCACCCATAGTGATGGTTTGGGGCGAGGCTAACGCTCTGAACCGCTGGTCGCCACGGTGTGACGGAGTTCCTCACCGGCGGCGAACCGCGTCAACTGGGCGCGCAGCAACGCCTTCGCACGGGGCTCGAAGGCGGTCGAGGGGCCGCCCACATGAGGGGTGATCAGCACGCCGGGCACCCGCCACAGCGGGTGGTCGGCCGGCAGCGGCTCCGGGTCGGTGACGTCGAGCGCCGCGCGCAGCCGGCCGGCGGAGACCTCGGCCAGCAGCGCGTCGGTGTCGATCACCGGGCCGCGCGCCACGTTGACCACCAACGCGCCGTCCGGCAGCAGCGCCAGCTCCCGCGCGCCGAGCAGCCCCCGGGTCGCGTCGGTCAACGGCGTTGCCACCATGACCACTTCGGCACGCGGCAGCAGCTCGGGCAGCTCGGACGAGGCGTGCACGGGGCCGCGCGGCGCGGTCCTGGCGCGGCCGGCCACCCGGATCACCTCGGCCACCTCGAAGGGCAGCAGCCGTTCCTCGATCGCCCCGCCGATGCCGCCGTAGCCGAGGATCAGCACCCGCCGGTCGGCCAGCGAGGTGTGTATCGCCGGGGCCCACCGGCCCGCCTCCTGGTCGCGCGCCGCGCGGTCGACGCCGCGCAGCGCGGCCAGCGCGAGGGCGAGGGCGAGTTCGGCGGTGCTGGTGTTGTGCAACTCCCCCGCGTTGCACAGGATCGCGCCGGCGGGCAGCTCGGGCACCCGGGGCAGCATGTGCTCGACCCCGGCGGTCAACGTCTGCACGACCCGCACCGAGGTCATCTCGGCCAGCGGGCGGACCGCGACCTCGGGCCCCTTGAGATACGGCACGGTGTAGAACGCGCAGGCCGCCGGGTCGCCCGGATAGGTGTCCTCGCCGCGCCACCGCAGGTAGCGCAGGGAGTCGGGCAGCGGGGCCAGTTCGTCGGCGGAGAAGGGCAGCCAGACTTCCGGAGTACTCATGGCGTCAGGCTAACCGGGACATCACGGGCGGCCCGGGGCCCGGGCGCGGGGCGGCGCCGGTCGGGGAGCCGCCGTGGACGCTCGGCGCGGGGCGCGGACGGTCGGGGGCCGTGGGGAGGTGTCAGTGGCAGGGGATACGTTGGGGACGACCGAAGGGGACAACGGGGACGGCCGGCGCGGGGCCGGTGGAGATGCGGCGCCGCCTCGGCGCGGGGAAGGGCGAGGACAGGCCAGGTGCGGTATCGGACGCTGGGCGCCGGGGCGCTGGCGGTGGGCGCCGTGGGTCTCGGCTGTATGCCGATGAGCTGGGGCTACTCGGCCTCCCAGCGGGACGGCGAGGGCTCGCTGCGGGCGCTGCACGCGGCCCTGGACGAGGGCTGCTCGCTCCTGGACACGGCCGACATGTACGGGCCGTTCACCAACGAGCGGCTGCTGGCACGGGTGTTGAAGGAGCGGCGGGACGAGGCCACCGTCGCCACCAAGTGCGGGCTGTTGGTCGGCGAGCAGCATCTGGTGGCCAACGGCAGCCCGGCGTACGTCCGGCGCGCCTGCGACGCCTCGCTGCGGCGGCTCGGCACGGAGGTCATCGACCTGTACCAGCTCCACAGGCCCGACCCCGAGGTGCCGGTCGAGGAGACCTGGGGCGCGATGGCCGAGTTGGTGCGCGCGGGCAAGGTGCGCGCGCTGGGGTGGTGCGCCCTGGAGCCCTCGGACCAGCGGCGCGGGCGGGCCGCCGCCGGCGGGACGCACGGGCCGACCCTGGAGCTGCTCTCCCGGGTGCAGCAGGTGTTCCCGGTCTCGACGGTGCAGGCGGAGTTCTCGGTGTGGTCACCCGGCGCACGGGCCGAGTTGCTGCCGTGGTGCGAGGCGCGCGGGGTCGGGCTGCTGGCCGCGATGCCGCTGGGCAGCGGCTATCTCACGGGCACCCTGGTGCCCGGCGGTGGCTTCGAGCCGGACGACCCGCGCGCCCGGCACCCGCGCTTCACGGCCGAGATGATGGCGGCCAACCAGCCGCTGGTGGTCGGCCTGCGGCGGGTGGCGGCCCGGCATCCGGGGGCGACGCCGGCGCAGGTGGCGCTCGCCTGGCTGCTGGCGCAGGGCCGGCATGTGGTGCCGCTGCCGGGGACCAGGCGGGAGCGCTGGGTCAGGGAGAACGCGGCGGCCTCGGCGTTGGCGCTGACCGAGCGGGACCTGGCGGAGATCGCGCGGCTGCCGGCTCCCCGGGAGTCCTGGGGCTGACGGGACGGCGGGGCTGACGGGCTGACCGGGGACCGGGGCGCTGCGCGCCGGCGCGCGGTGTGGTGTGCTGGAAGGCGCGCACCCGCACCGAGACGGAGGTCCCGATGAGCGCACGACCGGTCGCCGGCGCGTTGCTCGCCCTGGCCCTGACCGCGCCGCTGCTGGCCGGCTGTTCCTCGGGCGAGGAGCCCTCCTCCGACTCCACGGAGGGCTCGTCGGCCGGGCCGAGCGAGGGGGAGTCCGCGCCGGAGCGCGAGGCGGAGGAGCGCACGCCGGGCGCGTCGCCGGCGCCCGCCGAGGGGGACGTCGAGGTGGTCGCGACGCTGGCGGAAAACCTCTCCGCCCCCTGGGGCCTCGCCCAACTGCCGGACGGCAGCGTGCTGTTGGGCTCGCGCGACAGCGGCGCGCTGGCGCTGCTCGACACCTCGGACGGCGAGCCGGGCACGGTGAGCGAGGTCGGCGAGGTGCCGGGGGTGAGCGCCAACGGCGAGGGCGGCCTGCTCGGGCTGGCCCTCGCGCCGGACTTCGACACCAGCGGCCGGCTCTACGCGTACGCCACCACGGCCTCGGACAACCGGATCATCCCCCTGGAGCTGGACCCCTCGGCCCCCGAGGGCGAACGCCTCACCGCCGGCGACCCGCTGCTCGCCGACATCCCCAAGGGAGAGGTCATCCACAACGGCGGCGGGCTCGCGTTCGGCCCCGACGGGATGCTCTACGCCACCACAGGGGACACCGCCGACGCCCAACTGGCCCAGGACCCGGACTCGTTGGCCGGGAAGATCCTCCGGATCGACCCCACGACCGGCGCCCCGCCGGCCGACAACCCCGACCCGGACTCGCTGGTTTACTCGCTGGGCCACCGCAACGTGCAGGGCCTGGCCTGGGACGCCGAGGACCGGCTGTGGGCGGCCGAGTTCGGGGACGACACCTGGGACGAGCTGAACCTGATCGAGCCCGGCGGCAACTACGGCTGGCCCGAACACGAGGGCGAGGGCGGCGCCGAGGACGGCTTCGTCGACCCGGTGGCGGTCTGGCCGCCGGCCGAGGCGTCCCCCAGCGGGCTGGCGTACAGCGGGGGCGCCCTGTGGCTGGCGACGCTGCGCGGGGAACGGCTGTGGCGGGTGCCGCTGGACGGAACGGAGCCGGTGGCCGAGCCGGAGCCGTTCCTGGAGGGGGACCACGGGCGGCTGCGGAACGTGGTGGCGGTCGGCGAGGGCGAGTTGCTGCTGCTGACGAACGAGACCGACGGCCGGGGCTCCCCCGCCGACACCGACGACCGCCTGCTCCGCCTCCGCGTCTCCTGACCCACGCCAGCCCGCCTGCCGGCGGCACCGGCCCCGGCCCCCGCCCCCGGGCGCGACGGCCCCCAGGGCCGTCCACGCCCCCGGTCAGCCCGCAACACGTTGGCCGACGCCGACCAGGCGCAGTCGGTGGGCCAGCGCGGCGGCCTCGCCCCGGTTGGCGACCTCCAACTTGGCCAGGATGTTGGAGACATGCACGCTCGCCGTCTTCGGCGAGATGAACAGCTCCTCGGCTATCTGACGATTGCTCCGGCCCGCCGCCAGCAGCGCCAGCACGTCCAGCTCCCGGGGCGTCAGCCCCAACGCCTCGGGCCCCGTCGCGGCCTCCGGCTGCTCCCCGCCCAGCGTGAGGCGGCCCCGCGCGGCGAGCCGTTCGGCCTCCTCCGTGACCGGCGCCGCGCCCAGCTCCTCGGAGAGCCGGTGCGCCTCGGTGAGTTCGGCGGCGGCGCGCTGCCGCTCGCCCTCGGCGAGCAGCGCCTCAGCCCAGCGCAGCCGCACCCTGGCCTCCTCGTACGGGCGGCACAGCCCGTCGAAGGCGGCCACCACTCCGGCCCAGTCCTCGGCGGTGGCCCGGCCCTCCGCCCGCCGCAGCTCGGCCTCGACCAGCAGCGCGTAGCCGATCCACACCGGGTAGTGCCGGGGCAGGGTCTCCGCGTACGCGCGGATCATCGCGATCGCCGCCGGCTGTCCCGGCTCCGCCGCCGGCACCCCCACCGCCCGCGACTCGGCGCGGGCCGCCTCGTGGAGCAGCGGCCAGGTGTAACTGCCGGTGCCCGGCGGCTGGTTGACCCGCACGACCTCAGCGAAGATCTCCCTGGCGTCGAGGATGCGTCCCTGCGCCGAGGCGATGGCCAGCAGGTGCTCGGCGGCCGGGTGGGCGGTCTGGGCGGCCGCCCCGTCGTAGTGCTGGAGGCTCTGGTGGAGGGCACACTGGCGCTCCGCCTCCTCCCACTCCCCCCGGGCCACGGCCATCCGGGCGCGCCGCTGGGCGACCAGCCCCTTGGCGACGGGGCTCTGTGCCGAGCGCAGCGCCTCGGCACAGGCCTCGTCCGACTCGGCCCAGCGGCCGAGGGAGAAGAGGGCGTCCGCCCGGTTCCCCGCGATCCAGGAGCGGGTGTCGGCAAGGCCGTAGCGGTGGGCCAACGTCTGGGCCTCGTCCGCGACCCGCAGCGACTCCTCGGAACGCCCCATCCCCTCCAGCAGGGACTGGAGGTTGACATGGCTGCGGGTGAAGACGCCCACCCGTTCCTCCGGCACCACACGCTCGGCGACATACCGCATCTCGGCCAGGCCGCGCTCGCCCTCGCCGACGTCGATCAGCAGCGAACCCAGGCTGATCAGCGCGTTGAGCAGCACGTCCGCCTCGCCCACGGTGCGCGCCAGCTCCACGGCGCGCTCGGCCGTGGCCAGCGAGCCCGGTCCCGAGGCGAAGACCGAGCACCAGCCGGCGGCCTCGGTCAGCACCAGGGCGTGTACCGGCGACGGCTCGAAGCCGTCGAGCAACTCCTGCGCCCGGCCCAGCTCGCGCCATCCGTCGCCCTGGCCCAACTGCCGCACCAGCCGGGAGAGCTGCGCCCAGAACCAGGCGGCGCGCAGCGGGTGGCCCATGTCGTCCAGCAGGCGCAGCGCGCGCTTGGCCACCGACTTCCCGCGCTCCTGCTCCCCGGCCAGGCGCGCGGCCAGGGTCATCTCGGCCAGCAGGTCGAGGAAACCGAGCGTCTCGTCGGGACAGTCGCAGACGGGATAGGAGTCGACGTCGGAGCCAACCGGCAGCAGGCGGCGCTCATCCCCCGAGACGCTGTCCCACAACTCCGCGGCGCGCTCCAGCAGTTGGAGCTGCTCGGCGTAGGCGTGGCGGCACCGGGCCTGGGCGGCGGCGGCCAGCACGGCGGGCAGCGCCTTCGACGGCTCGTGGGCGTGGTACCAGTAGCTCGCCAGCCGGGTGACGTGCTGGTCGCTGGGGACCAGCGCGGGGTCGGCCTCCAGGGCCTCCGCGTAGCGGCGGCTGAGCCGGGAGCGCTCGCCGGGCAGCAGGTCGTCGTCCACGGCCTCCCGGGTGAGCGCGTGCCGGAAGCGGTAGGTGTCGTCGTCCCCGGCGCGCAGCACGCTCGCCTCGACGGCGGCGCGCAGGGCCTCGATCAGCTCCTCCTCGGTGAGACCGGCCACCGCGCGCAGCAGCCCGAACTCCACCCGGGACCCACCCTCGGCGGCGACCCTGACCACCCGCTGCGCCGTCTCGGGAAGCGCCTCGACGCGCAGCAGCAGCAGGTCCCGCACCGAGTCGCTCAGCGCGCCGGCGCGGCCGTTCTCCGTGACGCTGGCCAACTCCTCGACGAAGAACGCGTTCCCGTCGGAGCGGGCGTAGACCTGCTCCAGCTGGTCCTGGTGCGGCGGCTGCCCGAGGATGCCGGTGAGCTGCGCTCGAACCTCGTCCCTGGTCAGGCGGGGCAGCTCGATCCGCCGCACCGTGCGCAGCCGGTCCAGCTCGGCGAGGAACGGGCGCAGCGGGTGGCGGCGGTGGATGTCGTCGGAGCGGTATGTCGTCACGACCAGCAGCCGGCAGGACTGCACCACGCGGAAGACATAGCCGAGCAGCTCCCGGGTGGAGCGGTCCGACCAGTGCAGGTCCTCGATCACCAGGACCAGCGTGCGCCGCTCGGCGAGCCGCTCCAGCAGCCGGGCGGTCAGCTCGAAGAGCCGGCCGCGCACCTCCTGGTCCCGGGCGGCGCGCTCGGGGGCGCTGGGCGGGCCCAGCTCGGGGAGCAGCCGGGACAGCTCCCCGCCGAAGCCGGCGGCGGCCTCGGCCAGCTCCTCGCCCAGCTCGCGGTGGAGCACCCGCAGCACGGCCGAGACCGGCGCGAACGGCAGCCCGTCAGCGCCCACCTCGACGCAGGCGCCGACGGCGGTCAGGGCGCCGGCGCCCGCCGCCTCGGCGAGGAACTCCTCCACCAACCGCGTCTTGCCCACCCCGGCCTCGCCGCCGACCAGCACCGTCTGGGGCACGCTGGCGTCCGCCTGTCGGAGCGCCTCCCTGAGGGCCGAGCGATGTGCGGCCCGTCCGACGAAGACCGGGCTGATGGTTCTGGTGTGCATGTCCCGAAGGATCGCACAGGCGTCTGACAATGACACTGGAGTTCAGACGCGGGCCCGACGGTGCCGCGCCGGGGCCCGCCGGGCCCCGGCGTTCGAACTCGGCTGTGGCTCGGCCGCACCGTGTCCTGCCTGGGCGAGGACGCGGCGGAGCAGGCCGCCCCGGCTCCTGGCGCGTGCGTTCCCGCCGGCCTCTGCGGCCCGCCGGGCGAGGCGTTCCCGCTCGGCCTCGGCGAGCAGATCCTCGCGGCGCTGCTGGGCGATGTAGATCTCTTGCAACACGGTGACTCCCCTGGCTCCCGGCCGTCGGCCGTTCGTCGGAGCCCGCTGCTCCGGCGTTGACTCAACGGTCGTCTCCCAGGTGGGTGGGGCGCATCGGGCCATCTCCGCACCTTCGCCGCCCGGGGGTCCTTAGGCGGCGCGGCCCGGCCGCCTTATCCGCCGGGGCGGGGCGCCGCGAGGCCCGGCGGCTAAGGCGTGTCCGACGGGGGCGGGGGCGCGAGACCCCGAATGCTCCCGGGGGCCAACGCTCGCCCGGGACGCCTACGACAGCGTCACCAGGCGGAGCCGGTGGGCGACGGCGGCGGCCTCGCCCCGGGTGGTCACCTCCAACTTGGCGAGAATGCGGGAGACATGGACACTCGCCGTCTTGGGCGACATGTACAGCTCCTCGGCTATCTGACGGTTGCTCCGGCCGGCCGCCACCAGCTCCAGCACGTCGCGCTCCCGCCGGGTCAGCCCGAAGGGCCGCGCCTCGGGCTCGGGCCCGGGACGGGCCCCGGGCTCCGCCGTGAGGTCGAGCCGGGCCCGTTGGGCCAGCCGCGCCACCCGCTCCGCCAGTGGCGCCGCGCCGAGCCGCTCGACCAACTCCCGTGCGGCGCCGAGCTGTTCGGCGGCCTGCCGGCGGCCGTCCTGGTCGCCGCCGGCGAGCAGCGCCTCGCCCCAGCCGTAGCGCGCCTCGGCCAGGTGGTGGGGCAGCCCGAACGGCGTCAGCGCGGCCACCGCCTCCGCCCACCGCTCCGGGGTGTCGCGCCCCTCGGCCCGCGCCAGCTGCGCGTTGACCAGGGCGCTGAACGCCTCGCGTATCGGCAGGTCGCGCGGGAGCCGGCGGGCCAGGGCCCGGATCTCGCCGACGGCCGCCTCCCGGCCCTCGGCGAAGCCGGGCAGACCCCGGCCCTCGGCCTCGGCCGTGGCGGCGGCGAAGGCGAGCCCCCAGGCGAGCAGCGAGGAGCCGAAGTACGACACCAGCGGCAGCGAGGAGCGCAGGATCTCGCGCGCCTGGAGCGGGCGCCCGCGCGCCACCGCGAGGTCCACCCGGAACCGGGACAGCTCCCAGTGGAAGAGGTCGGGCGTCTTCATGCCCTCGGCCCTGGCCAGCGCGGCTGCCGCCTCGGCCTCGGCCCGCGCCAGATCCCCGCGCAGCACGGCGAGTTGGCCGGTGAGCACGCGGCTGACCATGCGGCTGTGGTCGTGGCTGGCGTGCCGGGTGGCCAGTTCGAGGGCGGCCTCGGCCTCCGGCCAGCGTCCCAGCAGGGTGAGCGCGAAGGCCTCGTTGGCCCGCAGCCAGCTGGGGGTCTCCGCCAGGCCGTACCGCTCGGCCAGCTCGATGCTCTCGGCTATCTGCTCAAGGCCGCGCTCGAACTGGCCGGAGTCGAGCAGAACCGCTCCCAGGTTGACCAGACAGCGGCCCAGGAGGGTCACCTCGCCGCGCCGCAGCACCGTCTCCAGGACGGCCGTCATCCGCTCCACGCCACCCTCGCTGTCGCCGGCGTCGGCCTGGAGGGTGGCCAGGGTGTAACGGGCGTACAGCTCCGTGCCGGTGGCCCCGACCAGCCGGGCCAGCTCGACCGCGCGCTCGGCGACCTCCAGCACCTCGGGGGCCGGCCCCTGCTTGGAGCGCATCGCGGCCTCCAGGGCCAGCACCCGCGCGTGCACCTCGGACGGCGGCAGCCCCCGCAGTAGCTCCTGCGCCCGCCGCAGCTCCGCCCAGCCGTCCCCGCGCATCAGCCGCCCCACCATCCCGGCGCGCTGCGCCCAGAACCAGGCGGCGTGCAGCGGCCGTTCGACCGGGTCCACCTCGCGCAGCGCCCGGCGGCAGAGGGCCATGGCGCGCTCCTCCTCGCCCGCGAGCGTGGCGGCGACGGCCGCCTCGGCCATCAGGTCCGTCCAGCCCACCGGCCCGCCCGCATCCGACGCCGGATAGCCCCAGATCGGCTGGGCCGGCCGCAGCCCGGCCCGCGCCTCATCGCCCACCGCGTCCCACAGCTCGATGGCCCGCTCCAGCAGCCGCAGCTGCTCGGCGTTGGCGAAGCGGCGGCCGGCGGCCACCGCCGCCGCCAGCACGGCGGGCAGCGCCCTGGCCCGGTCGCCCGCGTGGTACCAGTGACTCGCCAGCCTGGTGGGGAGTTCGTCCGCCGGGACCAGCTCCGGCTCGGCCTCCAGGGCCCGCGCGTAGCGCCGGTTGAGCCGGGCGCGCTCGCCCGGCAGCAGGTCGTCGGCGACGGCCTCCCGGGTGAGCGCGTGCCGGAAGCGGTACCCGTCCCCGTCCTCCGTGGCCACCAGCAGCCGGGCCCCTACCGCGACCCGCACGGCGGCCAGCAGCTCCTGCTCCGGCAGCCCGGCGACCCGCGCGATCAGCTCGTGCTCCACGCACGAGCCGCCCTCGGCGACCACCCGCAGCACGTCCTGCACCGGCTCGTCCAGCGCCTCGACCCGGACCAGCAGCAGGTCCCGCAGGGTGTCCGGCAGGTCCCCGCACGGCTGCCCGCCGACCGTCAACTCCTCGACGAAGAACGGGTTCCCCTCCGTGCGTTGGAAGACCGACCTGGCCTGGCCGGCGTCCGCGGGCGCGCCCAGGATGCCGGCCATCTGGGCGGCCACCTCGCGCCCGCTCAGCCGGCCCAACTCGATCCGGTGCACCGTCCGCAACCGGTCAAGCTCGGCCAGGAACGGACGCAGCGGATGGCGTCGGTGCAGGTCGTCGGTGCGGTAGCTGGCCAGGACCAGCAGCCGGGCCGCCCGCACCGAGCGCACGTAGTAGGCCAGCAGCTCCCTGGTGGAGCGGTCCGCCCAGTGCAGGTCCTCGAAGACCAGGACCAGCGTGCGCTGTTGGGCCAGGCGCTCCAGCAGCCGGGTGAGCAGCTCGAAGAGGCGGGCCCGGTCCAGCGCGTCCCCGTCCACCGGGGGCACGCCGCTCGGCTCGCCCAGCTCGGGCAGCAGCCGGGCCAACTCCCCGCGCCGCTCGCCCGCCGCCGCGACCAGCTCGTCGCCGACCTGCCGGTGCAGCGACCGCAGCAGCGCGGCCACCGGGGCGAACGGCAGCCCGTCGGCGCCCAGTTCGACGCCGGCGCCCACGGCGGTCAGCGCGCCGGCGCCCGCCGCCCCGGCGAGGAACTCCTCCAGCAGCCGGGTCTTGCCGACGCCGGCCTCGCCGCCGATGACCGCCGCCTGCGGCGTCCCGGCGTCGGCGGCCCGCAACAACGACGCCAGGGTCTCCGACTCACTCTGCCGCCCCACGAACACGGGGCTCACGCTGCGTGTTTCCACGAGGTCGAGGATGACACGAGATACTGACAGCGGGGTATCCGTTCTGCCTCGGGCCGATGCCTTCCCGCCCGGTTCCGCCCCGGCGTCGGTCGATCCCACCCCGTCGCCCGGCGCGTGGGTCACGCGGCGGTGGTCCAGCCGGACGCCGACCCCTGGGGCGTGCGCCGGGCGCGCAGGCGCCACAGCCGCCAGGCACGACGGCCCCCGCGCGCCTCCCGGCGGCGCGAGCGCGCCGCCCGACGGTGCTGCCGCGCCGCCCGCTCCAGCTCGGCCGCGCGCTGCCGGTGCAGTTCGTACTCCATCATGGCGGGCTCCTCAGGGTCGTGGTGTGAGGTGGTCCGGTGTGGACCGACGGTTCGCCGGCCGCCGCCGGGAACCCCGTTGACCTCCACGATCCGCGCTCAGGTACCCCGGCCACATCGGGCGACCGCCCCCTCTCGCGCGCCCGTTTCGCCTTACCCACGCCAAGGCCCCCGACGTCGCGTGACGTCGGGGGCCTTAGTTCGAGCCCCGGGGTCCTTAGTCGGCCGCGCGGGCCCGCCCGAGGAACTCCTACTCGGCGACGCCCAGCCGCTCCAGGATCAGCTGCCGCGCCCTGGCCGCGTCGGCCTGGCCCCTGGTGGCCTTCATCACCGCGCCCACCAGGGCGCCGGCGGCCGCCACCTTGCCGGCCCTGACCTTGTCGGCGACGGCGGCGTTGGCCTCGATGGCCTCGTCCACCGCCTTCCCCAGCGCGCCCTCGTCGGAGACGATCCGCAGGCCACGCTTCTCGACCACGGCGTCCGGGTCGCCCTCGCCGGCGAGCACGCCCTCGATGGCCTGGCGGGCCAGCTTGTCGTTGAGCGCGCCCTCGGCGACCAGCGCCGTGACCCGCGCCACCCGCGCCGGCGTGATGGGCAACGCGGCCAGCTCCACGCCCTGTTCGTTGGCGCGGCGCGCCAGCTCGCCCATCCACCACTTGCGGGCGGCGGCAGGCTCGGCGCCCGCCTCGACGGTCGCCACGATCAGCTCGACCGCGCCCGCGTTGAGCACCGACTGCATTTCGTGCGCCGAGATGCCCCACTCCTCGCGCAGCCGGTTCCGCCGCGCCAGCGGCAGCTCGGGCAGCCCGGCGCGCAGCTCCTCGACCCACTCCCGGGACGGGGCGACCGGCACCAGGTCCGGCTCGGGGAAGTAGCGGTAGTCCTCCGCCTCCTCCTTGACCCGGCCCGAGGTGGTGGTGCCGTTCTCCTCGTGGAAGTGGCGGGTCTCCTGCACGATCGTGCCGCCAGCGTCCAGCACGGCGGCGTGCCGCTGCACCTCGAAGCGGACGGCGCGCTCCACACTGCGCAGCGAGTTGACGTTCTTGGTCTCGCTGCGGGTGCCGAACGCCTCGCGGCCGTGGGGGCGGAGCGAGAGGTTGACGTCGCAGCGCAGCTGGCCCATCTCCATCCGGGCCTCGGAGACGCCCAGCGCCCTGATCAGCTCGCGCAGCTCGGCGACATAGGCGCGCGCCACCTCGGGGGCGCGCGCGCCGGCGCCCTCGATCGGCCGGGTGACGATCTCGATCAGCGGGATGCCGGCCCGGTTGTAGTCGAGCAGCGAGTGCGAGGCGCCGTGGATGCGGCCGGTCGCGCCGCCGACATGGGTGGACTTGCCGGTGTCCTCCTCCATGTGCGCGCGCTCGATGCCGACCCGGAAGATCTCCCCGTCGGCGAGCTGCACGTCCAGGTAGCCGTTGAACGCGATGGGCTCGTCGTACTGGGAGGTCTGGAAGTTCTTCGGCATGTCCGGATAGAAGTAGTTCTTCCGGGCGAAGCGGCACCACTCGGCGATCTCGCAGTTGAGCGCCAGGCCGATCCGGATGGCGGACTCCACGCCCACCGCGTTGACCACCGGCAGCGCGCCGGGCAGGCCGAGGCAGGTGGGGCAGGTCTGCGCGTTGGGGTCGGCGCCGAGGGTGGTGGCGCAGCCGCAGAACATCTTGGTCTTGGTGCCAAGCTCGACATGGACCTCCAGGCCCATGACGGGGTCGTAGGACGCCAACGCGTCCTCGTACGACACCAGTTCGGTGACGGTCACGGGGTGTACCTCTCGGATGGTCGGGAGCGCCCAGTCCCTGTGTCGCTCGCTAGGTCGGTCACTGCGTCGGTCACAGCGTCAGTCACCGGGCACTTCACCGCCGTCCTGGTTCATGCGGCGCAGCTCGCGCGCGAGCAGAGCGACTCCGGTGGCGATGGCGGCGGCGGAGACCACGGCGTCCACCAGCCGCAGGCCGTCCTGCTCCTCGCGGGCCTCGCGCAGCTGCCTGACGACGCCGAACGCGCCGAACAGCGAGCTGCCGATGGACAGGTACGTCCCCACCTTGGACTTCGGCTTCTTGCTCACAGCGCCGGTACCTCCTCGATAATCGGGTGCCCCCAGCGTGCCTGGAACGCGGCCTCGACGGCGGCTCCGACGCGGTACAGCCGGTCGTCCGCCATCGCGGGGGCGATGATCTGGAGGCCGACCGGCAGGCCGTCCTCGGGGGCAAGACCGCAGGGCAGCGACATGGCGGCGTTCCCCGCGAGGTTGACCGGGATGGTGCACAGGTCGGCCCGGTACATCGCCATCGGGTCGTCCGCGCGCTCGCCGATCGGGAACGCGGTGGTCGGCGTCGTCGGCGAGACCAGCACGTGCACGTCGGCGAAGGCCCGCTCGAAGTCCCTGGCCACCAGGGTGCGGACCTTCTGGGCGCTGCCGTAGTAGGCGTCGTAGTAGCCGGAGGAGAGCGCGTAGGTGCCGAGCATCACGCGGCGCTTCACCTCGGGGCCGAAGCCGGCCTCGCGGGTCAGCGAGGTGACCTCCTCGGCGGAACGGGTGCCGTCGTCGCCGATCCGCAGCCCGTAGCGCATGGCGTCGAACCTGGCCAGGTTGGACGAGCACTCCGAGGGCGCGATCAGGTAGTAGGCGGCCAGCGCCAGGTCGAACGAGGGACAGGACACCTCGACGACCTCGGCGCCCAACTCCCGCAGCAGCGCGACCGACTCGTCGAACCGCTGGAGCACCCCGGCCTGGTACCCCTCGCCCCGGAACTCCCTGACCACGCCGATCCGCAGGCCGGCCACCGAGCCGTTCCGCGCCGCCTCGACCACGTCGGGCACGGGCGCGTCGATGGAGGTCGAGTCCAGCGGGTCGTGCCCGGCGATCACCTCGTGCAGCAGCGCCGCGTCCAGCACGGTCCGGGCGCAGGGCCCGCCCTGGTCGAGCGAGGAGGAGAACGCGACCATGCCGTAGCGGGAGACCCCGCCGTAGGTGGGCTTGACGCCGACGGTGCCGGTGACGGCCGCCGGCTGGCGGATGGAGCCGCCGGTGTCGGTGCCGATGGCCAGCGGCGCCTGGAAGGACGCCAGCGAGGCGGCCGAACCGCCGCCGGAGCCGCCGGGGACGCGGGTGAGGTCCCACGGGTTCCCCGTCGGGCCGAACGCGCTGTTCTCCGTGGAGGAGCCCATGGCGAACTCGTCCATGTTGGTCTTGCCGAGGATCACCACGCCGGCCTCCTTGAGGCGGCGGGTGACCGTGGCGTCGTAGGGCGGAATCCAGCCCTGGAGGATCTTCGAGCCGACGGTGGTCGGCACGCCCTCGGTGGTGAAGATGTCCTTCAGCGCCAGCGGGACGCCGGCCAGCGGGCCGAGCCGCTCGCCGGCGGCGCGCCGCTCGTCGACCGCCCTGGCCTGGGCGAGGGCGCCCTCGCGGTCGACGTGGAGGAAGGCGTGCACCTTCTCGTCCACGGCCTCGACGCGGGCGAGGTGCGCCTCGGTGACCTCGACGGAGCTGACCGAGCCCGCCGCGATCTCGGCCGCCAACTCGGCGGCGGTGAGCCGGATCAGGTCTGCCATCTCGCTCACTCCTCCCCCAGGATCTGGGGCACCTTGAAACGCTGCTGCTCCTGCGCGGGCGCGCCGGAGAGGGCCTGCGCGGGGGTGAGCCCCTGGCGCACCTCGTCGGGGCGCATCACATTGGTGAGCGGCAGCGGGTGGGAGGTCGGCGGAACGTCCTGGGCGGCGACGTCGGAGACGCGGGCGACCGCGCCGATGATGTCGTCGAGCTGTCCGGCGAAGTGGTCTAGCTCCTCGGCCGAAAGCTCCAGACGCGCCAGCCGGGCGAGGTGGGCGACCTCCTCGCGCGTGATGCCGGGCATGTGGCGATCCTCTTGCTCGTCGCGGGCTGGTTCTCGATGCTGGTTCTCGATGGCGACGGGGCCGACGGGTCCGCCGCGTTGACGGACACCGGGCGGGCCGCGAGGCGGCCCGGCGGCCACGCGGTGGACCGGCGATCCCGTGCGCGCCCAATCCTAGGACGCGGCACTGACTGCCCGCGCCCGGCTTTCCCCTGGCGGGGCGCGGCGGGAGGCCGCCCCTGCGGGGCGGGCGTGCGATCGGGCGCCCGGTCGGCGCTGGTGGGTTCGCTGGCGGGTTCGCTGGTGGGGGCTTTGGGGGTTCTTCTTGGGCGATGGTCGGGGGTGGTGAACGGGGCGGGTGAGGCGACGGGTGGGCGGGGCCGCTGGAGCTGGCGACCGCTCCAGAGCAACGCCCTCCGGCCCGTCGGCGCAGCCACCCGACCCGCGCCGAGTCCGCTCCAAGGGAAGCTCACCGGGGCAGCGGCTCCGCCGCCTCCGGGGAGCGGGACTCCCTGGCGCGCAGCCAGGCCGTGGTCTCGGTGGCCGGCATGGCCGCCGAGACCAGCCAGCCCTGGACCGCGTCGCAGCCCAGGTCGCGCAGCCGTTCCCAGGTCTCGTCGTCCTCGACGCCCTCGGCGACGACCAGCAGGTCGAGCGAGTGCGCCAGGTCGATCGTGCAGCGCACGATCTCCGCGTCCTCGGCGTCGGCGACCAGGCGCCCGACGAAGGAGCGGTCGATCTTCAACTCGCTGACCGGCAGCCGGCGGAGGTGGACCAGGGAGGAGTAGCCGGTGCCGAAGTCGTCCAGGGACATCCGCACGCCGTGCCCGGTCAGGGCGGCGAGGGTGTCGGCCGCGTGGCGCGGGTCCTCCAGCATGACGTGTTCGGTGATCTCCAGTTGGAGCGCGTCGGGCGGGACGCGGTGTCGGGCGAGTCGGGCGGCGACGGCGCCGGCGAAGCCGGGTGAGAGGACGTCGCGTGGCGAGACGTTGACGGCGACGGGAACGGTGAGCCCGGCCCGGCGCCAGCGGCCGACCTGGCCGAGGGCCGTCTCCAGCACGTACTCGGTGAGTCGGGGCATCAGGCCCGACGCCTCGGCGATGGCGATGAACTCGTCGGGGGCGACCCGCCCGCGCTCCGGGTGGTGCCAGCGGACGAGCGCCTCGAGACCGGCGACGGCGCCGTCGAAGCCGACCTTCGGCTGGTAGTGCAGCTCCACCTCGCCGGCCTCCAGGGCGCGGCGCAGGTCGCCCAACAGGGCGAGCCGGTCGGGGGTGTTGCCGTCCCTGCTGGCCTCGTAGACCTCGACGCCGGTGCGGTCGCGCTTGGCCAGGTACATGGCGACGTCGGCGCGGCGCAGCAGGCCCTCGGCCTCGGGCGCGTGTTCGGGGTAGACGGCGACGCCGGCGCTGGCCTCCACGAGCAGGCTGATGCCGTCGAGTTCGAGCGGCGCGTCCAGGGCGCCGATGAGGAGGCGGGCGGTGCGTTGGGCCGCGGTGGCGGAGCCGGCGTGCGGGAGCAGCACGGCGAACTCGTCGCCGCCGAGGCGGGCGGCCTGGGCGCCGGCCGGGAGCCGGGCCCGCACCCGGTCGGCGATCAGCACAAGCAACCGGTCCCCCGTGAGATGGCCCAGGGTGTCGTTGACCGATCGGAAGCTGTCGAGGTCGATCAGGATGAGCCCGACCCGGCGCCGTTCGCCGGCCGCCTCGGCGAGCACCTCTGCCGTGCGGGTCAGCAGCCACTGGCGGTTGGGCAGCCCGGTGAGCGGGTCGAGCAGCTGGTCCTCGGCGCGCGCGGTGGCCATCCGGAAGGTGGAGTCCACGGCGATCAACGGCACCGCGAAGAGTGGCAGCAGCCCCGGCGCGGTCTCGGCGACGACGGCCGTCAGCGGGGCGAGGCAGAGCAGGGCGAGCGCGACGACCATCTGACGCGGCCAGGCGAAGCCGCCGAACAGCGAGGCGGCGCCCGGGCGTTGCCCGTTCAGGCCGTGCAGGGCGCGGCAGACGAGGATCTGGGCGAGGCCGGCCAGGAGCAGTTGGGGCAGCGTCGCTGGGTCCCATTCGCTGGGCTGCCAGGGGCGTTCGACGCTGGGCGTGGTGCCGAACGAGGCGAGCACCAGGGCGGCGGCTCCGATGCCGTGAACGCCGACGGCGCCGTGCCACAGCGCGGCACGCCCCCAGGCGGGGCGGGCGGCGGCGACCAGGCCCGCGACGGCGACGACGACCAGCACGGCCGGCAGCCAGCCGTGGACCAGCAGGGCGGAGAGCGCCAGGGCGCAGCCGGCGCTGCTGCCGCCGTTGAGGCGCCGGTCGGCGAGGGCCAGCTGGGCGGCGACCAGCAGGGCGAGGATGGCGAACCCCCAGCCCACGCGGTCGCCGGGGAAGAGCCCCCGGCCGTCGTCCAGCGCCGAGGCGACGCCGCCGGCGGTCATCAGCACGGCGGTGCCAACCACGGCGGCGCGGCCCCAGCGGCGCGGCCCGGGCAGGCCACGCCGCGAGGTCGTTCTCACCCTCGGGGTGGACAGCATGGCGGGAACCTCTCACGACGGCTCGACCCGCTCGCCGATGGGACGGGCGGACGGGTCCTGCCCACCCTAGGCGGCCAACGGCCGTCGGCGGCAGGGAACTTGACGGGTTGCCGAAAGCGACCCGGCGCGTTCTAGTCCCCTGGTATATGCCGCGCGCCGGGGTGGTACATGCTTGCTCCGGGCTCCCGATCGCGCGCCACCGCGTGCGCCCCGCCGTCAGGCCGCGCCCTCGCCGCCCCCCTTCTCCGACTTCTCCGCCTCCTCCGACTTCGCGGCCTTCGACGCCTGCGACGGATCTCCCGACTTCGCGGCCTTGGCCGACCTGGCCGGCCTCGTCCCCTCCGGCTCCGCCGCCTCGGCCTCCGCCGCCTCGGCCGGCTCCGGCTCGGCCGGTCGCACCGCGACCGCGCGGGCCGCGTCGGGCCCCTCTTCGAGCAGCACCCCGAAGCCGGCCTCGTCGAGCACCGGCACCTTCAGCTGCATGGCCTTGTCGAACTTCGAACCGGGGCTTTCCCCAACCACCACAAAATCCGTCTTCTTGGAGACAGATCCGGTCACCTTCGCGCCCCGGGTGCGCAGCGCGTCCTGCGCGCCGTCGCGCGTCCAGCCGGCGAGGGTGCCCGTCACCACGGCCGTGACGCCGGCCAACGGGCGCGGCGCCTCGTCCCGTTCGCCCGACTCGGCCAGCCGCACCCCGGCGGCCCGCCAGCGCTCCACGATCTCCCGGTGCCAGTCGACCGCGAACCAGTCCTTGAGCGAGGCGGCGATCGTCGGCCCCACGCCCTCGGTGGCCGCCAACTCCTCCTCGCTCGCCTCGGCGATCCGGTCCAGCGAACGGAACTCCCTGGCCAGCGCCTCGGCGGCGACCGGCCCCACATGCCGGATGGAGAGCCCGGCGATGATCCGGGCCAACGGCCGCTCCTTCGCCGCCCGGATCGACTCCAGCATGGCCAGCGCGTTCTTCTTCGGCTCGCCCTGCTGGTTGGCGAAGAACGTCACCACCTTGGGCTCGCCGGTCTCCGGATCGGTCTTGGGCAGCCCGGTGTCCTGGTCCAGCACATAGGACCGGATCGGCAGCAGCTCCTCCACCGTCAGCTCGAAGAGGCGGCCCTCGTCCCTCAGCGGCGGCTCGGCAGGCTCCAGCGGCTGGGTGAGTGCGGTGGCCGCGACATAGCCGAAGTGGTCGATGTCCAGGCAGCGGCGCCCCGCCAGATAGAAGATCCGCTCCCGCAACTGCGCGGGGCAGGAACGGGCGTTGGGGCAGCGCAGGTCGATGTCCCCCTCCTTCATGGGCATCAGCCCGGTGCCGCACTCGGGGCACTCGCTCGGCATCACGAACTCCCGCTCGCTGCCGTCCCGCAGGTCCGCGACCGGGCCGAGGATCTCCGGGATCACGTCGCCCGCCTTGCGCAGCGCCACCGTGTCCCCGATGAGCACGCCCTTGGCCTTGACCACCTGCTGGTTGTGCAGGGTCGCGAACTCCACCTCGGAGCCGGCCACCGTGACCGGCTCGACCACCGCGTAGGGCGTGACCCGGCCGGTGCGGCCCACGCCGACGCGGATGTCGACCAGCCTGGTGTTGACCTCCTCCGGCGGGTACTTCCAGGCGATGGCCCAGCGCGGGGCGCGCGAGGTGTGGCCGAGGCGGCCCTGGAGCGGGATCTCGTCCAACTTGACGACCACGCCGTCGATCTCGTGCTCCACCGCGTGCCGGTGCTCGCCGTAGTAGGCGATGAACTCCCGCACGCCCGCCAGCGAGGTGACCACCTTGCTGGCGCGCGCCGTGGGCAGGCCCCACCCGGCCAGCAGCTCGTACGCCTCGGAGAGCCGGGCGATGTCGAAGCCCTCGCGGGCGCCGATGCCGTGCACCACCATCTGGAGCGGGCGGCTCGCGGTGACCTTCGGGTCCTTCTGGCGGAGCGAACCGGCCGCCGCGTTCCTCGGGTTGGCGAACGGCTTCTCCCCGGCGGCGACCAGCCGCTCGTTCAGCTCCTCGAAGCGGTCCATCGGGAAGAAGACCTCGCCCCTGATCTCCACCAGCGCCGGAACCCGCTCCCCCAGCAGGCGGTTGGGCACCTCGCGAATGGTGCGGACGTTGGGCGTGATGTCCTCTCCGGTGCGGCCGTCCCCCCGGGTGGCCGCGCGGGTCAACCGGCCGTGCTCGTACGTGAGGTTGACCGCGAGGCCGTCGACCTTCAGCTCGCACAGGAAGTGGTGGGGGATGCCGGTCAGCTCCTCGGCGACCCGCTGCTCCCAGGCGGCCAGCTCCTCGTCGTCGAACGCGTTGTCCAGCGACAGCATCCGCTCCCGGTGCTCGACGGAGGTGAACTCCGTCTCATACGTCCCCGCGACCTGCTGGGTCGGCGAGTCCGGGGTGCGCAGCGCCGGGTGCTCCTCCTCCAGCGCCTGAAGCTCGCGCAGCAGCGCGTCGAACCGCGCGTCGCTGATGACCGGGGTCTTCACGTAGTAACGGAAGCGGTGCTCCTCGACCTGCTCGGCCAGGCGGGCATGTCGCTCGCGGGCCTCGGAAGGCACCGACGACTCGTCTTCCAGGGGGCGTTCGCCAGCCACAGTCCTGCTCTCCCGTCACTCAGGGTTGTCCGCGAGGGATCTCGCCGCCCGGACGCAGTGCGCCAACGCGGCCCGCGCGTACGCCGGGGAGGCGCCCGCGAGCCCGCAGGACGGGGTGACCACGACGGACTCCGCGAGGAGCCCGGGCGACAGCCCCAGCCTGCGCCAAAGCGACCTGACGGGAGTGACAGTACCGGCCGGGTCTGACAATTCACCGAGGGCGACGCCCGCCCCCGGCAACACCCCGGCGAACAGCGCGACTCCGCCCTCCACCGCCTCCCCGACCGCCTCGTCGTCACGTTCGGTGAGCAGGCTCAGATCGCAGGAGACCGCCCGCGCGCCCGCCCGGCGCAGCAGCGCGAACGGGACCCCGGGCGCGCAGCAGTGCACCACCGTCGGCGCCTCGCCCGCGACCTCGACCAGGCCGCGCAGCGTCTCCTCCGCCACCGCCCGGTCCACCGCGCGGTGGGTGCGGTAGCCGCTGGCGGTGCGCACCCGCCCGGTCAACACCGCGGGCAGCGACGGCTCGTCGAACTGCGTGACCACCGTCGCCCCCGGCACCCGCCGCCGCAGCTCGGCCAGGTGCTCGCGCAGCCCCTCGGCCAGCGACTGGGCCAGGTCCCGACAGGCACCCGGATCGCCCAGCATCGCCTCGCCGTTGCGCCGCTCCAGCGCGGCGGCCAACGACCAGGGGCCCACCACCGCGACCTTGAGCACCCCATCGAAGCCCTGGGTGAACTCCTCGATCGCGTCCAGGTCCTCGCGCAGCCAGGCCCGGGCCCGCCGGGTGTCCCGTCCCGGCCGGTCCCCGATCCGCCAACCGCTCGGCTCCAGCCGGGCGTACAGCTCGGCGAGCAGCCCCGTGGTGCGCCCCACCATGTCGGCGCCGGGGCCGCGTGCCGGCAGCTCCGGCAGGAACAGCAACGACTCCAGCTCCCCGGCGACCGTCCTGGCCGCCTCCCTGGCGTCCTCGCCCGGCATCGACCCGACCCCGGTGGCCGCCGCCTCGCCCCAGGGAAACGCCCGCGTGTTCTCGGTCACTCCGCCAACTCCGTCACCTCGGTCAACTCCGTCACGTCCGTCACTCCGTCCCCGTCGCCCCGGAGCCGCTCACCGCGCCCACGGCATTCACCGGGTTCACGGCGTTCACGGCGTTCAACCGACCGGCCGGACCTGGAGGTCGGTGACCTCGGCGTCGCGCGGCAGGTCGAGCGCGAGCAGCACGGTCGCGGCCACCGACTCGGGCGACATCCAGCGCTCCGGGTCGTAGTCGCGGCCCTCCTGCCGGTGCACCTTCCGCTGCATGGGCGTCGCGGTGCGGCCCGGATAGACGGTGGTCACCCCGACGCCGTTCGCCCGTTCCTCCCCGCGCAGCGCGTCCGCCAGCGCGCGCAGCCCGTGCTTGCTGGCCGCGTACGCGCCCCAGCGCGGGTTGGCGCTCAGCCCGGCGCCCGAGTTGACGAACACCACCCGGCCCTTGGCGACCCGCAGCTGGGGCAGCAGCAGCCGGGTCAGCTCGGCGGGGGCGACCAGGTTGGCCGCGAGCACCGACTGCCACACCTTCGGGGTCAGCTCGCCGATCTCGGCCAACTCCACGACGCCGGCGCAGTGCACCAGGCCGTCGATCCGGTCGGGCGGCGCCTGGTGGCCCAGCGCCCAGGAGAGGCGCTCGGGCTCGGCGAGGTCGCCCACCAGCGTGCGCGCGCCCTCGAAACGCTCCCGAAGCTCCTTCGCGCGCCCCGCGTCGCGCGCCCAGAGCCACAACTCGTCCCCGCGCGCCAGCAGTTCCCGCGCCAGGGCGGCGCCGATGCCGGAGCCCGCCCCTGTGATCACATGTGTCGCCATAGCACCATGGTCCCCCAGGGCCGTCGAGGGAAGGACCCACCCCATGCGCATCGCGCTCAGCCAGCTGGCCGCCGGAGTCTCCCCGGGGGAGAACCTGCGCGCCCTCGTCGACCAGACGGAGCGGGCCGCCCGCCGGGGCGCGGAGCTGGTGGTCTTCCCCGAGGCGGCGATGGCGCGGTTCGGCGTGCCGCTGGCGCCGCTGGCGGAGCCGCTGGACGGGCCCTGGGCCAACGGGGTCCGCGAGGTCGCGGAACGGACCGGAACGCTGGTGGTGGCCGGCATGTTCACCCCGAACGAGGACGGCCGGGTGCGGAACACCCTGCTGATCACCGGCCGGGGCGTGGACACCCACTACGACAAGATCCACCTCTTCGACGCGTTCGACTTCGCCGAGTCGGCGACGGTGGCCCCCGGCGACCGCGTGGTGACCGCCCAGCCCGAGGGCGCGTCCGGGCTGACGCTGGGCTTCGCGACCTGCTACGACGTGCGCTTCCCCGACCTGTTCGGGGCGTTGGCCGACCGGGGCGCGCGGCTGGTGGTGCTGCCCGCCTCCTGGGGCGCGGGCCCGGGGAAGGTCGCGCAGTGGGAGGTGCTGGTGCGGGCCAGGGCGCTGGACAGCACGTGTTGGGTGCTGGCCGCCGGCCAGGCCGACCCGGCGACGGTCGGCGAACCGCCGGCGACCAGGGCGCCGACCGGCGTCGGCCACAGCATGGTGGTCTCGCCGCTGGGCGAGGTGACCGCGCGGCTGGCCGGGGAACCGGGGCTGTTGCTGTCCGACGTGGACCCGGCCGCCGTCGACGAGGCCAGGCGCACCGTCCCGGTCCTGGCCAACCGGGTGCGGGTGCGCTGAGGCCGATCGGCGGTCAGGCCCCCGCGCGGCCGGCGGCGCGCGTCGCGCTCGTCGTGCGCGCGATCGTCGCCGAGCCGACGACGCGGGTGCCGTCGTAGAGAACGACCGCCTGCCCGGGGGCGACGCCGCGCACCGGGGCGTCGAACGTGACCCGCAGCTCGCCGTCCACCACCTCTGCCGTGACGGGGGTCTCCGCGCCGTGCGCCCGGAGCTGGGCGGTGTAACGGCCGGCCCCGTCCGGCGCGGTGCCGCCGCACCAGCGCGGGCGGATCGCGGTCAGCTCGGCGATGTCGAGCGCCTCGGCCGGGCCGACCGTGACCGTGTTGTCGACGGGCGAGATGTCCAGCACATAGCGCGGCTTGCCGTCCGGCGCCGGGTGCCCGATGCGCAGCCCGCGCCGCTGGCCGATCGTGAAGCCGTGCGCGCCCTGGTGGGTGCCGATCCTGGTGCCGTCCTGGTCGAGGATGTCGCCCTCGGCCGCGCCGAGGTGGCGGGCCAGGAAGCCCTGGGTGTCGCCGTCGGCGATGAAGCAGATGTCGTGGCTGTCGGGCTTGCGCGCCACCGCCAGGCCCCGGCGTTCGGCCTCGGCCCGCACCTCGTCCTTGGTGGCCTCGGTGTCGCCCAACGGGAAGAGCGCGTGGGCCAGTTGCCGGTCGTCGAGCACGCCCAGCACATAGCTCTGGTCCTTCGCCGCGTCGCTCGCCCGGTGCAGCTCGCGGCGGCCGTCGGCGGCGACCCGCACGCTGGCGTAGTGGCCGGTGCAGACCGCGTCGAAACCCAGCGCCAGCGCCCGGTCCAGCAGCGCGGCGAACTTGATCTTCTCGTTGCAGCGCAGGCAGGGGTTGGGGGTGCGGCCGGCCCGGTACTCGTCGATGAAGTCGTCGACGACGTCGGCGCGGAAGCGTTCCGCCAGGTCCCACACGTAGAAGGGGATGCCGATCACGTCGGCGGCCCTGCGGGCGTCCCGGGAGTCCTCGATCGTGCAGCAGCCGCGCGCGCCGGTGCGGAAGGACTGCGGGTTGGCGGAGAGGGCGAGGTGGACGCCGGTCACCTCGTGTCCGGCCTCGACCGCGCGGGCGGCGGCGACCGCCGAGTCCACGCCGCCGGACATGGCGGCCAGCACCCGCGGTCGGGAACCCGTGCGGGGGCCGGTGGGGGCACCGGGGAAGGCGTCGGAGGCACCGGGAAAGTCACTCATAGCCCGTCCAGGGTACGGCCCCGGCCGCCCGGCGCCTCGCTCAGCTGAGCCCGGCGGCCCTGGCCCGCTCGACGGCCGGGCCGATCGCCGTCGCCAGGGCCTCGACGTCGGCCGCGGTCGAGGTGTGCCCGAGGCTGAAGCGCAGGGTGCCCCTGGCCAGTTCGGGGTCGGCGCCCGCGGCCAGCAGCACATGGCTGGGCTGCGCGATGCCGGCGGTGCAGGCGGAGCCGGTCGAGCACTCGATGCCCTGGGCGTCCAGGAGCAGCAGCAGCGAGTCGCCCTCGCAGCCGGGGAACGCGAAGTGCGCGTTGGCGGGCAGCCGGCCCGCCGGGTCGGGGTCGCCGCTGAACACCGCGTCGGGAACGGCCGAACGCACGCGAGCGACCAGCTCGTCGCGCAGGGCGCCGATCCGCCGGGCGAACTCGGGCTGCCCGGCCACGGTCAGCCGCGCGGCGGTGGCGAACGCGGCGATCGCCGGCACGTCCAGCGTCCCGGACCGCACGTCCCGCTCCTGGCCGCCGCCGTGCAGGACGGGAACGGGGCTGGCGTCCCGGGAGAGCAGCAGCGCGCCGACGCCGAGCGGGCCGCCGATCTTGTGGCCGGAGACGGTGAGCGCGGTCAGGCCCGACGCGGCGAAGTCGACCGGCAGCTGGCCGACGGCCTGCACCGCGTCGGCGTGCAGCGGAACGCCGAACTCGGCGGCGACCGCGCTCAGTTCCTCGATCGGCTGGATCGTCCCGATCTCGTTGTTGGCCCACATCACGGTGGCCATGGCCACCTCGTCGGGGGCGCGTTCGATGGCGGCGCGCAACCCCTCGGGGTGCACCCGGCCCAGCGCGTCGACGGGAAGCCAGTCCACGACCGCGCCCTGGTGGTCGGCGAGCCAGTGGACCACGTCGAGCACCGCGTGGTGCTCCACCGGGCTGGCCAGCAGCCGCCGGCGGCGCGGGTCGGCGGCGACCCGGGACCAGTAGAGGCCCTTGACGGCAAGGTTGTCCGCCTCGGTGCCACCCGAGGTGAACACGACCTCGCTGGGGCGCGCGCCCAGCGCGGCCGCCAGCTCCTCCCTGCCCTCCTCCACGGTGCGCCGGGCCCGGCGGCCGGACGCGTGCAGCGCGGAGGCGTTGCCGGTGCGGCCGAGCTGGGCGGTCATCACCTCCCGCGCCTCGGGCAGCATGGGCGTGGTGGCGGCGTGGTCGAGGTAGGGCATGGTGACGCCGATTCTAGGAGTCGGCCGGGGGATGGCCGGACGGCGGGACGCCTGGTGAGACGACGCACGCCAGGTGGTACGGAACCCGCCGCGCGCACCGGCCGTTCTTCGAACCGTGAGGCGCCGGTGGTGGGCAGGTGGGGCGCCGGAGGGGAACGAGGAGACCATGGGTGAACACGCGGCCCGCGAGCCCGAGTCGTCGCCCCCGGGGCGCTCCGGCCTGCCGCGCAGGGCGCTGCTGTTGGGCGGAACGGCGGGCGTCCTGGGCGTCGCCGGGTATGCCGGGCGGGAGCAACTCAGCTCCTGGTGGTGGCGGTACTCGGGGGCCAACGTGCCCCGGGTCGAGGGTGAGGTGGATCACCCGGGAGCGGAGTGGATACCGGCCGACCCGGCCAACTACCGCAGGGCCAACCGCCCCCGGGACTACACGGTGGACCGGGTCGTGATCCACATGCCGGAGGCGACCTACCCGATCACGCTCCGCGTCTTCCAGGACCCCTCGCACGGCGCGGCGACCCACTATGTGATCCGCTCCTCCGACGGCCATGTCGCCCAGCTGGCCCGGGAGTTGGACGTCGCGTACCACGCGGGGCACCGGGGCTTCAACGAGCGCAGCATCGGCATCGAGCACGAGGGCTGGGCGGACCGGCCGGAGTATCTGACGGACGCGCTCTACGAGTCCTCGGCCCGGCTGGTCGCGGGAATCTGCGCGCGGCACGAGATCCCCATCGACCGCGAGCACATCGTCGGCCACAACGAGGTCCCCGAGGTGGTCCGCGTCTGCCCCGGCCCCCACTGGGACTGGGACCGCTATCTGACGATGGTCGCGGAGGCCTAGCCGGCCGGAACCGGGGGCCTTGCCGGCCGGAACGGGAGGCCGCGCCCGGCGGGCGCGGCCCGGGCGCGACGCCGTGCCGTGCCCGGGCCCGGCACGGCCGGAGCAGCCCCTGCGCGGGGCCAGACGAACACGTCGCGGCGCCCTGGCG
>NZ_RFFJ01000370.1 GCF_003696235.1 Streptomyces triticirhizae
GGAGCCCCCGGCGTCGCCCTGCCCAGCGCGGCCGTCGCGCTGCCCGCCGGCCTCGCCGCCCCGCTCCGCGCCGGCCGACCGGCCGTCGTCGGCCGCGTCCACGGCGACCGGCTGCTGCTCGACCTGCGCACCGTTCCCGAGGAGGACGACGCCACGCTCCTCGCCGCCGTCCTCGCCGTCGGGCCGGGCGAACGGGCATGAACGGGCCCGGCTCATGGGTGGTCGCCACCGCCGGCCATGTCGACCACGGCAAGTCCACGCTGCTGCGCGCCCTCACCGGCACCGACCCCGACCGGCTCGCCGAGGAACGCCGGCGGGGCCTCACCCTCGACCTCGGCTTCGTCTGGACCAGCGCGCCCAGCGGCCGCACCCTCGCCTTCGTGGACGTGCCCGGCCACCACCGCTATCTCGCCACCACCTTCGCCGGGATCGCCACCGCCCCCGCCGTGCTGCTGGCCGTCGCCGCCGACGAGGGCTGGCGTCAGCAGACCGACGAACACCTCGCCGCCCTCGACGCGTTCGGCGTCCGCACCGGACTCGTCGTCGTCACCCGCGCCGACCTCGCCGACCCCGCGCCCGCCCTCGCGCAGGCGGCGGAACGGACCGCAGGCACCGGCCTCGCCCACGCGCCCGCGCTCGCCGTCAGCGCCCGCACCGGCGCCGGGCTCGACCAACTCACCGAAACCTTGGACACCTTGGCGACCAGCCAGCCAACTCCCCACGCCATCGCGCCCGTTCGCCTCTGGCTCGACCGCGCGTTCACCGTCGCCGGCGCCGGCACCGTCGTCACCGGAACGCTCGCCGCCGGCACCCTCGCCGTGGGCCAGGACCTCGAACTCGCCCCGGCCGGCACATCCGTCCAGGTCCGCGACCTCCAGAGCCACGGCCGCCGCGTCACCTCCGCCACCGGCCCGGCCCGGGTCGCCGTCAACCTCCGCCGCGTCCCCGCCGAACGCGTCACCAGGGGCCACGCCCTGCTCACCCCCGGCGCCTGGTGGACCACCGAGGCCGTGGACGTTCGCCTCCACCCAACGCCCGCCCAGAAGCCGGCGGTTGACCGTCGGAGGCTGCCGGCCGAACCCCTCGTCCACTGCGGCACCGCGGCCACCAGCGCCCGGCTGCGGCCACTCGGCCCCGACGCCGCCCGCCTCGCCCTGCGCACCCCGCTGCCCCTGCACGTCGGCGACCGGCTGTTGCTGCGCGACCCCGGCTCCCGACTGCTGGTCGGCGCCACGGTGCTCGACCCGGACCCGCCCCCGTTGACCCGCAGGGGCGCCGCCGCGAGCCGCGCCCGCCGGCTCGCCGCCGTCGACGACCCCGCCGACCCGGGACCCCGGCTGGCCGCGACCGGCCTGGCCCAACGCGCCCAACTCGCCGCCCAGGGCTACGCCGTTGACCGCGAGGGCCCCCGCTGGCTGCTCGACCCCGAGCACGCCGCCCGGCTGCGCGCCGCCCTCGCCGAGGCGGTCTCCGACCACGCCGCGGCCCACCCGACCGACCCGGGACTACCGGTGGCCGCCGCCCGCCACCGCCTCCCGGGCGCCCTCCCCGACGACCTTCCGCCCGAGGCGCTGGCCGCGCTCGCCGGCCCCGAACTCCCCCTGCGCGACGGCCGGTTCTACCGCGCGGCCGACGCCGAACGCCTCCCCCCGCGCGTCGCCGCCGCCCTCGCCCGCCTGCTCGCCGAGCTGGACGCCGCCCCGTTCCGGGCCCCCACCCGCAGCCGCCTCGCCGAACTCGGCCTGGACGAGGAGGCGTTGGCGCTCCTTGTCCGACGCGGCCGGCTGGAACGCGTCGGACCGCTCCACCTCGCCCCCGGCGCCACCGCCCGCGCGGCCGCCCAACTCGCCGTGCTGGCCGCCCCGTTCACCGTGGGTGGGGCGGCCCGCGCCTGGGCCACCAGCCGCCGTGTCGCGATCCCCCTCCTGGAGGCCCTCGACGCCGCCCGCCTCACCCGCCGCCACCCCGACGGCCGCCGCACCCTCACCGGCGACGCGCGCCCCGGGGCGGCGGCCACCGACTGACCCCCCGGGCCGGCGAACGCGATCGCCGCCGGCGTGGCACCCGGCCGCTGGTCGGCGGCCGGCCAGCCCGTCAGGGCGCCTCCGCGTC
>NZ_RFFJ01000371.1 GCF_003696235.1 Streptomyces triticirhizae
CGCGCCCCCGCGCGCCCGAGCGCCCTCCCCCAACACGGCGCGCGGCGACCGCCGTTCGCCGAAAGTCGCCGCTGGTGACGGCGGTGTCGGTGCGCACGCCCCCGCCCCGCCCGCCGGCGGCCCCCGCCCAACGCCGCCCCCGGAGCGCGGCCGGTGCCCCTGCGTGCGCCGGGGCCCACATCCGGGGCGCATGGGTGCATCCACCGGGGCATCCGGGATGGCCCAGGCACCGTGGGGCATGGTTCTGCCGCCGGGTTCCGGCGGCGGCCCCGGCGTGCCGATCGGCCATAGGAGACAAAGATGTCGGCCAGACCACTGATCGCCCGACAGCCCAACGAGCGCCTGCTGGCGCTGATACGCGAGGCCAACTGTTCCAACGCCGGGCTGGCCCGCCGGGTCAACATGTGCGCCGCCGAGCGTTCGCTCGACTTCCGCTACGACAAGACCTCGGTGGCCCGCTGGATTCGCGGGCAGCAGCCGCGCGGCCGGGCGCCCGAGCTGATCGCCGAGGCCCTCGGCCGCAAGCTGGGGCGCCCCGTCACGGTCGACGAGATCGGGATGGGCACCACTCGGCAGCTCACCTCATCGGTCGGGCTGCACTTCGCGGCGGCGCTCAACGACTCGCTGGAGCAGGCCGCCGAGCTGTGGCGCTCCGACGTGCAGCGCACCGAGGGCGAGCGCGGCACCCACCCCTACGCGCCCGGCGGCGCGCAGGTGGCGCCGGCCGCGCTGGTCGAGCCCAGCCGCGACTGGCTGATCACCCCGCCCGACGCCGAGGTCGCCAGGAGCGGCGGACCCCGGGTCGGCGAGGCCGACATCGCGGCCGTCGTCGACACCCACGCGGCGCTCGTCGACCTGGACCGGCGCTGGGGCTCCGGCCAGGTCAGGCCGCTGGTCGTCCACTACCTCAACGGTGTGGTCGCCGGCCTGCTCGCCGGCTCCTACAGCGAGGCGGCCGGCCGCGAACTCTTCGCCGCCGCCGCCCGGTTGACCGAGCTGGCCGGCTATATGGCGGTGGACAGCGGCCTGCCCGGCCTCGCGCAGCGCTACTACATCCAGGCGCTCCGGCTGGCGCAGGCCGCCGGGGACCGGGGCTTCGGCGGCTATGTGCTGGCGGCCGGAATGAGCCATCTCGCGGCCGAGTTGGGCAACCCGCGCGAGGTGATCCAGCTGGCCAGGGCGGCGCAGGAGGGCACCAGGGGGCGGGTGCCGGCGCGCGCCGAGGCGCTGTTCCTGGCCGCCGAGGCGCGCGGCCACGCCCAGCTCGGCGACCGCGAGGCCACCCGCCGCGCCGCGTCCGAGGCGCTCGCCGCGCAGGAACGTGCCGGCGCGCCCGGCGACGACGCCGACGAGCCGGCCTGGGTGCGGCACTTCGACACCGCCTACCTCGCGGACGAGCTGGCGCACTGCCACCGCGACCTCGGCCAGGGCAGGGCCGCCGAGCGGCGCGCGGCCGAGGCGGTGGCCGGGCACCCGGAGAAGCGCACCAGGCGGCGCGCCATAGGGCTGGTGCTGATGGCCACCGGCCAGCTCCAGGAAGGTGATCTCGAATACGCCTGCCACACGGCGGGCCGGGCGGGCGAACTGCTCGCCGGGCTGCGCTCGGGGCGTGGCGCGGAGTACTTCGCTGACTTCAGGGGCCGTCTGGAGCCACACCGGGACCACCGGACGGTCCGCGAGTTCGCCGGCCGCTGGGCGCCGGCGCCGACTCCGGCCTGAGGCGCCCGACTTGACGACCGGCGGGCGGCGCAGCAGTCTGCGATGAGCCGGTACCGTGGCCCGGCGAGCTGCGTTGAGCGAACGAGGAGCCCCGGTGACGAGCCACAACGGACGGGACGACGAGCCGCGCGAGGGAGTGGTCCTGCCGCCGGGTTCCGGCGGTTTCCCCGGCGAGATACACCCCGACCCGACCCCTGCCGCGCCTCCCGCGGGTCAGCCCTGGAGCCAGCCCTGGGGGCCCGGCCAGGCGGGCCCGGCCGGAGGACCGGGCGCGCCCTCGGCTCCGGGAGGCCCCGGGGCCGCGCCCCCGCCGACCCAGGCGGTGCCGGCCGTTCCCCCGCAGGCGCCGCCGCTGCCCCC
>NZ_RFFJ01000372.1 GCF_003696235.1 Streptomyces triticirhizae
AGCGCCTCGGCGCGGGCCCGCAGCACGGCGACCGCCTCGGCGCGGTCGAGCACGCCGGCGGCGACGGCGGCCGCCACCTCGCCGACGCTGTGGCCGACGACGGCCGCCGGGGCCAGGCCCCAGGCCAGCAGCCGACGGGTGAGCGCCGACTGGAGGGCGACGATGGCGAGTTGGGCGAACCGGGTGTCGGCCAACGCGGCGGCCGCGCCGGAGCCCGCGAGCGTGGACAGCAGCGGCGGCCCGCCGGCCCGGACGATCTCCCGTTCCCAGGCGGCGAGTTCCTCCCCCACGACCGGGTCGCGCTCGGCCAGCGCCACGCCCATGCGCGGCCACTGGGCGGCCTGCCCCGAGTAGACGAACGCCAGCCGGCGCGGCCAGGCGGGCTCCGCCTCCTCGCCGGCCAACTCGGCCTGGGCGCGCCGCAGTTCCTCCAGCAGCCCGGCCCGGTCGGGGGCGGCGACCGCCAGCCGGTGCGGGTGGTGGGCCCGGCGTCGGGAGGCGGTGGCCAGCGCGGCGGGCAGGCGTTCGGCGGGCAGCTCGGCCAGGGCGGCGGACGTCCGGGCGAGTTGGGCGCGCAGCGCGGGCGCCGAGCGGGCCGAGAGCGGCAGCAGCAGCGCGGCCTCACCGTCGACGGGCGCGGCCGGCGGGGGCGGGAGCGCGGGACCGCCGGCATCGAGGGCGTCCGGGTGGACCAGGATCAGATGGGCGTTGGAGCCGCCGAACCCGAACGAGCTGACGGCGGCCCGGCGCCGTTCGGCCGCCACCCACGGCTGCTCCGTCAGCGGAACGGCGAACCGCTGCCCGGTCAGGTCGATGTGCGGGCTGATCCGGTCGATGTTGATCTGCCGTGGCACCACGCCGTGTTGGACGGCGCCCAGCGTCTTCAGCAGGGAGGCGATGCCGGCGGCGAACTCCAGATGCCCCAGGTTGGCCTTGACCGAGCCCAGCCAGCAGGTCGCCGACTCGGGCGCGGAGCCGTAGACGGCACGGATCGCCTCGTACTCGATGGGATCGCCCAGCGGGGTGCCGGTGCCGTGCGTCTCGATCAGCGTGATGTCCTCGGCGGACAGGCCCGACGCCTTGCGCACGTCCTCCAGCAGCCGCTGTTGGGCGAACGGGGAGGGCGCGGTCAGCCCGTTGGTGCGCCCGTCCTGGTTGGTGCCGTCGGCCAGGATCACCGCCTGGATCGGGTCGCCGTCGGCCAGCGCGTCGGAGAGCCTCCGCAGCGCCACCACCCCGCAGCCCTCGCCCCTGATCATCCCGTCGGCGTCGGCGGCCAGCGCCTTGACCCGGCCGTCGGGCGCCATGGGCAGGGCGCGGCCGGTGAGGGTGGTGGAGAGCGGCGAGAGGATCAGGTTGACGCCGCCGGCCACGGCGCGGTCGCAGTCGCCCGCGCGCAGGCTGCGGCAGGCGAGGTGAACGGCGACCAGCGAGGACGAGCAGGCCGTGTCGATCGCCAGGCTGGGCCCGGTGAGGCCGAGTTCGTAGGAGACCCGGTTGGCGATCATGCTGCGGGCGGTGCCGGTGGCCAGCCGGCTGCCGATCTCGCCGCCCCTGGCGAGCGCGGCCAGCAGGTAGTCCTGGTGCCCGACGCCGAGGAAGACGCCGGTGGGGGCGCCGGTCAGCTGCTCCGGCGTCCAGCCGGCGCGCTCGGCCGACTCCCAGACGGTCTCCAACGCGAGCCGCTGCTGGGGGTCGAGGAACGCGGCCTCGCCGTCGGAGATCCCGAAGAACGCGGCGTCGAAGCCGTCGATCTCGTCGAGCAGCCCGGCGTGCCGGGGGATGCGGGCGAACGCGGGATCGTCCCAGGCGGAGAAGTCGACGCCGCGCCAGCGCTCGTCGGTCAACGGCCGCACCGCGTCGGTGCCGGCGCGCAGCAGCCGCCACAGCGCCTCGGGGCTGTCGGCGCCGCCGGGGAGCCGGCAGGCGGCGCCGACCACGGCGACCGGCTCGGCGGCGCGGCGCCGCTCGGCGGTCAACCGGTCCAGCTCGCCCCGGAGTTCGCGGATCGTCGAGGTGGCGCGGCGCAGTGCCTCCTCGGTGCGCTGGTCCATCATCGGCTG
>NZ_RFFJ01000373.1 GCF_003696235.1 Streptomyces triticirhizae
GGCCGCCGGCTCGGGCTCGGGCTGCGGCTGCGGCTCGGCCACGGGTTCGGCGACGGCCTCAGGCTCGGGCGTCGTCACCACCGTGACCACGCCCTCCTCGGCGACCTTCGGCGGCCCGGCCGGCGCGCTCACCTTGCGGGTGGCCCGCCGACGCCGACGCCCGGTCGCGGGCTCGGCCGGCTCCTCCGGCTCGGCGGGGGCCAGCGGCTCGGCGGGGGCCAGCGGCTCGACCGGCTCCGGCGCGGCGACCACCTCGGCGGTCTCCTCGGGAACGATCGGCTCGACGGCCTCCTCCGAACCCACCGGCTCCGGCGCCTCGGTGACGCCCACCGGCTCAGGGACCTCGGTCGGCTCGGGCGCGTTGCCGCCCTTGCCGCGCCGGCGGCTCTTCTTGCCGCCGCCGCCCGCGAGGTGCGCCTGCTCCATGTGCACGATGACCCCGCGCCCGTTGCAGTGCGCGCAGGGCTCGGAGAACGATTCCAACAGCCCCTGCCCGACCCGCTTGCGGGTCATCTGGACCAGCCCGAGCGAGGTGACCTCGGCCACCTGGTGCTTGGTGCGGTCCCGGCCCAGGCACTCCAGCAGCCGGCGCAGCACCAGGTCCCGGTTGGACTCCAGCACCATGTCGATGAAGTCGATCACGATGATCCCGCCGAGGTCGCGCAGCCGCAGCTGACGAACGATTTCCTCGGCCGCCTCCAGGTTGTTCCTGGTGACGGTCTCCTCCAGGTTGCCGCCCTGGCCCGTGAACCGGCCGGTGTTGACGTCGACGACGACCATGGCCTCGGTCCGGTCGATCACCAGCGAACCGCCGCTGGGCAGCCAGACCTTGCGGTCAAGCGCCTTCATCAGCTGCTCGTCGATCCGGTAGGTGGCGAAGACGTCCACCTCGGAGGTCCAGCGCTGAAGCCGGTCGGTCAGGTCGGGCGCCACGTGCGCGACATAGCCGTGGATGGTCTCCCAGGCCGCGTCGCCGCTGACGATGACCTTGGAGAAGTCCTCGTTGAAGATGTCCCTGACCACCCGGACGGTCATGTCCGGCTCGCCGTAGAGCAGGCTGGGCGCGTTGCCCTTCCTGCTCTTCTTCTGGATCTCGGCCCACTGCGCCTGGAGCCGCTCCACGTCGCGGGTCAGCTCGTCCTCGGTGGCGCCCTCGGCGGCGGTGCGCACGATCACGCCCGCGTCGTCGGGAACGATCTTCTTCAGGATCTGCTTCAGTCGCGAACGCTCGGTGTCGGGCAGCTTCCGGCTGATCCCGGTCATCGAGCCCTCGGGGACATAGACCAGATAGCGGCCGGGCAGGGAGATCTGGCTGGTCAGCCGGGCGCCCTTGTGGCCGATGGGGTCCTTGGTGACCTGCACCAGCACCGGCTGGCCCGACTTGAGCGCGGTCTCGATCCGGCGCGGCCCGTGCCCGAAGCCCAGCGCCTCGAAGTTGACCTCGCCGGCGTAGAGCACCGCGTTGCGGCCCTTGCCGATGTCGACGAACGCGGCCTCCATCGAGGGCAACACGTTCTGCACCTTGCCCAGGTACACGTTGCCCACATAGGACGAGGACTGCTCCTTGTTGACGAAGTGCTCGACGAGGACGTCGTCCTCCAGCACCCCGATCTGGGTCCGGTCGCCCTGCTGGCGGACCACCATCACCCGCTCGACGGACTCCCGGCGGGCCAGGAACTCGGCCTCGGTGATGATCGGCACCCGGCGGCGGCCCTGCTCGCGGCCCTCGCGGCGGCGCTGCTTCTTGGCCTCCAGGCGGGTCGAGCCCTTGATGGACTGCACCCCGTCGGCGGCCTCGGAGGCCTCGTCCCGCTTGCGGCGCGGCTCGCGCACCTTGACCACGGTGCGCTCGGGGTCGTCCTCGGTGGCCGCGGGCTCGGCGGCGTCCCCGCTGCGCCGGCGGCGCCGACGGCGGCGGCGGGACGAGCCGCCGCCCTCCTCGGAACGCCGCTCCTCGCCGTCCTCGGCCGAGCCCTCCTCGGCGCCGGCCTCCTCGGCCCCGGCCTCCGGCTCGGGCTCGGAGGCCTCAGCCGGCCCGGCCGACTCGGCCTC
>NZ_RFFJ01000374.1 GCF_003696235.1 Streptomyces triticirhizae
GGCTCGTCGGGCCCGGCCGGCGCGGCCGGGCGCGGCAGCCGGGGGAGGGCCAGCGTCAGGCCGACGGCCAGCAGCAGCGCCACCGCGCCCAGCGAGGCGAACGCCGCCCGCCAGCCGAAGGCGTTGCCCACCACGGTGCCCAGCGGCACGCCGACGACGGAGGCGGCGGCGACGCCGCTGACCGCGAAGGAGACCGCGAGCGCCGCGTCGCGCGGCGCCACCAGCCGGGGGGCGACGGCCGAGGCCAGCCCCCACACCGCGCCCATCCCCACGCCGAGCACCACCCGGGAGACCACCAGCGCGCCGAAGCCGCCGGCCACGGCGGTCAGGGCGTTGCCCGCCGCCAACACCACCATCGCCACGGCCAACACCAGCCGCCGGTCCCGCCCGCCGAGCAGGCGTGGCACGGTCGGGGCGGCGACGGCCGTCACCAGGCCGGTGATCGTCAGGCTGAAGCCGGTCGCGCCCTGGCTGGTGTCGAGGCCGTCGGCCATCGGCGTCAGCACGCCGACCGGCAGCATCTCGGAGGTCACCACCACGAAGGTGCTCAACGACAGCACCGCGACCGCGAGCCACTGGCGGCTGGTGGTGCGCCGCGCGTCCGGGGCGGCGTCGTCGGCCGGCGCTCTGGGAGGGGTCTCAGGCAGGTTCGCACTCATGCCAGCCAGCCAAACAGCGCCCCTGACCGGGAACAACGCCGATCTTCTCAACGCATCGATGAGCTACGCTGATCGATGGCCCGCCGACGCACACCCGGCGGTCCTCCGGCGGGAAGGGGCAGCGATGAACCCGGTACACGTCCAGCAGATCGAGTGCCTCCTGGCGCTCGCCGACGAGCTGCACTTCGGGCGGACCGCCGAGCGCCTGGGCTGTTCCCAGAGCCGGGTCAGCCAGCTGCTCGCCGCCCTCGAACGCCGCCTCGGGGTGCGGCTGGTGGACCGCACCAGCCGCCGGGTGGCGCTGACCCGCTTCGGCGCGCAGTTCGTCGAGGAGGTGCGCCCGGCGTACGAGGCGCTGACCGCCGTGCTCGCCCGCGCGCACGAGCGCGCCAGGAGCGGCGCGCTGCGCCAGCTGCGCGTCGGCTTCCACGGCAGCGTCTACGAGGAGGTCACCGAGGTCTTCCGCCGGCTGCGGGCCGAGCACGGCGTCACCGTCGTGCTCAACGAGATCCCGCTGGGCTCCCCGTTCGCCGCCGTGCTGGACGGGCGGCTGGACGCCGCCGTGGTCGAACTCCCCGTCCGGGAGCCGGCGTTGACCGTGGGCTTCCGCTTCCCGCCGCAGGACCGGCTGTTGGCCCTCGCCCTCTCACACCCGCTGGCCGACGCCGCGCCGGTCGACGTCGAGGCGCTGGCCGGCCTCGACATCCTCCACCCGACCGGCGACGCCCCCGAGTACTGGCGCACCGCCCGGGTGCCGCGCGCCACCCCCGCCGGGACGCCGATCCGCTCCTCGATGGGCATCAGCACCGTCCAGGAGGGCCTGGCCCTGGTGGCGGCCGGCGAGCACGCGATGCTCGTCTGCCGCCCGCTGGCCGACCGGGCGACGCGCGGCGACGTGCGCTACCTGCCGGTCACCGGGCTGGAGGAGTCCTCCCAACTCGGCCTGGTCTGGCGCACCGACCGGACCGTTCCCGCGCTGCTCGCGCTCGCCGGGCTGCTGCGCGAGGAGTTCACCGGGCCGGCCGCCCGGCCGTCCGCGCCAAGCGCCGTCCCGGCATGACCGCGCGACGACCCCGTGTGAACTGACGTTTCGCCAGCTCAACGCCCGTTTCACGTTGTCTCACACGCTGAGACGACCGCCCGGTACGGCTTGCGAACGCGCCGAGCGCGCCCCCAGGATGGGCCCCGTGACCGAGCCGAGCCGCACCGTTACCGCGCGCCCCAGCGCACGCCCCGGCGTGCGGCGCACCCCGGCCGTGCGCCCCTGTTGTCGGGCCTGAGCCCCACGCCCTCGCCCGACGCGCCCCGCGCCGCCGGCCCGCGCCGCGCCCGCCGA
>NZ_RFFJ01000375.1 GCF_003696235.1 Streptomyces triticirhizae
CGGCGAGGCCGGTGAGCCAGCCGTGCGGGCCGAACTCGGCGAGCGCGCCGCCCCCCAGCGCGCCGCCGGCGAGCGTGCCGAGCCAGCCCAGCGCCAGCCCGGTGCCGCCGGCCGCCAGCAGCGCGGTGAACGTCGTTCCCCACCAGCCGAAGGCGGCGTCGCGCTGGCCCGGGACCGGGACGGCGGCCCGGGCGACCAGCCCGGCGATCACCGCGACGCCGGCCAGCGGCACCCCGGCGGCGCACCACAGCAGCGGGCCGTCCGGCGTTCCGTGCGGCAGGCCGGCGAGCAGCGGGAACGGGGGCGGCGTCGGCTCGCCGGTGACCGCCAGCGGCGTGAGCAGGCTGCCGCCGCCCAGCGTGAAGCCGGGGCCGAGGCCGTAGGCGGCGCCCCAGACGGCGGCGTTGGGCGCCAGCGCGCAGCCGAGCAGCAGCACCGCCAGCCGCCCCGACCAGTCGCCGCTCAGCGTGACCAGCGTGCTCTGCGCCGCCGGCGCGTGGAGCAGCAGCGCCCCGGCGGCCAGGAGCGCGCCGACGCCACAGCAGGCGGCGGCGCCGCCGAGCGCGGCCCGGCCGGCGGCGGCCAGCCGCTCCGGGGTGAACGGCCTGGCCCAGCGGGCCCGGGCCCAGGCGCGGGAGAGCCGCCCGGGCGGCACCCCGCTGATCACCCAGGCCGAGACGACGGTCACCAGCAGCGCGAAGAGCGGCAGTTGGAGCGCGGTGGACAGCGGCTCGGGCGAGAGGTCGGCCGGGGCGGCGAAGAGCGCGGCGGCGGCGCCGACGAGGAGGTAGCCGCCGCAGATCCACAGGGCGGAGGCGAACGCCTCGTGGGGCGCGGCGGCGGCCCGCGCGTGCTCGGGGGCGGGGTCCGTCTCGGGGAGCAGGGTGACGCGGACCGCGCGGTGGAGCAGCCAGCCGGGGAGCGCCACCAGCAGCAGCGGGGTGAGGGCGACGGGGGCGGTGGCGCCGTAGAGGGTCTCGGCGCGGACGAGTTCGCAGCCGTGGGCGAGCAGCCACAGGTCGGCGGCGATCCGCAGCGCGCCGGTCGGGCCCTGGTCCGGGTAGGGCGAGATCACCCAGAACAGCAGGACGAGCACGGCGAGTCCGCCGAGCCCGAGTCCGGCCGCGAGCATTCCTTCGAAGAACCATCGGCCCTGGCCGCGGCCGACGGGGGCGATCCGCCGCAGGGCCGGCTGAGTGAGGTGTGGCACCCGGCCATGCTCCCAACAACACCCGAAGTGTTCCGGTAATGGGTTTTCGCCGCAGTGTCGGCCACGATTCCTCTATGTCCAGTTTTAAGGATTATCTTCCCCGTCGCCGGGGCAGCCATCGCGCCCACCGGAAACGCCCCCGAACCCGCGCCCACCGCACCCCGCCGCCGACCGCCGACACCAGCCCCGGGACCAGCACCGACACCAGCCCCGGGACGACCACGCCGCCGGAGCCCGCGCACGCCGAGGAACCCGCCGACGCCCGCGCCGCGTTCCTCGCCCTCTACGAGGGGCAGGCCGCCACGCTGCTGCGGCAGGCCGTGGTGCTCGGCGGCGACCACGCGGTCGCCCGCCGCGCCGTGGCCCGCGCGTTCCGGCTGGCCTGGGAGTCCTGGCCGGAGGTCGCGGCCCACGAGGACCCGGCCGCCTGGGTGCGGGCGGTCTGCCACGAACACGCGCTCGCGCCCTGGCAGGGCTACCTGCCCCGCCGCTGGCGGGAGCCGGCCGAGCCGGCCGGCGACGAGGGTCCGCTGCTCGCCGCGCTGTGGGCGCTGCCGCCCGCGTACCGGCGGGCGCTGCTGCTCGCCGACGGGCTCGGCCTGAGCCAGGCGGCGGTGGCGGCCGAGTGCGAGGCCAGCACGGCGGCCACGGTCGGCCGGCTGGTGAACGCCAGGGCAGCGCTGGCCGAGCGGCTGCCGCGGGTGGCGGACCGCCGGGAGGCGCTGCGCCGCGCGGTGCGGGCGCAGCGCGCCGTGCCGCCG
>NZ_RFFJ01000376.1 GCF_003696235.1 Streptomyces triticirhizae
CGCCGGCCCGCCGGCGCTGCGGGCACGCGGCGCCGGGCGCGGCCCGCTGCCCCGGGCGCTGCACCCCGGCGCCTGGTGGCTGTGGGCGCTGTGCCTGGCGGTGGTCGCCAGCCGCACCACCAACCCGCTGCTGCTGGCCTGCCTCATCGCGGTCGCCGGCCTGGTGGTGGCCCGGCGCAGGGGCGACGCGCCCTGGGCGCTGTCGTTCCGGATGTATCTGCTCTTCGGCGCGGTGATCGTGGTGCTGCGGGTGCTCTTCCGGATCGTCTTCGGCGGCGGGGGCGGCGAGACGGTGCTGCTGCGCCTGCCGGAGATCCCGCTGCCCGAAGCCGCCGCCGGCATCCGGCTGTTGGGCCCGGTGGCCGCCGAGGAGGTGCTCGGTGGGGCGTATGACGGGCTGCGGCTGGCGGCCATGGTGATCTGTGTGGGCGCGGCCAACGCGCTGGCCAACCCGAAGCGGCTGCTGAAGACCCTGCCGGGCGCGCTGCACGAGATCGGCACCTCGGTGGTGGTGGCGCTGAGCGTGGCGCCGCAGCTGGTGGAGAGCGTCGGTCGGGTGCGCCGGGCGCGGCGGCTGCGGGGCGGCGTCGGCAAGGGGCGGCGTGCGGTGCGCGGGATTCTGATCCCGGTGCTGGAGGACGCCCTCAGCCGCTCGCTGGCGTTGGCGTCGGCGATGGCCTCGCGTGGCTACGGCCGCACGGGCGCGGTGACCGGCGGGCAACGGGCGCTGGTCGGTTCCCTGGTGGTCGGCGGGCTGCTCGGGGTGTGCGCCGGGCTGTACGGGCTGTTGGACGGCTCGGCGCCGACGGCCCTCGGACTGCCGCTGCTGCTGGGCGGGTTGGCCGTCGCGGTGGCGGGCCTGGCGGCGGGCGGGCGGCGGGTGCGGCGCACCGGCTACCGACCCGACCGGTGGCGGGCCGCCGAACTCCTCACCGTGGGCGCCGGGTTGGCCGCCGCGCTGGTGATGCACCTGGCCAGCCGCGTGGACCCGACGGACGTCTATCCGTCGTTGACGCCGCTGAGTTGGCCCGAGGTCTCGGCGTTGCCGCTGGCCGCGATCCTGCTGGGCCTGTTGCCCGGCTATCTCACCCCGCCCCCGCCGCCGTCGGAGGTGTCCGGGTGATCGACTTCGACGCGGTCTCCTTCCACTATCCCGACGCGGCCGAACCGGTCCTGCGGGATGTCGAACTGCATCTGGCCGAGGGTGAGTTGTGCCTGGTCGCCGGCCGGACCGGGGTGGGCAAGTCCACGCTGCTGGGCGCGGTCAACGGGCTGGTGCCCCGGTTCACCGGCGGCCGGCTGGCCGGCCGGGTCAGCGTGGCGGGGCAGTCCACGGCCGACCGGCCGCCACAGGAGTTCGCCGCACTGGTCGGCGTGGTCGGGCAGGACCCGTTGGCCGGCTTTGTCACCGACACGGTGGAGGAGGAACTCGCTTACGCCATGGAGCAGTTGGCGGTGCCGCCCGAGGTGATGCGGAAGCGGGTCGAGGAGACGCTGGACCTGCTGGGCATCGCCGAGCTGCGGCACCGGGCGCTGCGCACCCTCTCCGGGGGGCAGCAGCAACGGGTCGCGATCGGCTCGGTGTTCACCACGCTTCCGCAGGTGCTGGTGTTGGACGAGCCGACGTCGGCGCTGGACCCGACGGCCGCCGAGGAGGTGCTGGCCGCCGTGCTGCGGCTGGTGCACGACCTGGGCACGACGGTGCTGATCGCCGAGCACCGCATGGAGCGGGTGCTCCAGTACGCGGACCGGCTGCTGTATCTGCCGGGCGACGGCACGGTGCGCGAGGGGCCGCCGCAGGAGCTGCTGCCCGAGATGGAAGTGGCGCCGCCCGTCGTGGAGTTGGGGCGGGTCGCCGGCTGGAGCCCGCTGCCGCTCTCGGTGCGGGACGCCCGCCGGCACGCCCCGGCGCTGCGCCGCCGGCTGGCCGGGCAGGGGCCGCCGGCCGGACCGGGCC
>NZ_RFFJ01000377.1 GCF_003696235.1 Streptomyces triticirhizae
CCCGTGCCCCGGCGGGTCGCGGCGCTGCTGCGCCCGCGCCCGCCGGGCAGAAGCTGGCCGCCGCCCAACACCCGGGCCGGGCTGGCCGCGCTGGTGGCCGCCGCCGGGACAGCGGCGTCGGCGCTCTGCGCGCTGAACGCGGCCGTCACGCTCTTCCTGGTGCTGAAGGCGGCCACCCCGCTCTGACGCGGGCCGGCGTGGCCGGCTCGGCTCAGAGGTCGAACTCGGCGGGCGGCAGGCCCAGTTGGTGGCAGGCCTCCTTGACCACGGCGCGCTCCTGCGCGTCGAACGTCCCGTCGGCGCCGCCGATCACGATGCCGATCTGCACCACGGCCCGCGCCTCGGCCGGCTTCTTCGCGGCCTTGGCGATGTCCTGGAGAACGTTGATCTTGCCCAGGTCGAAGTTGGTGATCAGCTGGTTGAGGTAGGTGTCGAAGCGCCGCTGGAGGTCGTCGGCGGGGAAGTTCCGCAACACCTCGTTGCTCGCGATCAGCTGCGCGACCCGCTGGCGCTCGGCCGGGTCGACCGATCCGTCGGCGGCCGCCACCAGCGCGCACATCGCCATGCTGGCATCGCGGAAAGCTCCGCTCTTCAGCTCGTTCTTCTTGGCGTTGAGCTGCGTCTGCATGGTGGACGCCGACTCCTTGATGCGGTCCCACAGGGCCATTGGCACTCCCAAGATGTGTTTCTCTGCACCCGGGAGAACGTGGGAACGGTGCCCGACGTTCCGCTTTCCGACGCTTCCTCACGACTTCCTGACGGCCCGCCGACACCACCCTCGTATGCGGGCGCCGCGTGCCCGGCCGCCTCGGCGCCCGCTACGAGGCCCGCAGCAGGGCGGCGTCCTCGCGCCACTTGAGGATCTTGTCGAAGGTGACGACGGCCCCGCCGCTGCCCGGCTGGTTGCCGAAGCGGACGCGGTCGGCGAGGGCCTCGATCAGCAGCAGGCCCCGCCCGCCGGGCAGCAGTTCGGCGAACTCCCCCGCCGGCCGCGCGGCGGCGGGCGGCGACAGAGCCGGAGCGGCCCCGGCTCCCTGGGGGAAGCCGGGGCCGCAGTCGGTGACCTCGATACGACACATGTCTCCGTGGATCGAGGCGGTGACCCGGTACACCTCGGAGAGGCCACCGCCGTGCTGGACCGCGTTGGCGCAGGCCTCGGACAGGGCGACGGACAGCTCGTGCGAGATGTCCCCGTCCACCCCCGCCGTGTCCATGGCGCCGAGCAGCAGCCGCCGGGCCAGCGGAACGCTGGCCGCCTCACGGCGCAGTTGCAGAGACCACCAGATGCTCATGCTCCAGCCTCCTGGCCACGGCTCGACATATCCTTAGGTATTGCCTACCCACCCGTCCCGTAAGCGTGTGATTGACCCAACACACCCCATTCGGCGGATGTCACGGGAGACGTTGGCCGATATGGCGGCGCCCCGGAGCGGGGGACGGGCGGGACGTCTGTACGAGTCGCGTCCCCTCCGGGTCCACCGTGGGCGTCCGGTGAGATGATGGCGCCGCCATGCGTGCCGGAGCCGATCTGCGACTGCTGCGGGCCGCGGTGTTCGCCGCGGCCTCCGCCACGCTGGCCGCCGCCGGGCACATCTCCGGCGGCGAACGCGGCCTCCCGCTCTGGGCCGTGGCCGCCGGCGCCCTGCTGACCTGGGCGTTCGCCGGTCTGCTCGCCGGCAGGGAGCGGCGCTCCTGGCCCGGCATCGCGCTGGCCCTGGCGCTGGCCCAACTCCTGCTGCACCTGTTCTTCTGCCTCGCCCAGCACCTGGGCTCGGCGGCCGCCCCGCCGCCGGCCGGGGACGGGTCCGCCGGGCTGACGGAGCTGGCCGGCCGGCTGCTCTGCGGCGGGCACGCGCCCGTCTCGCCGGAGCGGGCGACGGCGCTGCTCGGCGACGCCGGGCTGCTCCCGCACCATCCGGGCGGCGGG
>NZ_RFFJ01000378.1 GCF_003696235.1 Streptomyces triticirhizae
CGCCTCGGCGGGCGCGGTGGGCTCGTCCTCGGCGGGCGCGGTGGCATGGGCGTGCGCGGGGGCGTGGGCGCGGTCGGGAGCGGCGCCGGCGGCGGACGGGCGCAGGTGCGCGAAGGCGTGCGCGTAGGCGGCGGCCGGCACCTTGAGCGAGCCGATCAGGGCGGGGTTACACATGGGCTTCCTCGGTTGTCGCCACCGGCTCGGCGGCCGGCTCGGGTTCGGGTTCGGTCCTGGACAGCAGGCGCCACACATAGGCGGCCCCCGCGAGGGAGAGCCCGGCGACCGTCCACAGGACGACGCCGAGGGCCCCCGAGTAGTCGGCGGCGAGGCCGCCGGCGGCCTCGCCCTGGAGCAGGTCGGTGGACGCGTCGCCCACCCGGGAGTTGAGGAGGGTGGAGAGCGCGGCGCCGACGGCGGCGATGCCGACGGCCTCGCCGGTCAGCCGGACGGTGTTGAACAGCCCGGCGGCCATGCCGCTGCGCGAGGGCTCGACCACGGAGACGGCGGTGCCGTCCAGCACGGCGAGCGAGAGGCCGAAGCCGACGCCGACCAGGGCGACGGCCGCCGGGTGGAAGCCGGTGGCCATCCAGCCGGCGCCGAGCGCCTGGGCGACCAGGGAGAGGACGAGGATGGTCCGGGGGGCGAGCCGTTGGGCCAGCACCCCGGCGAAGACGGGCACCACCAGCGCGGGGATGGTCATCAGCGCGACGGTCAGGCCGATCTCGCCGGAGTCGGCGCCCTCGACGGACTCCAGGTAGGGCGGCAGCACGACCAGCAGCGCGACAAAGCCGAAGGCGAGCACGGTCGGCACCACGCAGACGGCGAGGAACCGGGGCACGGCCAGCAGCGACACGTCGAACAGCGGCTCGGCGGCTCGGCGTTCGACCGCGCCGAAGAGCCCGAGGAGCGCGATCCCGGCCACCACGGCGGCCAGCACCAGCGGGTCGGTCCAGCCGCGCTGCTGCACCTCGACCAGCGCGAGGATGAGCGCGGAGAGGCCGGCGGTGAACGTCAGCCCGCCCGGCCAGTCGACGGGCCCGGCCGGGCCGCGCGACTCGCGCACCACCAGCGGGCTCAGCAGCAGCAGGACGGTGGCGGCGCCGGCGATCACGGCGAACAGGGTGCGCCAGCCGCCGACGGCGATGAGCGCGCCGCCGATCAACGGGCCGATGGCCAGGCCGAGTCCGATCGAGGTGCCCAGCAGCGCGAAGACCCGGCCCCGGACCCGTTCGCTGAAGGCGTCGGCCAGCACGGCGCTGCCCGAGGTCATGACGGTGGCGGCGCCGGCGCCGGCGAGCACCCGGGCCAGGTCGACGACGAGGATGGACGGGCCGGTGGCGGCGACCAGGCCGGCGCCGGCGAACGTGGCGAGGCCGCCGAGGAACATCAGCCGGCGGCCGATCCGGTCGGCGGCCGAGCCGGTGACGGCCATGAAGGCGGCGAAGGTCAGCATGTAGCCGTTGGCCACCCACTGGGAGGCGGCGACGCCGCTGTCGAAGTGGGAGCCGACCTCGGGCGCGGCCAGCGCGCCGCCGGTCAGCGAGACGGGCAGCAGCGAGGCCGCCAGGCAGACGACGACCGCGACCGGCCAGGGTTCACGGGCGGTGGACGGCGCGCTCATCGGTCGACGCCGGCGAGGGGAGGCAAGGGGACGGGCGAAGACATTTAAGGAACCTCACAGAGATACGTCTTCTTGTGGGTGTAAGAGATCTTATGTATGCCGGTTGAGCACGGTCAAGCGCGGGGCGCGGCAAGTGCCGGCGTGCGGCCCGGAGTTCGG
>NZ_RFFJ01000379.1 GCF_003696235.1 Streptomyces triticirhizae
CGGCCGCCGGCCTCGCCCGGCTCGGCGCCGGGCCGGGCGCCCAGCGAGCCACCACCGACCGGAGCCGGACACCCTAGAGATGGCCACGACACGCGAACAGGCGGAGGCGTACGGATACGCCAACCGCCGCCTGAGCACCGCCCTCTTCCGGGGCGCCGACGAGGCCCGCCTCGACCCGCGCCGCCGGCACCACCGCGCGCTCGGCGGCGGGGTGGCCGTCGCGGTCCTGATCATGGCCGGGTTCGGCATCGCCGGCTGGCTCGGCGGCGGGCGCGGCCCGGACCTGCCGGCCGGCGGCGCGGTGGTGGCCGGCACCGGCGGCGATCCCTATGTGATCGTCGAGGGCGTCGCGCACCCCGCGCTCAACCTGGCCTCGGCGCTGCTCGCCGGCGGCGGCCAGCTGACCGAGGTGCGCCGGGCGACCCTCGACGAGGCGCCGCGCGGGCTGCCGGTCGGCATCCCCGGCGCCCCCGACGCGCTCCCGGACGCCGACGACCTGCTGGACGGCGAGTGGACGCTGTGCGCCACCCCGTCCGAGGCCGGCGGCGACCCGGTGGAGACCGCCCTGTATGTCGCGGTGCCGGGCGTCGCGCCGACCGGGCCGGGGGCGACGCTGCTGGCGGCGGCGGAGGACGGCGGCCGGTGGCTGCTGACGGAGGGCCGCCGTTACGCGCTCGGGGAGACCGAGGCCGAGGCGCTCGCGCTGCGCGGGGCGCCGGTGCGGCTGCCCCGGGAGGTCCTCGCGACCGTGCCGGAGGCGCCGGCGATCGCCGTCCCCGAGCCGGACGAGGCGTATGGCACGGAGCCGACCGTCGAGCTGCCGTTCGACGCCGTGGTCGGGGACGTGGCGCACACGCCGGAGGACGCGCCGGCGCGGCGCTGGTTCGTGGTGCGCCCCGACGGCCTGGTCGCGGTCCCCGAGGTGGTCTACGCGCTGCTGTCGAGCACGGCGGGCGCCGACCACGAGATCGGCGCCACCGACGCGACCCGGGCGCCCCGTTCCGCCGAGGCCGCGCCGGGCGAGGCGGCGTGGCCGGAGGCGTTGCCGGTCGTGGACGAGCCGGAGCGGGACCGGCCGGTGTGCGTCAGCACGCCGCCGGGCAGCCGGCCGGGCGACGCGCCCTGGCAGGCCACCGCGCATCTGCCGGCGGAGATGCCGGAGCCGGCGGACGTCGCGCCGGTCGAGGCGTCGCGGGGCGGGCGGCTCGGGCTGCTCGACCGCGTCTATGTGCCGGCCGGCGCGGGCGCGTTGGTGCGTTCCACCGCCTCGGGCGGCGGCGCCGGCACCTACACCCTGGTCACGGACGGCGGCACCGCCTACCCGCTCGCCTCGCCGGACGCGGCGCGGCGGCTGGGCTACGACCCGGAGGCGGCGCCCTCCGTGCCGCGCGCCTACGCCGAGCTGCTGCCCACCGGACCGGTCCTCGACCCGGTGGCGGCGACCCGGGAGCAGGACGGCACGCCGGAGGACGAGGCGCCGAGGGACGACGCTTCGGAGGACGGCGGCGAACGGGCGGACGGCGCGCGGGAGTCGGACGAGGAGGAGGCCGAGTGAACGGGACACCGGCCGGCGCATCGGCGGGAGCCCGCGCCGACAACGCGCCCGGCGCACGGGACGGGAACGCGCCCGGCGCACGCACGAGAAACGCGCCCGGCACGCCGCCCGGGGACCGGCCCGCCGGCGGGCGGCGGTTCGGCCGCGCGCG
>NZ_RFFJ01000038.1 GCF_003696235.1 Streptomyces triticirhizae
CGCGCTCCCGCGCGCGCTCCTTGGCCGCCCGCAGCGCGACCCGCGCCAGGTCGACGCCGGACACCTCGGGCGTCCCGGCGCCGCCGCCCGGGTCCGCGTTCCCCGCCGGGGCCAACGCGCCCTGCTCAGGGGCGCCTTGACCGCCCGCGCCCCGCGCACCATCCACAGCCTGTGGACGCTCCCCGCCCCGCGCACCGTCCGCGCCCGCAGCGCGCCGCGCGCCCCCCGTGTCACTCGGCCAGGACACGAGCGACCTCCCCCTCGGAGACCTCGAAGCGGGCGCCGGCCAGGATCTCCGGCACGTCCTCCGGGACCGCCGCCGTGACCAGCACCTGCTCGGCCGAGACCACCAACTCGGCCAGCCGGTGCCGGCGTCGGGCGTCCAGCTCCGCGAAGACGTCGTCCAGGATCAGGACCGGCTCGGGCCCCTCCTCGCGCAGCAGCCCGTACGAGGCCAGCCGCAACGCCAGCGCCAACGACCAGGACTCGCCGTGGCTGGCGTAGCCCTTGGCCGGGAACTCGCCAAGACGCAACAGCAGATCGTCCCGGTGCGGACCGACCAGCGTCACCCCGCGCTCGATCTCCCGCGCCCTGGCCTCGGTCAACGCGGCGGCCAGCAGCGCCTCGTGCTCCTCGCGGCCGACCGCGCCCGCGCCCTCGTCGACCGTGGCGCCCCGGTACTCCAACACCACGGGGCCGCCACCCGGCGCCACCTGCTCGTACGCCTTGTCGGCCAACGGCCGCAGCGCCTCCAGCAGCGACAGCCGCCGCACCACCAACTCCGCGCCCACCCGCGCCAGATGCTGGTCCCAGACGTCCAAGGTCGACAGGTCCATGCCGCGACCGCCGTGCCGCCGGGCCATCGCCGCCGACTTCAACAGCGAGTTCCGCTGCTTCAACACCCGTTCGTACTCGGCCCGCACGCCGGCCAGCCTGGGCGTCCTCGCCGTCGCCAACTCGTCGAGGAACCGCCGGCGCTCCGTCGGGTCACCCTTGACCAGCCGCAGGTCCTCCGGCGCGAACAGCACCGTGCGCACGATGCCCAGCAGGTCGCGGGGGCGCACCTGCGTCGAGCGGTTGATCCTGGCCCGGTTGGCGCGGCCCGGGTTCAACTCCAGCTCCACCAGCTGCCGGCGCTCGCCCTCCCGCACCAGGGCGCGCAGCACCGCGCGCTCCGCGCCCATCCGCACCAGCGGCGCGTCGGCGGCGACCCGGTGGCTGCTCAGCGTCGCCAGATAGCCGACGGCCTCCACCAGATTGGTCTTGCCCTGGCCGTTCGGGCCGAGGAAACACGAGACCCCGGGGCCGAGTTCCACCTCGGCCCCGGCGTACGACCGGAAGTCGGCCAACGAGAGATGTGTCAGGTGCACGGCGTGGGCCAACCTCCCCGATCGAACCGCCCGTCGGCGCTCCCCGCCAGGACTACGAGGAACTCCGCACGGCGTGACCGCCGAACTGGTTGCGCAGCGCGGCGACCATCTTCATCTGCGGCGAGTCCTCCTGCCGGGAGGAGAACCGCGCGAACAGCGAGGCGGTGATCGTCGGCAGCGGCACCGCGTGGTCCACCGCCGCCTCGACCGTCCACCGGCCCTCGCCGGAGTCGGCGGCGTAGCCCCGCAGCCGCTCCAGGTGCTCGTCGTCGTCGAGCGCCCGGACCGCCAGGTCCAACAGCCAGGAACGGATCACCGTCCCCTCCTGCCAGGAGCGGAACACCTCGCGGACGTCGGTGACCTCCTTGGCCGCCTCCAGCAACTCCCAGCCCTCGGCGAACGCCTGCATCATCGCGTACTCGATGCCGTTGTGCACCATCTTGGCGAAGTGCCCGGCGCCCACGCTGCCCGCGTGCACCGCGCCGGACTCCCCGGGCGGCTTCAGGGCGTCGAAGATCGGCCGCACCCGCTCCACATGCTCCTGCTCGCCGCCGTACATCAGCGCGTAGCCGTTCTCCAGGCCCCAGACCCCGCCGGAGACCCCGCAGTCCACAAAGCCGATGCCCCTGGTGGACAACTCCGCCGCGTGCCGGGCGTCGTCCGTCCAGCGGGAGTTCCCGCCGTCCACCACCACGTCCCCGGGGGAGAGCAGGCCGGCCAGCTCGTCCACGACGGACTGGGTCGCCTCGCCCGCCGGCACCATCAGCCAGACCACCCGGGGCGCGGCCAGCGCGTCCACCATCTCCCGCAGGCTGCCCACATCGGCGGACTCGGTGTCGGGGGCGTACCCCACGACGGTGTGACCGGCCCGGCGGATGCGCTCGCGCATGTTGCCGCCCATGCGGCCGAGGCCCACGAGACCCAGCTCCATCAGGACTCCTTCGTTGCGTTGTACCTGAGGCCGAGCCTACGCCCGACCCCGCACGCACACCTGTGGGGTCGGGCGCTCAAAAGCGCAGATCAGCGGGGCCGCGCCGGTGAGCCGTCAACGACGGGCCCGGGCTCAGCCGCTCAGCCGAACGGGCATGATCAGGTACTTGTAGCTGTCGTCCGCCTCGGCGTCCACGGCGGGCCGGCCGCTCAGCAGCGCCGGCTTGGTGGAGGTGGTGAACGAGAGCTGGGCCACCGGGGAGTCGATCGCGCTGAGGCCCTCCAGCAGGAAGCCGGGGTTGAAGGCGATCGAGATGTCGTCGCCCTCCAGCTGGGCGTCGACGCGCTCCACAGCCTGTGCGTCGTCGCTGGAGCCGGCCTCCAGGATCAGCACGCCCTGCTCGAAGTTGAGCCGGACCGGGGTGTTGCGCTCGGCGACCAGGGCCACGCGCTTGACCGCCTCAACGAAGGGCGCGGTCTCGATCACGGCCACCGAGTTGAACTCGGTGGGGAAGAGCGTGCGGTACTTGGGGAGGTCGCCCTCCAGCAGCCGCGTCGTGGTGCGCCGGCCGGCGCCCTCGAAGCCGATCAGCCCCTCGCCGGCCCCGGAGCCGGCGAGCGCCAGGGAGACCGTGTCGCCGCCGCTGAGGGACTTCGCCGTGTCCAGCAGCGTCTTGGCCGGGACCAGGGCGACGGCGGAGACGTCCGCCACCTCCGGCTTCCACAGGAACTCCCGCACCGCGAAGCGGTATCGGTCCGTCGAGGCGAGCGTCACCGTGTCGCCCTCGATCTCGACCCGGACGCCGGTGAGCACCGGCAGCGTGTCGTCCCGGCCGGCGGCGATGGCCACCTGGGAGACCGCCGAGGCGAAGACCTCAGCCGAGACCGTGCCCGTGGCCGTCGGCATCTGCGGCAGCGCCGGGTACTCCTCGACAGGGAGGGTGTGGAGGGTGAACCGCGAGGAGCCGCAGACCACCGTGACCCGCACGCCGTCCGAGGAGATCTCCACCGGACGGTTGGGCAGCGAACGGCAGATGTCGGCCAACAGCCGCCCGGAGACCAGGACCGTCCCCTCGTCCTCCACGTCGACCTCGACCGACACCCGCGCCGAGACCTCGTAGTCGAAGCCGGAGAGGCTCAACGCGCCACCCTCCGCCTTCAACAGCAGCCCGGCGAGCACCGGCACCGGCGGTCGGGCCGGCAGGCTGCGGGCGGCCCATGCCACCGCCTCCGCGAGCACATCGCGTTCCACCCGGATCTTCACTTCAGCCGCCTCCCGCAGTTGCTGGCCGCTCGTCGCCGTTGGCTCCGTTTGTTGGGCCCCCAGTCTGACGCACGCCACTGACAGTAGGTGCTCCGGCGAGTCAAATCGAGGCGCGCTGGGTAGGTCGTCCCCGAGCCCGGTTGTGCACAGCCCCCACTTCGAACCGAGTCTCCCGGCTTATATCCGTAGTCGTAGTAGTAGGGCCTGTGGAAACCGTGGATAACTCCAATTCCCCTGCTCAGAGCGGGTTTTCTGTCCACAGGCCCTGTGGGTGGAGCGGTGGACGAAGCGGCCCCTCCTGTGGACAGCCGCCGGTTGTACACAGGCCATCCCCAGGACACCCCGAGTTCTCAACAGGTCTGTCCCCAGTTTCGGAGCGGTTGCCCACAGGCCGCGCGGCAGCCTCCTGTGACCTGATTCACTCGACCCGGTGAGGCGGCGCGTTATGTTGCCGAACAGTGGATAAACCTGTGGATTGGCTGTGTACAACTCCCCTCATCCTGTGGGTAGCTGGCCCTGGTCGGTGGACAACGCGGAACGGGCCTGGGGCCGGTCCTCGTTCGTCCACAGGCTGTGGACGAACGTCCTCCACACATCCACAGGCACCTGACCTGCGGTTGTCCCCCGTTCCTCGCCGGCCTGTGGACAGAGATCTGGACGACACGCCAACCCCACAGGGTGTGGACGACGACAACTCGCCGAATCTGTGGGAAACCCGGGAGAACCACGAAAACACGAGTGGCCCGGGTCGCTAATCGAACAGCGCCCCCGAGGCGAAACCTCGGGGGCGCTGCGGTGAACGGGCGGCCTACGGCGGGGCGGTGGCGTTCGTCGAGGGGCCGGTGGCGACTCTCGGTGACGCCCAGCCGTTCCTCGGCCGTTCCTCAGCCGTTCTTGATGCGGTTGGTCAGCTCGGTGACCTGGTTGTAGATGGAGCGCCGTTCGGCCATCAGCGCCCTGATCTTGCGGTCGGCGTGCATCACCGTCGTGTGGTCGCGCCCGCCGAAGTGCTGACCGATCTTCGGCAGCGACAGATCGGTCAACTCCCGGCACAGGTACATGGCGATCTGTCGCGCCGTGACCAGGATGCGGCTGCGCGAGGAGCCCGCCAGGTCCTCGATGGTCAGGCCGAAGTAGTCGGCGACGGCCGAGGTGATGGCGTCCGCCGTGATCTCGGGGGTGGCGTCCTCGCCGCCCGGGATCAGGTCCTTCAACACGATCTCCGTCAGCCCCAGGTCCACCGGCTGCCGGTTGAGGCTGGCGAAGGCGGTCACCCTGATCAGCGCGCCCTCAAGTTCCCTGATGTTGCGGGAGATCCGCGAGGCGATGAACTCCAGCACCTCGGGCGGGGCGTTCAACTGCTCCTGGACCGCCTTCTTCCGCAGGATCGCGATCCGGGTCTCCAGCTCCGGCGGCTGGACGTCCGTGATCAGTCCCCACTCGAAGCGGTTGCGCAGCCGGTCCTCCAGGGTGATCAGCTGCTTGGGCGGCCGGTCGGAGGAGAGCACGATCTGCTTGTTGGCGTTGTGCAGGGTGTTGAAGGTGTGGAAGAACTCCTCCTGCGTGGACTCCTTGCTCGCCAGGAACTGCACGTCGTCCACCAGGAGGATGTCCATGTCCCGGTAGCGCTTGCGGAAGGCGTCGGCCTTGCCGTCCCTGATCGAGTTGATGAACTCGTTGGTGAACTCCTCCGAGCTGACGTAGCGCACCCGGGTGCCCGGATAGAGGCTGCGGGCGTAGTGCCCGATGGCGTGCAGCAGATGCGTCTTGCCCAGCCCGGACTCCCCGTAGATGAAGAGGGGGTTGTACGCCTTCGCCGGCGCCTCGGCCACCGCTACGGCCGCCGCGTGGGCGAAGCGGTTGGAGGCGCCGATGACGAAGGTGTCGAAGAGGTACTTCGGGTTGAGCCGGGCGGTCGGCTCCCCCGGTCCCGTCGCCGGCGCCGGCTGCGCGGCCAGCGGCCCGGGCGCGCCGCCGCCCGAGGAGCCGGGCCGGTCGCCGGAGTCGTAACGGCCGTACCGCTGCTCGCCGTAGCGCGGCTCCCCGCCGTAGGAACGCTCCCCGTACCGCTGTTCCTGGTAGGACTGCTCGCCGAACCCGCGCTCGCCATACGTCTGTTCACCGAAGGAGGAGGAGTCGAAGCCCTCCGGGCGACCGTAGGAGGGGTAGTCCCCGTGCGGCTGCCGCCACGGCGGGCTCTCCTGGGGCGGGGTCTGGTGGCGGTCGGGGTAGGCGGGGCGCGCCTCGGGCCCCTGCTCGCGCCGGCCGTCGCCGCCGTATCCGTCGTACTTCTGGTAGCCGCCGTCGTCCGTGGGCGTCTCGGCCCGGGGACCCGACTGCTCGGGGATGGACGGCGTGGCCGGGCCGGACGGTGTGGACTCCGCCGGCGGCGCCGTGACGGTGATGGCCAGCCGGACCGGTTGGCCGCACTCGCGGCTCAGCGCCTCGCTGATCAGCGGCGCCAACCGCCCCTCCAACACGTTCTTCGCGTACTCGTTGGGCACGCCCAACAGCGCGGTCCCGGAGACCAGGGCCAGCGGCTGGCAGTCCTGGAGCCAGCGGTGGTCCTTGGACTCCAGGCGCTGGCCGTCGGAGAGCATCGTTGTCAGAGCCCGGGGCCAGACCGCTGCAAGGTCCGCTGGAAGGTCAGCCACGAGGCACGCTCTCTCACTCGCAGGGGTGGCGCTCAGGGATGGCGCTGTGTTGGCGGGCACCTGTGGGTGTGACGCCGGGGGCGATCGGGAAAGATTCCGAGTTCAGTCACGTTAGTCAGCGCGAGGTCCGCGCATCAAGTCGTTGTCCACAGGCTGTGTACAGGGATGCGCCGTCCGAGTTTGACCTGTGGCTCGCCTCGCGCGTACCGTTGCCAGGTCGAGTCGTCGATGGCTGCTGCCGCCTGCCTCCGATGGCCCGCCTCCGACCAGAGGTGTGAGCGGCTGACTCGGGCGTTGCGATGGCCTCGCGGGCGCACGGTGACAGCCAACGACGGTCCACATCTGTCTCGGCCGACCTGTGCCGGTACACCGAAGATCTCTGGAGTCCCCGAGTGAGCAAGCGCACTTTCCAGCCGAACAACCGGCGCAGGGCCAAGACCCACGGCTTCCGGCTGCGGATGCGGACGCGTGCCGGCCGCGCCATCGTCGCCAACCGTCGTGCCAAGGGCCGCGCCCGGCTGTCGGCCTGAACCACTGACCACAGGTCCATGCGGTGCTGCCCTCCGAGAACCGGCTGAGGCGGCGCGAGGACTTCGCGACCGCGATGCGCCGAGGTCGCAGGGCCGGACGCCCGCATCTCGTCGTCCATCTGAGCGATGGAACGGACCCGCACCTGGCGGAGGGGACACCCTCACCGCCACGTGCGGGTTTCGTCGTCAGCAAGGCCGTGGGGAACGCGGTGGTCCGCCACCGCGTCCAGCGTCGGCTACGTCACCTGGTCCGGGCCCGGCTGACCGCGCTGCCCGCCGGTAGCCTGGTGGTGGTGCGGGCCCTGCCGGGCGCGGAACGAGCCGCGTTCGACCAGCTGGCTCGCGAGCTGGACGCCGCACTGGAGCGGCTACTGGGAGGGGTACGCGGATGAAGTACCCGCTGCTGCTGCTGATCAAGCTGTATCAGTGGACGATCAGCCCCCTTCTCGGCCCGGTCTGTCGTTACTATCCGTCGTGTTCCCACTACGGGTACGGCGCCATCGACCGACATGGAGCGCTCAAGGGGACCGCCCTCACCGCTTGGCGCATTCTGCGCTGCAACCCCTGGTCGCCGGGTGGAGTCGATCACGTTCCGCCGCGCAAGCGCCCGGTCTGGCATCGGTCACTGCGGGACCGACTGCGGCACCGGTCGTTCAACCCCGCCTCTTCCGGGGGTGCCCCCAACAATGCCCAAGGAGCTTGATCCGTGGACACGATCAATTCGATCCTCTCCCCCCTCTATATCGCCGTTTCGTGGATCGTCGTCCAGTTCCACAGCCTCTACAGCCTGGTCTTCGACGAGGACAGCGGCTGGGCCTGGGGGCTGTCGATCGTCTCCCTGGTGGTGGTCATCCGGATCGCCCTGATCCCGCTCTTCGTGAAGCAGATCAAGGCCACCCGGAACATGCAGGCGCTCCAACCACGGATGAAGAAGATCCAGGAGCGCTACAAGAACGACCGGCAGCGTCAGTCCGAAGAGATGATGAAGCTGTACAAGGAGACGGGCACCAACCCGCTCGCCAGCTGTCTCCCGATCCTGGCGCAGTCTCCGTTCTTCATCGCGCTCTTCCAGGTGCTCAACCACATCGCCAGCGACAAGGTCGTCGGCGTCCTCAACCGGGACCAGGTCGACTCCGCCCGTGAGGCGACGATCTTCGGCGCCCCGATCGCCACCCGCTTCATGGACAGCGCGGCCGACGTCGCCGCGCTGGGCGCCTCCCAGGCCAACGTCCGCACCGTCACCATCATCATGATCGTGCTGATGTCGGCGTCGCAGTTCTTCACCCAGCGCCAGCTGATGACGAAGAACGTCGACCTCACGGTCAAGACGCCGTTCATGAACCAGCAGAAGATGCTGATGTACATCTTCCCGATCATGTTCGCCGTCTTCGGTGTGAACTTCCCGGTGGGTGTGCTGATCTACTGGCTGACCACCAACGTCTGGTCCCTGGGCCAGCAGATGTACGTGATCACGCGGAACCCCACCCCCGGCAGCCTGGCCTACCAGCAGCGGCAGGAGCGGCTGCGCAGGAAGGGCAAGCTTCCCCAGGCGGAGGAAGAGGCCGCGAAGAAGTCCGCCGAGGCGACCCGGACCGTCCGCAACCAGCGCAAGCGTCAGACCCGGTCCCAGCGGCAGTCCGGCACCGGTGCCCAGCCGGCGAAGAAGCAGGCCGCGTCCGCCCCCTCCCGGCTGGACAAGCCCCAGCAGAACGGCAGGAGCGGCGGCGGCCAGGCCAGCCAGAACGGGCAGAACGGCCAGGCGCCGTCGTCGGAGAGGTCCCAGCCGCAGAAGAAGCAGCGGGGGCAGCAGGCGAAGAAGTCGCAGGCGAAGTCCCAGGCGCGCAAGCCGAAGCCGTCCGCCAAGAGCAAGAAGTAGAAGGAGCCTCACCCGTGACGGACACCACCTCAGCCCCCGCCGAGGAGACCGACGAGCTGACCCTCCTGGAGCAGGAGGGCGAGATCGCGGCGGACTACCTGGAGGGGTTGCTGGACATCGCCGACCTGGACGGCGACATCGACATGGATGTCGAGGGGGATCGGGCGGCGGTCTCGATCGTCTCGGATGGCCCGTCGCGCGATCTCCAGAAGCTGGTGGGCCGGGACGGCGAGGTGTTGGAGGCGCTCCAGGAGCTGACCCGGCTCGCGGTGCACCGGGAGACCGGCGAACGGAGCCGGCTGATGCTGGACATCTCCGGGTTCCGCGCCCGCAAGCGGGAGAAGCTGACCGCGCTGGGCACCCAGACGGCGCAGCAGGTGAAGGACTCCGGCGAGCCCGTGAAGCTCCAGCCGATGACGCCCTTCGAGCGCAAGGTCGTGCATGACGCGGTCGCTGCGGCCGGCCTGCGGAGCGAGTCCGAGGGCGAGGAGCCGCAGCGGCGCGTGGTCGTTCTGCCGTGACCCAGGACCGTGCCGTGGAGGCGACGCTTCCCGAACCTCCGGAGGCCGCGCGGAAGGTCTTCGGCGAGCGTCTGGGCGACGCCGTTCGCTATGCCGAGCTGCTGGCCGACATCGGGGTGGGCCGTGGGCTGATCGGCCCCCGCGAGGTGCCCCGGCTGTGGGAACGCCACCTGCTGAACTGCGCCGTGCTCTCCGAGGTGGTGCCCGAGGAGGTCACGGTCTGCGATGTGGGCTCCGGGGCCGGTCTCCCCGGCATCCCGCTCGCCCTGGTGCGGCCCGACCTCCGGATCACCCTGCTGGAACCGCTGCTGCGACGCATCAACTTCCTGGGCGAGGTGGTCGAGCTGCTCGGCCTGGAGGACCAGGTGTCCCTGGTCCGGGGCAGGGCCGAGGAGGTGCTGCCGACCTTCACCCCCGTCCATGTGGTGACGGCCCGCGCGGTCGCGCCTCTGGACCGGCTGGCCGGCTGGGGCGTTCCGCTGCTGCGCCCCTACGGCGAGATGCTGGCCATCAAGGGCGAGACCGCCGAGGAGGAGCTGAAGGCCGCCCGGGGGGCGCTGGCCAAGCTCGGCATGGTGCGGAGTTCCGTGCTCCACGCGGGAGTTGGCGTGGTCGACCCGCCCTCCACCGTGGTGCGCGTCGAGGTCGGGGAGAGCCCGGGCGGGGTGCGGTTCGCCGCCAAGCGCGCCAAGGCCGCTCGGCGCGGCGGCTCCAGCCGGCGCCCCCGCCGCTGACCGTTCCGCGCCCGGCGCCGGCCGAACGCGGGGCGCCGTGCGGTGCCGTTCCCGTTCGCCCGAAGCGACGGTCATCCGGGGCAATTGGCCGTGGGCGGAGTGTCCTGCCGAGCCCCGGAGTTGAGCGTGGGCATCGTGTTTCACGTGAAACGCCGCTCGCTGCTCCAGGGAATCATCAGCCGTGGGCGCGCGACTGCCGAGCCGCGCGCCCGTCGTCCCCGAACGTCACTCCAAAGTGGGGCGCCTGTATCCACAGAGGGCCCTTCATCCACAGGTAAGCGGTCCTCGCTGGTTCGCAACCCCCGAGACATGGCAGGCTTTGACTCCACAGAGGCTGTGCGTGTCGAGGAGAGTGAACCATTGCGGTCCGACGCCAACACTGCTGGGCCGACGGCCGATCCGGTCCCGGGCCCTCGGTCCGAACCGACGGACGCTCCGGGCGGTGCCGTTGATATTGCGACCAGTGCTCCGCCGCCCGCCGACGGGGCACCCATCGCCCGGGCCGCGCAGCAGGCCATCGCCGCCATGCACATCTCCGGCGGCGCGCTGCCCCGGCCGGCCGAGACCCGGATCATGGTGGTCGCCAACCAGAAGGGCGGGGTCGGGAAGACCACCACAACGGTCAATCTGGCGGCCTCACTTGCCCTCCACGGCGCCCGCGTTCTGGTGATCGACCTCGACCCTCAGGGCAACGCCTCCACGGCGCTCGGGATCGACCACCACGCCGAGGTGCCCTCGATCTACGACGTGCTGGTCGAGAGCAAGCCGCTCGCCGATGTGGTGCAGCCGGTGCGCGATGTGGAGGGGCTCTTCTGCGCTCCCGCCACGATCGACCTGGCCGGCGCCGAGATCGAGCTGGTCTCCGTGGTCGCCAGGGAGAGCCGCCTGCAACGGGCCATCAGTTCCTATGAACAGCCGCTCGACTATGTGCTGATCGACTGCCCGCCCTCCCTGGGGCTGCTGACGGTCAACGCGTTGGTGGCCGGCGCCGAGGTGGTCATCCCCATCCAGTGCGAGTACTACGCGCTGGAGGGCCTCGGCCAACTCCTGCGCAATGTCGAGCTGGTGCGCGGCCATCTCAACCCGAGACTGCATGTCTCCACGATTCTGCTCACCATGTACGACGGCCGGACACGGCTGGCCTCCCAGGTCGCGGAGGAGGTGCGGAGCCACTTCGGCAACGAGGTGCTGCGCACCAACATCCCGCGCTCGGTGCGCATCTCCGAGGCCCCCAGCTATGGGCAGACCGTCCTCACCTACGACCCGGGCTCCAGCGGTTCGCTCTCCTATCTGGAGGCGGCCCGGGAGATCGCGCTCCGTGGCGCGATCCCGCAGCAGGAACAGCACAACCCGGAGGGGGCTCAGTGAGCGAGCGACGTAGAGGACTGGGCCGAGGGCTGGGCGCGCTGATCCCGGCGGCGCCCAAGAGCGCGGAGGAGCCCGCCGAGAGCGACAAGGGAAGCGCGGTATCGCCCAGCGCCGTCCCGCTGTTGACGGCCGAGCGCGGCATCGCGGTGCCGACCGCGCCGGAGCGCGGGCGCAGGACGGTGGCCGAGCAGGCCCCCGCCCCGCCGGCGGCGGAGGGCGGGGGCGAGCAGCCGCAGGAGGTCTCGGGCGCGCACTTCGCGGAGTTGCCCATCGACTCCATCACGCCCAACCCGCGCCAGCCGCGCGAGGTCTTCGACGAGGACGCCCTCGCCGAACTGGTCACCTCCATCAAGGAGGTGGGTCTGCTCCAGCCGGTGGTGGTGCGTCGACTCTCCGGGGACCGCTATGAGTTGATCATGGGGGAGCGCCGCTGGCGCGCCTGTCGTGAGGCCGGCCTGGAGGCGATCCCCGCGATCGTCCGGGCGACCGAGGACGACAAGATGCTGCTGGACGCGCTCCTGGAGAACCTCCACCGCGCCCAGCTCAATCCCCTCGAAGAGGCCGCCGCCTACGACCAGTTGCTCAGGGACTTCAAGTGCACCCATGACGAGCTGGCCGACCGGATCGGGCGGTCGCGGCCCCAGGTGTCCAACACCCTGCGGCTGCTTCGGCTCTCACCGGCGGTGCAGCGGCGGGTGGCGGCCGGGGTGCTCTCGGCCGGACATGCGCGGGCGCTCCTCTCCGTCGAGGACCCAGACGAGCAGAACAAGCTCGCCCTGCGGATCGTGGCCGAGGGGCTGTCGGTGCGCGCGGTGGAGGAGATCGTCACCCTCCAGAGCGACAGCAAGAAGAAGAGCACCCGGGCCAGGGGGCCCAGGGCCGGGAAGCGGATCGCCCCGGCGCTCGACACCCTGGCGCACCGGCTCTCGGATCGCTTCGAGACCCGGGTGAAGGTGGACCTGGGGCAGAAGAAGGGCAAGATCGTCGTCGAGTTCGCCTCGATAGAGGATCTGGAGCGCATCCTGGGGCAGTTGGCCCCAGGCGAGGGGCCGGTGCTGGAGCAGCGGGCCCAGGACGAGGAGCAGCAGCCGGGCGAGGCCGAGAGCGACTCGTTGGACGGTTGACCGGCCTCCTTCCCGGCGATCGGCAGAGCGAAGGGCCGTGGCGTTTCACGTGAAACACCACGGCCCTTCGGTCGTTCCGAGCGTCGCTCAGGCGATGAACTCGGTGAGGTCTCGCTCGATGGCCGCCTTGGGCTTGGCGCCGACGATGGTCTTGACGACGTCACCGCCCTTGTAGACGTTCATGGTCGGGATCGAGAGGATGCCGTACTTCGACGCCGTGGCCGGGTTCTCGTCGATGTTGAGCTTGACGACGGTGATCTTGTCGGCGTGCTCGGCGGCGATCGCCTCCAGGGCCGGGGCGACCTGACGGCAGGGGCCGCACCACTCGGCCCAGAAGTCGACCAGCACGGGCTTGTCGCTCTGGAGAACCTTCTCTTCGAAGTCGGCGTCGGTGGCGGTCACGGTGGCGCCAGCCATGGTGCATCTCCTTTGTTGGGAACCTGGGGATCTCGGAGGGCTTGCGGTCTCTCAGACCTGGGCTTCCGAGGTTACGGACGCGGCATCGGCCAGCGCCGCGAGATAGCGCTCGGCGTCCAGCGCCGCCGAGCAGCCGGTGCCGGCGGCGGTGATCGCCTGGCGGTAGGTGTGGTCCACTACATCACCAGCGGCGAACACACCCGGGACATTGGTGCGCGTGCTGGGCGCGTCCACCGCGATGTAGCCCTCGTCGTCCAACTCCAGCACGCCCTTGAAGAGTTCGACACGCGGGTCGTGGCCGATGGCCACGAAGAGACCGGTGACCGGAAGCTCCGACTTCTCGTCGGTGCTGGTGTTCCGCACGACGAGACCAGAGACCTTGCCCTCCGCGCCCTGGATCTCCGCCACCTCGCTGTCCCAGAGGAACTCGATCTTCGGGTCGGCGAAGGCGCGCTCCTGCATGGCCTTGGAGGCGCGCAGCGTGTCCCGGCGGTGGATGACGGTGACCTTCCGCGCGAACCGGCTCAGGAAGGTGGCCTCCTCCATGGCGGTGTCTCCGCCGCCAACCACGGCGATGTCCTGCTCGCGGAAGAAGAAGCCGTCACAGGTGGCGCAGTAGGAGACCCCGCGACCGGAGAGCTGGTCCTCGTTGGGCAGCCCCAGCTTCCGGTGCTGGGAACCGGTGGCGACGATGATCGCCCTGGCACGGTGGACCGCGCCCGAGGTGTCGGTGACGGTCTTGACCTCGCCGCTGAGATCGACGGAGACGATGTCGTCCGGCACCAACTCGGCGCCGAAGCGCTCGGCCTGGGCGCGCATGTTGTCCATCAGGTCGGGACCCATGATCCCTTCCTGGAAGCCAGGGAAGTTCTCGACCTCGGTCGTGTTCATCAACGCGCCGCCGGCGGTGACCGCGCCCTCGAAGACGAGCGGGTTGAGCGAGGCGCGTGCGGTGTAGAGCGCGGCGGTGTAGCCCGCAGGTCCGGAGCCGATGATGATCACGTTGCGGACGTCGCTCACGGAATTCTTCCTTGTCTGGTGGTCTCTCACCCGGGACCCTGGCTGGGCCCTCAGTCGCTTAACGGTTCCCAGGGTCCCAGACATTCCCAGGCCGTTGGCGCCCCCGGGGGACGTTCCTCGGATGCTGTTCCGGCCTGGAGGGCGCGCGACCGTGGGCCGCGAGAAGGAGACGCCGATCAGCCGGTCCGGGCGCCGCTACTCGCGGGGGTAGCTCTCCTCCAGCAGGATCTCCCCCGCGACCGGCGGAGTGGCGGAGACGCACTGGGCGTCCACCACATAGGCGGTCACCAACTCCGGGTTCTCGCTGTGCGGGAAGACCACCAGATAGGCGTCGGTGCCGTTGTAGTCCTCCTCGTTGACCGCGAGCGGCTCCTCGGGGCGGCCGATCGCCTCGTCCACACAGGTGGGCATGTCGGAGAGCATGTGCACCTCACCCGAGCCTGGGTCCTCGGTGGCGCCCTCCGTCGGCTCCTCGCTGGGCGCACTGGTGGGCGAGGGCAGCGGCGTCGGAGGCTGCGTCTCGGGGAGGGGCTCCTGTTCCGACGAGGTCTCCTGCTCCTCGGAGGCCTCGGGGCTGTAGGAGTTCTCCAGCAGCTCGCGGACCTGGCCCTCCAGGGATTCCACCGGAGGCTCGGGTGCCCGCATCGCGCCGTCCTCGTCGGCGGGAGCGTCGGCCATGGAGCCACCGGCGTCGCTTCCACCGGACGAGCCCAGGGCCTCCAGCACCACCGCGCCGATGCCCACGGCCAGGGCCGCGCCGGCGGCGGCGAGCGCGAGGCGAGCCCGGGAGTGCCGTCGGGCGCTCCTCGCTGTTTCACGTGAAACGACGGGGGAGGGGCGCGCGTTGGCACGGGCCGCCTCGGCGGCGAGGGCGGCGTCGATGCGGAAGACAACGTCGTCCGGGATGGGGCCCGGGTCGGTCTCCTCGTGCAGCGCCCGGCGCAGCGTCGCCAGTTCGCCGAGCGTTGCGGCGCAGGCGGCGCAGCGCGCCAGATGCTCGCGGAGACCGGTGGCCTCGGAGGGTGTCAGCAGATCCTCGTCCAGCGCCGCCAGCTCGGCGGGCTCGGGATGTGTCTCACTCATGTGCCCACCTCCTTCTCGGTGGCGCCGGGTGCTTCCCCGCCCCTCGGAGGTGGGACGGATGGACCTGGGGTCTGGTTCCTTGGCCCGTCCTCGTCCGGAGACGCCTTGGGATGAAGGTGGCGGAGCAGCGGCAGCAGCCGCGCCCTGCCACGGGCGCAACGGCTCTTGATGGTGCCCACGGGGGTCTCCAGGATGCGGGCGGCCTCCGCGACCGGATAGCCCTGCATGTCGACGAGGACCAGGGCGGCGCGCTGCTCCAACGGCAGCTCGGCGAGCGCCGATGTCAACTGGCGCCGCAGATCCTGACGTTCGGCCGGCGCCTCGGCGGACTCGTGGGGCTCCAGCAGGTCCTCCAGCCGCTCCGGTTCCGGCATGGGCGAGGTGCGGCGGCTCTGGGCCCGGCGCACCCGGTCCAGGCAGGCGTTCACCGTGATGCGGTGGAGCCAGGTGGTGACGGCCGAGTGCCCGCGAAAGGTGTGGGCCGAGCGATAGGCGGAGACAAAGGCGTCCTGAAGGGCGTCCGCCGCCTCCTCACGGTCGCCGAGGGTGCGCATCGCGACCCGCCAGAGGCGATCCCGATGGCGCCGCACCAACTCGGTGAACGCGTCCGGGTCCCCGGCCACATGGCTCGCCAGCAGCTCCTTGTCGGTGGCGACGGCAGGTTCGCTCGGAGCCTGACTGCTCACGACGGAACCTCCCCTCTCCCCTCGGCCGCCGCGCCCGCACTGGCACGCGGTTCCCCGGACCGACTACTGGTTGACGCTGATATCGGTGATGCGGCCACGGTAGTTGCCGTCGTTCCCCAGCGGCAGGTCGGTGAGCCAGACGAGCACGAAGCGCGTGGTCACCGGCTCGTCTCCCTGGAGCGTGAGCGAGCTACCCGTCGCGCTGTCCAGCGTGACAAAGTCGTCCGCGCCGCCGGGCGGCGTGGTCGCGTCGGCCGGGGCGGCTCGGAACTCGACGGCGGTGTCGCCGACGGCCTCCACGGTAAGCGACCGGACTTCCCGGGCCTCGCCCAGGTCCAGGATCAGCCCAAGCCCCCTCTTGAGGTTGCCGAAGGACGGCCCGTAGTAGTTCTTGGTCTGCCAGTAGCTCTCGGGGTCGTCATCGATGACGAGCGGGGCGGACTCCGGGTTCTGGCCGGAGCCCTCGGGGTCGAGTTCCGTCACGGAGCTGACCTCCAGTGGCCCGGGCGGCGGCTCCTCCACGTCCTCGTCCTCGTCGGGCCCGGGAGCCGGCGTGGCCTCGGCGGGGGCATCCCCCTTGAGCAGCGCGTCCGCCAACTGCCAACTGCCCAGGCCGAGGGCCGCGATGAGCAGGGCCGAGACCGCGACCTTCAGAGCGGTGCCCCAGCGCCCGCCCAGCGCGGGAGGAGCGCTCCCGGCGCCGCCCGCGACGCCGGGCCGGCCCGGGGCCGTCGGTGGGCCGCCGGCGACCAGGGTGCCCCGCTGGTAGGTGGTCGGCTGGTGGAACTGGGGCAGGGCAGAGGGCGTGGGCTCCGGCGGCCTGATCCGGGGCAACTGGGCCAGCGCCGCGCTCAGTTCCTCCGGCGTCGTGAGCGCCGGCTTCTCGCTCACCGCCGTGGCGCCGTCGTTCACCAGGGCGCGCATGGCCAGCTCGGAGAGCCCGCGATGGACGCCGGCGCGCACCTGTTCCGGGGTGAGCAGCGGCTCCCGGCTCCCCTTGCTCAGGCCGGCGACGCCGCTGAGCCCGTAGACGCCCTCGGGGTAGGGCCAGCGCTGGGTGAGCGCGGCATAGAGCAGCGCCCCGATGGCCTCGGTGTCGGCCCGCTGCGGGTCGTCCGCCTCGATTCCCCGCAGCGCGGCGTCCACGGCCAGCCCTCGGATGCGGAACTGGCAGGGCCCGGTCCGCAGCACGGTGGCCGGGTTGAGTCGGAGGTGGGCGAGGTTCTCCCGGTGGGCGGCGGCCATGGCCTGGGCGACCTGGCCGGCCAGCGCCTGCGCCTCGTGGGGGTCGAGTGGCCCCGCGTGGAGCAGGGTGTGGAGCGGGATGGCGTCGGGGAGCCACTCGTGGATGACGTGGACCAGGCCCTTCTCCTCCACCGCGTCGAGGACCTGGACGAAGCGCGGGTCACCCAGCAGCGCGGTGGCTCGGGCGGCGGAGAGCACGGTGGCCGCCCGCTCGTGGCTGGCGGGCAGGACATGGACGCCCACGGCCCGGCGGAGTTTCTCGTCGACCGCACGCCAGCTGCTGAAGCCGTCCAGTCGGGTGATGCACTCCTCCAGCCGGTAGCGGCCGGCCAGCCGGTGCCCGCTGTGCAGCTCGACCGCTTCGGGGGCGGGCTGGGGACGCTCCTGCTCGGGCCCCTCGGTCTCGCCCTCGGCTCTCTGGGCGTCGGGCGCCTGCTCGGTGCTCGCTGGGTCCTGCGGAGGGCTCGTCGCCGTGCTCCGTTCCGCCACCGTCGCTTCCGCCTCCCCGTTCCGGGCCATCGGTCGTGGACTCTGCCAGGTTCATTGTGCCGTTAGTCCGTCCCCCTGCACGACATGTGAGGGCGCCGGGAGGTTGTACGGAGGGTGGCCGGGGAGTGTCCCGACCGCGACCGGTGGTGCCGGTCCTCCGCGAGTCACGAGGTCAGCGCCCCAGGCGGCTGCGGACCATGCCGACCAGAACCGTCATCTCCTGGATGCGCATTCGACGCGCCGCCAGATAGAAAACGGCCAGCAGCAGCAGTCCGCCGGCGCCGAGCGCCGCGAGGGAGCCCAGCAGGCCCTGCCCCAGGGCGTTCAGCACCATGAGGCCCACGAGGCCGCCGAGCGCCGCCGCCGGGATGCACGCGCCGCAGAGCCTGATGTAGGTGCGGACGACCCGGGCGCCGTCGAGGTCGGTGCGCATCCGCTGCCGCAGCCGGCGCCAGGCGACCACCACGCCGAACGCGTAGGCCAGCCCGTAGCCGAAGGCGATGCCCGCGACCACCCACCGGTCGGGGAGCACCACGAAGCTCAACGTCGACAGCACGATCCAGGTCAGCGAGACCACGACCGTGTTGTAGAACGGCGTCTTGGTGTCCTCGTAGGCGTAGAAGGCGCGCAGCACGACGTACTGGGCGGAGTAGGGGATCAGCCCGAGGCCGAAGGCCATCAGGATGTACCCGAAGGACCGGGCGGCTTCGCTGCCGGCGGAGTTGAAGAGCAGGGTGCAGATCGGGATGCCGAGCGCGAGGAAGACGAAGCTGATCGGCACGATGGCCACGGCCGAGGTGCGCAGCCCGTGGGAGAGGTCGTCCCGGACGGCCGCCGTGTCGTTGTCGGCGGCGGAACGGGAGAGCCTCGGCAGCAGCGCGGCCATCACGGAGACGGTGATGATGGCCTGGGGCATCTGCCAGATCAGCAGCGTGCTGTTGTACGCGGTGAAGCCGGTGCCGGGGAATCCGGCGGCGCTGGCGTTGTCGCCGGCCCAGGTCGCGAACTGGGTGACGACGATCAGCGCGGCCTGGTTGGCGAGGACGAAGAGCACGGTCCACTTGGCCAGCCGGGCCGCCTTGCCCAGGCCGTGGCCGCGCCAGTCGAAGCGGGGCCGGATGCGGAATCCGGCGGCCCTGAGGTAGGGGAGCATGGCTCCGGCCTGCACGACCAGGCCCAGCAGGGTGCCGATGCCCAGCAGCCGGACCCCCTCGGGCGTGATGGTGGAGACTGACATCTCCGAGCTGCGCTGCGTCCCGTAGACCCAGAGGAACATCCCGAAGGTGAAGATCACCACGATGTTGTTGAGGACCGGGGTCCACATCATCGCGCCGAAGCGGTCCCGCGCGTTGAGGATCTGCCCCAGCACCGTGTACACGCCGGTGAAGAAGATGGTGGGCAGGAAGTAGCGGGCGAACGTGATGGTCAGCTCGTTGGCCGCCGGGTCGCTGGCGAACTTGGCGGTCTGCATCCGGACCAGCAGCGGCGCGGCCACCATGCCCATCACGACCAGGGCGGCCAGGGCGACCATGACCAGGGTCAACAGCCGGTTCGCGTAGGCGTCGCCGCCGTCCTCGTCGTCCTTCATCGCCCGCACCAGCTGGGGGACGAAGACGGAGTTGAGGCCGCCGCCGATGATCAGGAAGTAGATCATCGAGGGCAGGGCCCAGGCGACGGTGTAGGTGTCGCCGAGCACGGCGGCCCCGAGGGCCGCGACGATCACCAGCTGGCGAACGAACCCGGTGATCCGGGAGACCAGCGTGCCGGCGGCCATTATCGCGCTGGATCTGAGGATGCTGCTGGCCCGACCGCCGCTGGGGGACTCGGGCGCCGGCGTGGGGTCGGCAGCGGGCGCCGGCGCCGCGGCGGGTGGCGGCGGCGAGACGGGCGGGCTGGCCGGCGGGGGCGCCTGGTGCTGGTGCTGGGGATGCGGGGGCTGCCCGGGATACGGCTCGGGGCCGGGCCGGGCGGGGCCCGCGCCGGGGTGCTGCTGGTCGCGGAAGAGGTAGGCGAACGCGTCGTCCGGCTGCCCGGTCCTCGGCTGCTCGGCCGGTGCCGACGGATAGCCGCCGGGCTGGCCCGCCAGGTCGGCGGGGCCGCCGAACTGGCCGCCGGCCTGCGGGGGTTGGGGTTGCTGCCCGTAGGGCGACGGGCCGGCGTCGTACTGCTGGCCCGGCGCCCACCGGGGGTCCTGGTAGGGCTGGTCGACGGGTGGCCGCGCCGGATAGCCGTGCGGGCCGGCCGCGTTCGGCGGCGGGGGGTGGGCCGTGCGGTCGTAGAGCGCCTCCCCCACCGGGTCCTGGGCCAGCGGGTCGCGGTCGGCGTACGGGTCGTGCTGGTAGCTGTCCGCGAGATAGGGGTCGTAGCCCGGGTGCTGCTGGTGCTGGCCCGGGGGCGGGCCCGCCGGCTGGGCGGGCGGGGGGTAGCCGTCCTGCTGGCCGTAGCCGGGGTGCTGGTCGTAACCCGGGTGGGGCGGCTGCGCGTACTGCTGGCCGCCCTGGTCCGGGGCGTTCTCCGACCAGCCGGACGGGTCACCGCCGTCCGGCGCCTGGCCGCGTTCACGGTCATACGGCGCTTGCATCGCTACCCCTTAGGTTCACGGTCCGGACTCCGGCTCACTCGTCGGGGTCCAGCCTCTCACCCCTGGACGGGGTGCCGGCGTCGCCGTCGTTGGTGTCGGAGTCGCTCTCACCCGCCGGGGCGTTGTCCTCGGACGCCTCGGACGCCTCGGACGCCTCGGACGCCTCGGACGCCTCGGACACCTCGGACGCCTCGGCCTCCCGGGCCGCGCGCCTGCGCTGGGTGTACATCCGGATTCCGGCGAGCACCACCAGCAGCAGGCCGCCGGCGATCACCATGAGCACCCGGGGGGTGTAGGAGGTGACACTGGCCTGGAAGCGCATCGGCTCCCCGTAGGCCTTCTGGTCCTCGGTGGTGAAGAGACGGGCCTCCAGGAACGTGCGGCCGTTGGCCCGCGCCGTGGTGGAGAACTTCACCGTCTGGCTGTGCCCGCCGCCCACCGCGATCTGCTGGGTTTCGCTGACCTCCAGGCCCAGCCGGCGACTTGAGGTCAGCCGCAGCTCAAGGCCCTGGACGTCCTGGACCAGGTTGTTCTCCACCGTGACGGGGATGGTGGCGCTGCGGCCCGAGAGGGTGATCGGGGACTTCTGGATGATGCTGACCCGGTCGGTCAGGGCCTCCAGGCCGTTCTGCACGGCGAAGCGGTAGGCGGCCGCGTCCGACTCGTGGCCGCGCCAGGAGGTGGACATCTCGCGGCGGATGGCGTTGCCGAAGGGGGACTCGACCCGGTCGGGCTCGGTCAGGATGACCATGAAGTCCTCCAGCGTCCGCTGGGTCTCCCGCATGGTCTGGAACGCGCTGGTGGGAAGCTCCTGTTGACGCAGCCGGGACGGGTATTCGTCGGCGCTCGGCACCCGCTGGTTGGCGGCGGGGTCGGGCTGGGCGGCGGCCGTGGCGCTCAGGTGCTCGAACGAGATCCAGTCGGCGTCCTCCTGGAGGCCGCGGATGGCGTCGGCCATCGCTTGGGCCTGGTCCCCGGTCGGCATCCGTTGGGGCGCGAGCAGCAGGTTCCGTTCGCTCTCCGGCTGCTGCCGGGCGATGGCGAAGGTCTGGGCGAGGAGCTGCTGGCCGGCCATGGCCGCGTTGCTGGTGCTGCTCATGTCCTCGGTGAAGAGGGTGGAGAGCGTCGCGTCGGCGACCACGGCGGTGTTGCCGTCCCCGATGGGGCGGGCGGCCGAGGGGGTGTGGGCGAGGCCGTCGTCGCGCAGGCTGTCGCTCCGGGCGATGACGTGGTGGGCACCGGCGGAGGTGGCCACCGAGACGATCGAGGGGTCGATCGCGCCCTCCACGGGCCAGGCGAAGTCGGTGGTCGGCTCGACCTTCAGCACCGTGTCGACGGTCACGGCCGCCGTCTCGGTGGCGGTGGCCAGCTGCCGCAGCGCGCCCTGGACCTCCCGCCCCTGGTGCGCGAGGGACGCGAGGTCGGGGTCGCCGTAGGGGAGGGCCACCACCTCGTCGCCGCTGACCGCGTCCTGGAGGGCGCCGAGCCAGGCCCTGGCCTCCTGCTGGCCGTCGCCGGCGACCAACTCGTCGCCCTCGTAGACCTGGTACTCCTCGACCATGGCGTCCACGGAGGCGAGCAGGTCGGGGTCGATCACCCAGGTGACCGGGAGGTCGGCGCCGAGCGTCACCATGCGGTGGAGGCGGCCGCCGGGGGAGATCTCCTCCAACAGGGAGCCGTCCCGGAAGGCGGGGGTCTGTTCCTCGTTGGCGCCGGTCTGGGCGGTCAGATGGGTGCGGGAGACGAGCGGCCACAGAAAGGTGAGGCGCGTCCCCGGGCCCTCGACGGAGCCCGAGGGCGCCCAGGGCAGCACGGTGCGGTCGATGCCGAGAATCCGGTCCCACTGGCCGTCCTCGGTCTGCCCGGTGAGCGTCACGCCCACCTGGTAGACCCCGTCAGCGCCGAGGGAGAGCGCGGAGACCGGCACCTGGAGGGAGAACGTCCGGGACATGCCCGGCTGCACGGTGCCGATGTCCTGGCTGTGCCCCTGCACGATGGGGCCGTCGGTGTCGAGGCTGAACTCGGTGAGCGCCATCGACTCGTCGAGGGCGGCGCGGCTCTCCAGGAGGACGCCCTGGCGGGCGGCCACCGAGCTGTTCAGGATGGCGGACTCGCCCTCGTTGGTGACGGTCCCGCGCAGGGTGAGGGTGTCGTCCTCCTCCGGTGCCTTCGGGCTCACCTCGGTGAGGGCGACGGTGGCCGTGGAGCCCTCGTTGGTCTGCGTCCGGGCGTGCGGTGCGCTGGCCGCCGAGGCCGGTCCGAGCCCGCTGGAGAGAACGGTGGCCAGCAGCGCGGCGAGGAGTCCGAAGAGCCGGCGCCCACGACGCCCGAGGAGCTTCCCGCGCCGGTCGCCACCGGAGCGGGACGATGGTGTCTCCGCCATCTCTGGCACGCGTCAGCCCCGTTCCTTCTCGTCCCCGCTGTCCCGGGGTCCGTCCCCAGCCCTCAACGCGCCTTCATGGTAACGATGATCGACGCGTGCGAACGCCATGGATAGGCCGCTCCCCCGGCCCCCGGAGACGGCGCCCGACGACCCGGGGCACGTACCCTGTGCTGTTGTGCCGAACGACAGGAAAGACACCAACGCCCGCCAAGCCACATCCGAGCTGAGCCAGGCGCAGCAGCTGGCCGTGGGGGAGCTGCTGCGGGTCTCCCCCATCGCCGACGATCTCGCCACCCGCTTCGCGGAGGCCGGGTTCACCCTGGTGCTGGTGGGGGGTTCGGTACGCGACGCGCTTCTGGGTCGGCTCGGCAACGATCTCGACTTCACGACGGACGCGCGCCCCGAGGATGTGCTGCGGCTGGTGCGGCCCTGGGCCGATGCCGTCTGGGACGTGGGCATCGCGTTCGGCACCGTGGGCTGCCGCAAGAGCGCCCCCTCGGGCGGCGACGCCTCCGTGCGTCGGGAGTACCAGCTGGAGATCACCACCTACCGCTCCGAGGCGTACGACCGGGACTCCCGCAAGCCCGAGGTCGTCTATGGCGACTCCCTCGAAGAGGATCTGCGGCGCCGGGACTTCACCGTCAACGCGATGGGCGTGGCGCTGCCGCGGAAGGAGTTCGTCGACCCTCACAACGGTCTCGCCGACCTCGCCCGGCGCGTGCTGCGCACCCCGGGCACCCCCGAGGAGTCCTTCTCGGACGATCCGCTGCGGATGCTGCGCGCGGCCCGGTTCGCCGCGCAGCTGGGCTTCACGGTGAGCGAGCCCGTGCGTGAGGCGATGAGGGGGATGGCCGAGCGGATCGACATCGTCTCCGCCGAGCGCGTGCGCGACGAACTGAACAAGCTGCTGCTGAGCCCGCATCCCCGCCAGGGGATCACGCTGCTCGTCGAGACCGGCCTGGCGGACCGGGTGGTGCCCGAGATCCCCGCCCTGCGCCTGGAGCGCGACGAACACCACCGGCACAAGGACGTCTACGAGCACAGCCTGACCGTGCTGGAGCAGGCCATCGACCTGGAGGACGGCCCGCCGGACCTGGTGTTGCGGCTGGCGGCGCTTCTCCACGACATCGGGAAGCCGAAGACCCGTCGGTTCGAGGGCGACGGGCGGGTCTCGTTCCACCACCACGAGATCGTCGGCGCCAAGCTCACCAAGCAGCGGATGGCCCGGCTCAAGTACCCCAACGAGCTGATCAAGGACGTCTCACGGCTGGTGGAGCTGCATCTGCGGTTTCACGGCTATGGGACCGGCGAGTGGACCGACTCGGCCGTGCGTCGCTATGTGCGGGACGCCGGGCCGCTGTTGGAGCGGCTGCACAAGCTGACGCGTTCCGACTGCACCACGCGGAACAAGCGGAAGGCGCAGGCGCTCTCCCGGGCCTACGACAGCCTGGAGGAGCGCATCGAGCGCCTCAAGCAGCAGGAGGAGTTGGACGCCATCCGCCCTGATCTCAACGGCAACGACGTCATGGAGATCCTGGGGCTGCCGCCCGGGCCCGATGTCGGGCGGGCCTACCGGTTCCTGCTGGAACTCCGCCTGGAGAAGGGGCCGCTGGGGCGCGAGGCCGCCGAGGCGGCGCTCAAGGAGTGGTGGGCCGAGCAGAGTTGAGCGCCGTGCCGCGCGCACGGCTCCCTCGACCTCGGCGCTCAACCCGCCGCGCTCGTCGCCGTTTCACGTGAAACAGTGCGCCGTCGCAGCCGGTGGATCAGCGCGGCGGTCAGCAGATAGATGGCGGAGACCAGGCAGAGCAACGCCGGGGAGCGGCCGTCGGAGGGCAGTATCAGCGCTGCCACCCCGGCCGCTCCCACAAAGGCGATGTTGTAGAGCATGTCGTAGAGCGAGAAGACCCGCCCCCGGAAGGCGTCCAGAACCGACGCCTGCACCACGGTGTCGGTGACGATCTTGGCGCTCTGGGAGACCAGCCCCAGCACAAACGCCGCCACCAGCATGGGCGCCGGCCGGAACGAGAGGCCCAGCGCCGGAACCAGCACCGCCGCCGACAGCGCGCAGCAGACATACCAGCCCAGCCGTCCCAGGCGGGCCACCAGCCAGGGCGTCATCAGGGCCGCCACAAAGAAGCCGGCGCCGGAGACTCCCACGGCCACGCCCAGCAGCGCGACGCCCTCGTCGCCGCCTTCGTTCCAGGCGTAGCGGCAGAGCATCAGCACGGTCACCAGCAGCGCGCCATAGCAGAACCGCATCAGCCCCACCCCCGTCAACGTCCCGGCGGCGAGGGGACGTTCGCGGAGATGGCGGAGGCCGGCGACCAGCCCTCGGCCGGTGGTGACAAGAGCGGCCCGCAGGTCCCGCCCCAGGGAGGCGTCGCTCGGGCCCAGCTGGTCCCGGCCCAGCCGCAGCGCGGACAGTCCCGCCAGAAGGTAGATCGCCGCCGCCAGCAGCAGCGCCAGCGTGTCCTTGGCGCCCTGGGAGCGGGCCAGCAGTTGAACGACGAAGGCGGCGCCCCCACCCACGGTGGCCGCGAGCGTGCCGGCCGTCGGGGAGAGGGAGTTGGCGACCACGAGCCGTTCCTCCTCGACCACCCGGGGCAGGGCCGCCGAGAGGCCGGCCAGGACGAAGCGGTTCACCGCCGTGACCAGCAGCGCCGACAGATAGAAGAGCCAGTCGGGGGCGCTGCCCAGGATCAGGGCGCAGGTCGCGACGACCAGCCCGCAGCGGAGCAGGTTGCCGAAGAGGAGCACCTGGCGTCGGCGCCAGCGGTCGAGCAGCACGCCCGCGAAGGGCCCCAACAGCGAGTAGGGGAGCAGGAGTACGGCCATGGCCGCCGCGATGTCCGTGGGCCTGGTCTCCTGCTCCGGGGCGAAGACCACATAGGTGGCGAGCCCCACCTGGAAGACGCCGTCGGCGAACTGGGAGAGCAGCCGCACCGTGAGGAGTCGGCGGAAGCCGCTGCCGCGCAGCAGCCCTCGGAGGTCCCGGATGACGGAGGCGCCCTGCGGCTGTCCTTCCGGCTGCGGCTGTCTTTCAGGTTTCACGTGAAACGTCGTTCGTGGTCTGCGGCGGCCAGGTGCGATCGGGCCGGGAGGGAACGGGGGGCGGTGGAGCGGCCGGCCGGGAAGTGCCCCAGGCGACATAGGCGTTGGGGGCCGCCGGCGGGATCGCCCGCCGGCGGCGCAGGGTGAAGGAGTCGGGCGCGCCGTCGAGCACCCCGCCGCCCGGGTCGTCCGAGCCGTCCCGGCGCACCGGGTCGTGCTCGGGCCGGAGGGCGTCGCGCACCACCATGGCGCAGAGGTAGGCGGTGCCCACCAGGTGCAGCAGGATGGCGAACTGGTAGCCGCCGACGGAGAGCCCCTGCTGGTCCTCCCCGTGGCGGTAGGCCAGATACATCCAGATCCCGAGGTAGTAGAGCACCTCGCACGCCTGCCAGACCAGGAAGTCCCGCCAGCGGGGGCGGGCCAGCACGGCCAGCGGGATCAACCAGAGCACATACTGCGGCGAGTAGACCTTGTTGGTGAGGACGAACAACGCCACGACCAGAAAGGCCAGTTGGGCCAGCCGGGGCCGTCTGGGAGCGCTCAGGGCCAGCAGCGCGATCCCGGCGCAGCCGAGCGCCATCAGCACCATGGCGTAGGTGTTGACCGCCTCCAGTGCGGTGTCGGCCCGTTGGGAGATGATCAGCCAGAACGAGCCCACATCCACCGGGCGGTCCTGGCTGAAGGTGTAGAACTTCGACCAGCCCTCCGGGGCCAGCAGCAGCACCGGAAGGTTGACCGCCAGCCAGGCGCCCACCGCGCCCAGGGTGGCGACACCGAACTCCCGCCAGCGTCCCGCGCGCCAGCAGAGCACCAGCAGCGGGCCCAGCAGCAGCGCCGGATAGAGCTTGGCCGCCGTCGCCAGGCCGATCAGCACGCCGGCCCATCCGGCCCGGTTGCGCGACCACAGCAGCAGGCCGGCGCAGGTGAGCGCGCCGGCCAACAGGTCCCAGTTGATGGTGGCGTTGAGCGCCAGGGCGGGGGCCAGCGCGACCAGCAGGCCGTCCCAGGGGCGGTTGCGGTGCAGCCGGGTCACGCAGACGGCGATCACCACGGCGCACACCAACAGTAGCCCCGCGTTGATCATCCAGTAGAGCTGGGCCTCGCGCATCCCGCCGCCGCCCGGGGTGAGCCAGGAGGCGACCTGCATGAAGAACCCGGTGAGCACGGGGTATTCCAGGTACTCCATGCCGCCGGAGACCGAGTCGGGCAGCCTGTCGAAGTAGGGGATCTGTCCCTCGGCGAAGCCGCGCGAGCTGTAGAGGTGCGGGATGTCGGAGTAGCAGGCGTGGGTGTACTGGCCCGTGGCGCCGTAGAACCAGTACTCCTCGTAGCAGGGGGCCTTCTGGACCATCCCCAGGGCGAACATCCCGATCGCGATCAGCGCGATCACCCGCACCGGGCTCCACCAGCCGCCGCCCTGGACCGCCCGCCGGCCGACGGGCCCCCCGATCAACTCGCTGCCCGCCGCCGCCACTTCGTCCTGGGCGGTGGGGTGAACGACGGTCGACTCGTGGGGATGCGCCATGGGGCCCATCCTGCCGCACGGGCGCCACGGGGGGCGGAGGGCGGGTCGGGCGTGCGGCGCGTGGCCCCGCCCGGCTGGCCGGGACCCGGGTGCGTGGCGGGAAACGACCGAGGGCCGGGTCATGGGTCCCTGCCCATGCCCGGCCCTCGATGGGGAGCCTCGCTAGCCCTGGCCCCAGAGCGTTCCGCTGTCTCCGTTCCCGCCGCCGTTGTCCTGTCCGGCGTCCTGGCCCTGGTCGGTTCCGACGTTGCCGCCGTTCTCCCCGCCGCCCTGGTCGGCCCCGGCGTCCTGGCCCGCGTCCTGCCCGCCGTCCTGGCCGGCGGTCTCGCAGTTCGGGTCCCAGATCTGGCACGGCTCGGTGGGCTCCGGGTCGGGTTCCGGCTCGGTGGGCTCCGGGTCGGGCTCCGTCTCGGTGGGCTCCGGGTCCGGCTCCTCCTCCTCGGTCGGGTCCGGGGCGTCGGGCGTCTCCGTCGGCACCGGCGGCGGGCTCTCCGCGCCACCGCCCCAGATGGTCTCCCCGATCTCCGGCGGCTCCGGGAACTCCGTGGGCTCGTCGTCGGCGGTGGCCTCCTTCATGAAGGCCAGCCAGACGGAGAGGGGAAGGCTGGAGCCGTTGATCCGCTCCATGCCGGCCGTGCCGCGCATCGACATGAAGCCGGCCTCCTCGCCCTCCGCGAGGTCCTCGGCGTCGTCGGCGATGCGCCACATGCCGACGGAGGTCGAGAGGTGCGGGGTGTAACCGACGAACCACGCGCTCTTGTTGTCGTCGGTGGTGCCGGTCTTGCCCGCCACCGGCTTGTCGAAGCCCTCCTCGACGATTCGGTGGCCGCTGCCCTGCTCGCTCTCCACCACGTCGGTGAGCACGTCGGTCACGTTGTCGGCGACCGCCGCCTCGATGGCCCGCTCGGTCGCGGTCTCGTGCTCCCAGGTGGAACCGTCGGGCTTGACGACCGAGACGACCGAGTAGGGGTCGGCCCGCTCGCCGCTGGCGGCGAAGGTGGCGTAGGCGGTGGCCATCCGGATCGGCCCCGGCGTGGAGACGCCCAGGGCGAAGGACGGCACCGAGTCGTCGGCCGGGCCGAGGCTGGACTCCAACAGGCCGGCGTCCTGGGCCACCTGGCTGACGGTGCTGGGGCCGATGTCCATGCCCAGCTGGACGAACGGCGTGTTGGCGGAGACCTCCATGGCCTCCCGCAGCGTCACCTCGCCCTGGGACCTGCCCTCGAAGTTGGCCTGGAACCACTCGACGTCGTCGCCGGTCTCCTCGTCCTCGACCAGCAGTGGATCGCCGTTGTACTTGTTGATCTGGAGGCGGTCCTCGCTGAGGTAGACGCTCTCGGGCGAGAGCTGGATGCGGTCCTCGCGGCTCTGTTCGGGGCCGCCCTCGGGATCGCGGATGCCCTCCTGCATCGCCGCCGCCAGCACGAAGGGCTTGAACGTCGAGCCCACCTGGGCGTTGGGCGCGTCGGCGTTGTTCACATAGTGCTCGGGGTAGCCGGCGCCGCCGTAGATCGCCACGATCGCGCCGTCGCCCGGGATCACCGAGGCGGCGCCGAACTGCACGTGCCGGTCCTCGGGGCGGGCCTCGGGGTCGATGTACTCCTCCTCGACCTGGGTGACGGCCTGCTCCATCTGGTCCATCATCTGACGGTCGAAGGTGGTGTGGATCTGGTAGCCGCCCTTGGCCAGCTCCTCCTCGCTGAGGATGTCGTTCGCGATGAGGTAGTTGTCCACCAGGGTGGTCAGATAGCCGATCTGACCCTCCTTCTCCATCGCGGGGGTGGGCTCACGCACCTCGGGGAACTCGTTGATCTCCTCGTACTCGGCCTGGGAGAGGTTGCCCACCTCCACCCGGCGGTCCAGGACGTACTGCCAACGCTCCTGGGCGCGTTCGAGGTTGGCCTCGTCGATCTCGCCGGTGGCACCGTACGGGTCGTAGAGCCCCGGCCCCTTGAGCAGGTTGGTGAGGAAGGCGCACTGGCTCGGGTCGAGATCGGTGGCGTCCACGCCGAAGTACGCCTGCGCGGCGGCCTGGATGCCGTGGGCGCCCCGGCCGTAGTAGGAGGTGTTGAGGTAGCCCTCCAGGATTTCCTCCTTGGAGCGCTCCGCACCCACCTTGATGGACAGCAGCAGCTCGCGCGCCTTGCGCTCCAGCGTCTGGTCCTGTGTCAGGTACATGTTCTTGACGAACTGCTGGGTGATGGTCGAGCCCGACTGGACTTCGCCGCCCCTGGCCATGTTGAGCACGGCCCGGCCGATGCCCATCGGGTCGATGCCCGAGTCCTCCCAGAAGGTGGCGTTCTCGGCCGCCACCACGGAGTCCCGCATCGCCTCGGGGATGTCCTCGTACGGGATGTTCTGCCGGTTGACCTCGCCGCCGGAGACCACCATCCGCTCGCCGTCGGCCCAGTAGTAGACGTTGCTCTGCTGCTGGGCCAGCTCGTTGGCGTCGGGGATCTCGGTCAGGGCGTAGGCCAGCCCGACCAGCCCGACCAGCAGGCCGAAGAACGCGACCGCCGAGCCGAGCACCTGTTTCCAGGAGGGCACCCAGCGGCGCAGCCCGTGCTTGTTGGCGCGCGGATAGTCGATCAGCCGCTTCCGCCCTCTGGGCTCGGCCCGCCTCCGCCGCCCGCCGCCCGTGGCGCCCTCGGACGCGCTGGCGGCGCGGCGGCGTCCTCCGCCGCCGCGCTGGGCGGCCCTTCTGGCCTCGGCGCGGCTGCCGTAGGCGCGCGGCTCGGGCACCCCCGGCGGAGCGTCCGGGGCCGAGGGGGGGGCGGGCGGCGGCTCGGCGCGATGGCCGGACGACGCGGCCCGGCGACCACGCGACTGCGGCGGCTTGCGACGGTGCTCGCTCATGGGGCAGCTACTCCTAGGACAGACATCCCTGCCTGTGGACGGCGGGTACTTCTGGTGGCCCGATCCCCCGGCGTGCGACCTGATTCCACGTTCGGGCGCACGTCACCTAGCACGGAGACGTCATCGCGCTCCGCAAGGTTCCCCGTTGGGCTGATCCGCACGGGCCCAGACTACGCAGCGCCAAAAGCCATCTTTCTTGCCAGAGTAGGCAATTGGGACATTACCCTGACGGTGAACTAAAGATGTGACCCCCTTCACCATCCCCGCGCTTGCCGACATCTCCCCGGCGTTCTATCTTTGCGATGTATCGAGCTGATACATCGGTTCAATGCATCGGGGCGAGCACCGCTGCGAGTATCGCCCGGATGTGGACGGACGAGCCTCCTTGTGGAGGCGCGGACAGGTAAGGCAAGGCACAACGATGCGGACGGAGGTGACCTCCCGGGTGAGCCGGCGTTCAGGCGTTCTGGAGTTCGCCGTACTCGGCCTCCTGCGCGAGGCCCCGATGCACGGGTACGAGCTGCGCAAGCGGCTCAACACCTCGCTCGGCGTCTTCCGTGCCTTCAGCTACGGCTCCCTCTACCCGTGCCTCAAGGCGCTGGTCCAACAGGGCTGGCTGGCCGAGGAGTCGGGCCGCGATCCGGACGACCCCCGTGCCACGCCGCTGTCCAACCGTCGTGCCAGGATCGTCTACCGCCTCACGGCCGAGGGCAAGGAGCGCTTCGAGGAGCTGCTCGCGCAGACCGGCCCCGACTCCTGGGAGGACGAGCACTTCGGGGTGCGCTTCGCCTTCTTCGGTCAGACCTCGCGGGACGTGCGGATGCGCGTCCTGGAGGGCCGCCGCAGTCGGCTTGAGGAGCGTCTCGCCAAGATGCGGGCCTCCATGGCCCGCACCAGGGAGAAGCTGGACGCTTACACCCTGGAGTTGCAGCGTCACGGCATGGAGTCCGTGGAGCGTGAGGTCCGCTGGCTCAACGAGCTGATCGAGAGCGAGCGGGAAGGACAGGAGCAGCGCGAACAGCGCGGCCTGGGAGGCGCGCGGGAGCGCGCACGCCCCGATCCGTCCGACGACAGCACCAACTAATCCCCCCGCGACGGAGCGGGGTCACGTCGAGAACACACAACAGGGAGCAACCGGAATGGGTTCGGTTCGCGTAGCCATCGCTGGCGTGGGCAACTGCGCCGCCTCGCTGGTACAGGGCGTCGAGTACTACAAGGACGCCGCCCCGGACAGCCGCGTCCCGGGTCTGATGCACGTCCAGTTCGGCGACTACCACGTCTCGGACATCGAGTTCGTGGCCGCCTTCGACGTTGACGCCAAGAAGGTCGGCATCGACCTGAGCGATGCCATCGGCGCCAGCGAGAACAACACCATCAAGATCTGTGACGTGCCCCCCACCGGCGTGACCGTGCAGCGCGGGCAGACCCACGACGGTCTGGGCAAGTACTACCGGGAGACCATCGTCGAGTCCGACGACGAGCCGGTCGACGTCGTCCAGGTGCTCAAGGACACCAAGGCCGACGTGCTGGTCTGCTACATGCCGGTCGGCTCCGAGGACGCGGCCAAGTACTACGCGCAGTGCGCCATCGACGCGAAGGTCGCCTTCGTCAACGCTCTGCCGGTCTTCATCGCCGGCACCAAGGAGTGGGCCGACAAGTTCGTCGAGGCCGGCGTCCCGATCGTGGGCGACGACATCAAGTCGCAGGTGGGCGCCACCATCACCCACCGCGTGATGGCCAAGCTGTTCGAGGACCGGGGCGTCATCCTGGACCGCACCATGCAGCTGAACGTCGGCGGCAACATGGACTTCAAGAACATGCTGGAGCGCGACCGGCTGGAGTCCAAGAAGATCTCCAAGACCCAGGCCGTCACCTCCCAGATCCCCGACCGGGACCTCGGCGAGAAGAACGTGCACATCGGCCCGTCGGACTACGTGGCCTGGCTGGACGACCGCAAGTGGGCCTATGTGCGGCTTGAGGGGCGGGCGTTCGGCGACGCGCCGCTCAACCTGGAGTACAAGCTGGAGGTCTGGGACTCCCCGAACTCGGCCGGCGTGATCATCGACGCGCTGCGCGCGGCGAAGATCGCCAAGGACCGTGGCATCGGCGGCCCGGTGCTCTCCGCCTCCTCGTACTTCATGAAGTCCCCGCCCGTGCAGTACTTCGACGACGTGGCGCGGGAGAACGTCGAGAAGTTCATCCGTGGCGAGGTCGACAGCTGAGACGACCCACCCCGGCGTCACGCGCGGCGTGACCCGACCCCCAGCGGCAGCCCCGGCCCGTTTCCGGGGCTGCCGCCGTTTCAGGGGCCGGGCGGGGGCCGGTGCTGGCCGGCCCGTTCGCACGGGTCCTGTGGCGGGGCGTTCCGGCGTCGGGTGGTTCTGGCGACGGGGCGTTCCGGCGACGGGGCGGCGGTGGCCGGGCGGCTCAGCGGTCCGTCAGGCGGTCCACCTGGGTGGTGGTGTGCCGCAGGATCGCCTTCAACTCGTCGCCCACCTTGGGCTCCTTGGCGTCCGCCGGCACGAACAGGATCGACACCTGCATGTGCGGCGGCTCGGCGAACCAGCGCTGCTTGTCGTCCCAGACGAACGGCGAGAGGTTCCGGTTGACCGTCGCCAGCCCGGCCCTGGCCATCCCCTTGGCCCGCGAGGTCATCCCGTGCAGCGCCTTGGGCGCCTCCAGGCCGACCCCGTGCGAGGTGCCGCCGGCCACCACCGCCAGCCAGCCGTCGCCCGGCGCCTTCTGCTGCCGGTAGCCGAAGCGGTCCCCCTTGGCGACCGGGGTGACGTCGAGCACCGCGCCCCGGTACTCGGTCGCGCCGTGGTCGCCCAGCCAGAGCCGCGTGCCGATCCGGGCCCGGAACCTGGTCTGTGGGAACTGCTGCCGCAGCCGCGCCAGTTCGCGCGAGCTGAGGTGGCTGACGAACATGGTGTCCAGCGGCAGCCGAGCGGCCCGCAGCCGGTCCATCCAGCCGATGACCTCCTCCACCGCGTCGCTGCCGTCGGTGCGGTCCAGCGGCAGGTGGATCGCGAAGCCCTCAAGACGGACGTCGTCGAGCGCGGCGTGCAGCTTGCCCAGGTCGCGCTCGGTCACGCCGTGGCGCTTCATCGAACTCATCACCTCGACCACCACCCGCGAGCCGACCAGCCCGTAGACGCCGTCCACGGACGAGGCCGAACGCACCACCCGGTCCGGCAGCGGCACCGGCTCCTCGGTGCGGCGGTAGGGCGTGAGAACGAGAATGTCGCCGCTGAAGCGGTCCTTCATGGCGGCGGCCTCGTAGGTGGTCCCCACCGCGATCATGTCCAGCTCCAGCAGGGAGACCTCCTCCGCCAGCCGGTCATGGCCGAAGCCGTAGCCGTTGCCCTTGCACACGGGAACCAGACCGGGGAAGTCGGCGACGACCGACCGCTGGTGCGCCCGCCAGCGGTCGGTCTCGACGTAAAGGGTGAGCGCCATGGCCGGGGTGACCCTTTCTACTGTTGTTCCGCTGAAGTTCTGCGGTGGCTGCTGGATGGCTGCTGGGTGTCTGCTCGGTGAGTCGGCTGGCGGGGCTGTCTGGCGGATCGGCTGGCGGGTCAGGTGGTGGGTCGGCGGACGGTGGTGACGGGGGGAGGGCCGGCCGGGTCAGCGCCGCGACATGTAGATGTCGAGCGCCTTGTGGAGCAGCTTGTTGAGCGGGAAGTCCCACTCACCGAGATACTCCGCCGCCTCGCCGCCCGTGCCCACCTTGAACTGGATCAGGCCAAAGAGATGGTCGGTGTCCTCCAGCGAGTCGCCGATGCCCCGCAGGTCGTAGACGTGCGCCCCGAGTTGGTGGGCGTCGCGCAGCATCTGCCACTGCATCGCGTTGGAGGGCCTGACCTCCCGCTTGTGGTTGGCCGAGGCACCGTACGAATACCACACATGGCCGCCCACGATCAGCATGGTCGCGGCGGCGACCGGCTCGCCCTCGTGGAGCGCGAAGTAGAGCCTCATGCGGTCGGGCTCCTCCTCGTTCAGAACCCGCCACATCCGCTCGAAGTACATCAGGGGACGCGGGCGGAACCGGTCACGTTCGGCCGTGACCTCGTAGAGCCGCTGCCAGGCCGGCAGGTCGTCGAAGCCGCCCCTGACCACCTGGACACCGGCCTTGTCCGCCTTCTTGATGTTCCGGCGCCAGAGTTGGTTGAAGCCCTTCTGCACATCGTCCAACGACCGGTCGCGCAGCGGGATCTGGAAGACATAGCGCGGCTGCACGTCGCCGAAGCCGGCGCCGCCGTCCTCGCCCTGCTGCCAGCCCATGCGCCGCAACTGGTCGGCGACCTCGAACGCCTTGGGCTCCAGAGAGGTCGCCTCGACGTCCCGCAGCCGCTTGACCTCGGGGTTCTGGATGCCCGCCTTGATCGCCGCCGCGCTCCATCGCCGAATCACCACCGGCGGGCCCATCTTGACGGAGAACGCGCCCTGCCGCTTGAGGTGCGCCAGCATCGGGCGCAGCCACTCCTCCAGGTTCGGCGCGTACCAGTTGATCACCGGCCCCTCGGGAAGATAGGCCAGATACCGCTTCAGCTTGGGGAGTTGACGGTAGAGCACCAGCCCGACGCCGACCAGGCGCCCGCCGGCGTCGAACCAGCCCAGCGACTCCGAGCGCCACTCAGCCTTGACGTCGCCCCAGGCCGGAACCTGCATATGGCTGGCCGACGGGAGCGAGCGGATGTACGCGAGGTGTTCGTCGCGGCTGATGGTCCTCAGGGTCAGGCTCATGCGGGCGCTCCTTGGGCGTCAAACGCAGCGTCTCGCCCGGAAGCCTAACGGCGCGGCGGGCCCCCGGGGACGGCGCGGTGGCGCTCGGCGCGCACGCGTGGCGCGCCGGCGCCCGCCTCCCGCCCCGCTCCCCGGCGGTGCTCCCGCGAGCGGCGCCCCCTCAGCCGGGCCAGCCCGGGAAGAGCCCGCCGTGGGAGAGCCCCAGATAGAGACCGACCCCGGCCGCGCCCATGCCGATCACGGTCACAAAGCGCTGACCCGTGGTCGCGGAGATCAACTGGCTGACCGCGCCGATCAGAAGACCGGCAAGCCCCGTCCAGCTGCTGATCACATGCAGTCCGGAGAAGATCGATGTGATCGCCGCGATCAGGCCCAGCAGCAGGGTGATCGAGGCGAGCGCGTTCTCCCTGGGGTGCGCTCGGCCATCGGTGTTCAGCAGGGAACCGACGGTGTGGGCGAACGGACCGCGGTGTGCTGCCTGAGTCATAAGAGACCCTTCGTTGGCTTTCGTCCCTATCTATCCAGATTGCAGCGCTCTCCGGGAGGATTTCAACCGGAAGGCGGGATGCGGGTACGGTGTACTGTCCGCGCCCGGTTCTCCGACCGGGGGTGGACCGCATCACGACCCTCCTGCCACGGAACGCCCGTGGCCGCCTGAGTCCAGAGGAGGTGGGTTCACGTATGCGTCACTACGAGGTGATGGTGATCCTCGACCCCGACCTTGAGGAGCGTTCCGTCGCTCCCCTGATCGAGTCGTTCCTGTCCGTGGTCCGCGAGGCCAACGGCAAGGTCGAGAAGGTCGACACCTGGGGTCGTCGCCGTCTCTCCTACGAGATCAACAAGAAGCCCGAGGGCATCTACTCGGTGATCGACCTCCAGGCCGAGCCCGATGTCGTCAAGGAACTCGACCGGCAGATGAACCTCAACGAGTCGGTCATGCGGACCAAGGTCCTGCGGCCGCTCACGCGCTGATCCAGCGGATCGACGCGACAACCGAGGCATCAGTCGAGGTCGAACGCCCGTGGCGCGCCCCCCGGGGCGTCGTCGTGAAGGGCGTCGGAACGGCATCAACTCAGCCGAGAACGTGGGCCGATGGACGCCGGTGACCGCACGCGGTCACCACTGTCAGTGCCATGAGTCATCATCGCAGCAACAGCAGTTAACCCCCGCCGAGAGGTACCCCCAATGGCAGGCGAGACCGTCATCACGGTCGTCGGCAACCTGGTCGATGACCCCGAGCTGCGCTTCACCCCATCCGGTGCGGCGGTCGCGAAGTTCCGTGTCGCGTCCACGCCGAGGATCTTCGACCGGCAGACCAGCGAGTGGCGGGACGGCGAGAGTCTTTTCCTCACCTGCTCGGTCTGGCGCCAGGCCGCGGAGAACGTCGCGGAGTCGCTCACCAAGGGCACCCGCGTCATCGTCCAGGGCCGGCTCAAGCAGCGGTCCTACGAGGACCGTGAGGGCGTCAAGCGCACGGTCTTCGAGTTGGAGGTCGACGAGGTCGGCGCCAGCCTGAAGAACGCGACGGCCAAGGTCACCAGGACCGCCGGCCGTGGTGGCCAGCAGGGCGGTGGCGGCTGGGGCGGCGGCGGAGGCCAGGGCGGTCCCGCAAGCGGCGGCCAGCAGGGCGGCGGAGCGCCGGGGGGCGACCCCTGGGCGACCGGCGCTCCCGCGGGCGGCGGCCAGCAGGGCGGCGGCGGTGGCGGCTGGGGCGGCGGTGGCGGCGGCTACTCGGACGAGCCCCCGTTCTGAGCGCGGTGCGTTCGACCCAAGCACCCAACTTCTTTTGAGATCACCGGAGAAAGACGATGGCGAAGCCGCCCGCGCGCAAGCCGAAGAAGAAGGTTTGCGTGTTCTGCAAGGAGAAGATCTCCTACGTTGACTACAAGGACACGAACCTGCTGCGGAAGTTCATTTCCGACCGTGGCAAGATCCGTGCCCGCCGGGTCACCGGCAACTGCACCCAGCACCAGCGCGATGTCGCCACGGCCGTCAAGAACAGCCGTGAGATGGCGCTGCTGCCCTACACCTCGACCGCTCGCTGACCGGAAAGGATGGTATGACGCGTCATGAAGATCATCCTGACCAATGAGGTCTCCGGCCTGGGCATGGCCGGCGACGTCGTCGAGGTGAAGGACGGGTACGCCCGTAACTACCTGCTCCCCCGTGGTGTGGCCATTCGCTGGACCAAGGGCGGGGAGAAGGACGTCGAGCAGATCCGTCGCGGTCGCAAGATCCGCGAGATCGCCTCGATCGAGCAGGCCAACGACGTGAAGGCCCAGCTGGAGGGCGTCACCGTCCGGCTGAAGGTGCGCGCCGGCTCCGGCGGGCGGCTCTTCGGCTCGGTCACCCCGGCCGACATCGCCACGGCGGTGAAGAGCGCGGGTGGCCCCGATGTGGACAAGCGCCGCATCGAGCTGGGCACCCCGATCAAGAGCCTGGGCTCGCACCGGGTCTCCGTCCGGCTGCACCCCGAGGTCGTGGCCAACGTGGGCATCACGGTGGACGCCGCCAAGTAACGTCGTGTGACGCCCCCGAGCGGGGCGTTGGCGTGGCTCCACGGGCCGCGTCCCGGTCGCCCTCGCGGCTGCCGGGACGCGGCCTCCGTGCGTTCCGTGCGTTCCGTGGCTGTTCGGGGTCGGCGTAGGGGGCCGGCTCAGGCCGGGGAGGCGCCGGTCACCATCCAGCGGCCCGTCCTGGTCCGCAGCCCCAGGGTGAGCAGCCGGGTGCCCATCATCAGCCCGGCGATGGCGGCCCACAGCGCGGTCACGCCGCCGCCCAGCACGGGCACCAGCAGCGCCACCGGCGCGAAGACCAGCAGCGTCAGCAGCATGGCGCCCGCCAGATACCGCCCGTCGCCCGCGCCCATCAGCACCCCGTCCAGCACGAAGACCACGCCGGCCACCGGCTGGGTCACGGCCATGACCAGGAGCACGGGCAGAAGCTGTTCGCGCACCTCGTGGTCGCCGGTGAACAGCCGCAGGGCGAGCGGGCTCGCCACGATCAGCAGCACCGCGAGCGCCGCCCCGCCGACCGCGCCCCACCAGACCATCCGGCGGCACGCCTCCCGGGCGCCGGCCCGGTCGGCGGCGCCGAGATACCGGCCGATGATCGCCTGACCCGCGATGGCGACCGCGTCCAGCGCGAAGGCGAGCAGGGTCCAGATGGTCAGCGCGATCTGGTGCGCCGCGACGTCCGCGTCGCCCAGCCGCGCGGCGATGGCCGTGGCGATCAGCATCACGGCGCGCAGCGAGAGGGTCCGCACCAGCAGGGGAACGCCGGCCCGCGCGTTGGACCGCAGCCCGGCCGCGCTCGGCCGCAGGTCGGCGCCGTGGGCGCGGGCGCCCCTGACCACCACCCGCAGATAGACGGCGGCCATGCCCCACTGGGCGATCACGCTGCCCCAGGCGGAGCCGGCGACGCCCTGGTCGAGGCCGTAGATGAGGAGCGCGTTGAGCGCGATGTTGGCGCCGAAGCCGCCGAGCGCCACCAGCAGCGGGGTGCGGGTGTCCTGGAGTCCGCGCAGCACCCCGGTCGCGGCCAGCACCATCAGCATCGCGGGGATGCCGAGCGCGCTGATCCGCAGATAGCTCACGGCGTGCGGGGCCGCCGTCGCGGAGGCGCCGAAGGCGTCGACGACGGCGGGGGTGAGCGGAACGAGCACCGCCACCAGCGCGACGCCCAGCAGCAGGGCCAGCCAGACGCCGTCCATGCCGCGCCGGATGGCGGTGGGGAGGTCGCCGGCGCCCACGCTTCTGGCGACCGAGGCGGTGGTGGCGTAGGCGAGGAAGACGAAGACGTTGACCACGGTGGTCAACAGGGCGGCGGCGACGCCGAGTCCGGCGAGCTGGGCGGTGCCCAGATGGCCGATCATGGCGCTGTCGGCCATCAGGAAGAGCGGCTCGGCGACCAGGCTGCCGAAGGCGGGCAGCGCGAGGGCGAGAATCTCCCGGTCGTGCCGCCGCGCCCGCCGCCGGTCGCGGCGCGGCGCGTCGGCCCCGGTCGGCCGCTCGCGCGGCGGCTCGCCCGACGACCGCTCGCA
>NZ_RFFJ01000380.1 GCF_003696235.1 Streptomyces triticirhizae
CCCCGCGCTCGCGCCCCGCCGCGCGCTGCTGCGCCGCTCGGCGGGGGCCATCGCCGAACGCGGCGCGCTGACCGCGACCCGCGCCCCCCACGACGCGACGACCGCCAGGGAACTCGCCCGGCGCACCGAGCGGTTGGAGGAGCTGACGGCGCGCGGCGGGCGGCCCAGCGCGGACGACATGGAGCGGATGATGTGCCAGTCCGCGCCGGAGGAGGGCCACACGGAGGCGGTGGCCGCGGCGACCCGCGCCTGGCGCGCGGCGTTCTGGGCGGCGCAGGACCCGGAGGGCCACCTGGTGCTGACCGGGCAGCGCCCCGACCTCTACAGCTGTTACAACCAGTCCGACGTGCTGATCACCGACGTCTCCAGCGTGGTCGCCGACTATCTCGCCAGCGCCAAGCCCTATGCGGTGGTCAACACCAGCGGGCTCGACGCGAAGGCGTTCCGCGCGGCCAACCCCACGGTCAGGGCGGCGACGGTGCTCAGCCCCGACGCCTCGGAGCTGCCCGAGCTGCTGGCCGCCGTGGTGGACCCGCGCCGTGACCGGCTGGCCAGGGCACGCCAGGAGCTGCGGGCGTTCCTGCTGGGGCCGACCGAGCCGCCGTCCCAGGTCCGCTTCCAGCGGGCGGTGACGGCGCTGTGCGCCAAGGCGGCGGCGCGCCGCGCCCGCGGCGGGAGCGGGAGCCCTGCGGGGCTCCGGGAGTGACGTCGGTCTTCTTCGGGCGGGGCACATTACGCAAGTTCATGGACGCGGCCGCGCGGTTCCCCGCCGCCAGGATCACGCCGTCCAACGTGGTGGACGAAGGGTGGCACGCCCTGATCCTGCACACGAACCTGTACGAGCGACTGTGCCGGCGCCTCGGACGCTTCGTGCACCACTGGCCCGAGCGTCCCGCTGCCGGGCGGATGCGCCGCGCACTGCTCGGGCGGAGACGGCGAGGGCGGAGGTGAGGGTGGATAGGCTGGCGCCGCATCAGAGCGAAGGGCGTACGCGTGGACGCTGAACAGGCCCGGCATGTGGCCGCCGTGCTCCGGCGATTGGGCATTCCCGGAGTGGTCGCACCGGAAGACCCGGAGAACGCGGCAGGGGCCATGGCGCGTGTACGACACGGCCGATCCGGTCACGCGCCGGGATGTGACCGCTGACGTGTTGGCGTCCGTGACCGCCAGGTTTCCCGAGGAGAGACCGGGTTCGGGACCGTCCCGAGGCTTCGTCGTCCCACCGGGGGACGCGTGACCGCCTGCGGGAGGTCCGACAGGCGAACGCCCCCGCCGCGAAGGGCAGGGGCGTTCGCGCCATAGCGCGCCGGCCGGTCACCGGCCGCTCCCGTGCGAGGAGCCTCGTGTCAGCCACTCACCCACCGTCTCCGTCAGCAGCGCCAGCGCCTCCTCCTGGCCCAGTTCGGCCCGCTTCGGGACGGCGAAGGAGTGGTCGGCCTCCGGGATCTCCGTCAGCTCCACGTCCTTCGGGAACTCCGACGGCCGGCCGAACGGGTCCCGGCCGCCCTGGATCACCAGCAACGGCGGCCCGTCCAGCGGGAGTTCGGCCGCGCGGGAGCGCTCCGGCCGGCCCGGCGGGTGCAGCGGGAAGGCGAGCGCCAGCACCCCGGCCGCGCCCGTCTCCCCCGCCGTGCGGCACGCGACGCGCGCCCCCGCGCTGCGGCCGCCGACCACCACCGGCAGCCCCGGCTC
>NZ_RFFJ01000381.1 GCF_003696235.1 Streptomyces triticirhizae
CAACCACGGTTCTCCGGAAACGACGAGATCCCCTCCCGCCCCTCCGACACCAAACCCCACAACTCCTCAGGGGACCCCACCCCGCCGGGATACCGGCACCCGATCCCCACGATCGCGATCGGCTCGTCGTCACCGCCAACGCGGCGGCGCCGCAGCCCCGCACCCTCGCCGCCGTTCCCGTCGTCCTCCCCGCCGTACAGCACCCCGTGCACATGCGCCGCCAGCGCGGCCGGCGTCGGGTGAGCGAACGCGACGGTGACCGGCAGCTCGTGCCCGAGCGCCCGGCAGAGCCCGTTGCGCAGCTGGACCGCGACGGCCGAGTCGAAGCCGAGATCCCGGAACGTCCGCCCCGCGTCGACCTCCTGGCCGCCCCCGAGCAGCTCCGCCACCAGCCCGCGCACCAGCTCCTCCAACGCGCCCAGCCGCGCCGGCTCCGGCAGCGCGTCGAGGTCGCGGCGGAACGCGGTCGCCCGCTCCTCCTCCTCGTCGCCCTCCGTGTCGTGGGCCGGCGGCTCGGGCAACACGACCTCCTCGTCCGAAGGAGGCAACGCCGCCGGCCAGTTCACCGGCTGCCCGTGCACATACAGCTCGGCGAGCGAGGTCAACAGCTCCTCGTCGGCGTCCCGGTCGCGCCGCAGCGAGCCCACGGCCAGGCCGGCGCCGCCGACGCGGTGGTCGGCGAGGGTGTCCTGCACGGCCATCCGCAGCACCGGGTGCGCGCTGGCCTCGACGAACGTGCGGTACCCCGCGTCCAGCAGCGCGCGCACCGCGTTCTCGAAGAGGATCGGGCTGCGCAGGTTGTGCCACCAGAACGCGCCGTCCAGGTCGGTGGTTTCGCGCCGCCCGCCCGTCGTCGACGAGTAGAACGGGATCGACGCGGGGCCGGGCGTGATGCCGCGCAGCCCGTCGACGAGGTGGTCCCTGATGAGGTCGATCTGGGGCGAGTGCCCGGCGAAGTCGGCGGCGACCCGGCGGGCCCTGACCCCCTTCGCGTCGAGGGCGGCCAGCAACTCCGTCAGCGCCCCGGGCTCGCCCGAGACCGTCACCGAGTTCGGGCCGTTGAGCGCGGCGACGGTCAACGCCTCGCCCCACGGGGCCAGTTCGGCGCGCACCGCGTCGTGCGGCAGCAGCACCGACACCATGCCGCCCCGGTCGGCCAGCACCTCCGTCAGCGAACGGCCCCACACCACCGACACCAGCGCCGCGTCCTCCAACGACAGCGCCCCGGCGGCGTGCGCTGCCGCCGCCTCGCCCAGGCTGTGCCCGACCACGGCGGCCGGCTCCACGCCCCGCGAGCGCCACAGCGCGGTGAGCGAGACCATCACCGTGAACAGCGCCGGCATCACCACGTCGGTGCCGACCAGCGGCGGCGCCGAGGGCGCGCCCCGCAGCACGTCGAGCACCGACCATTCGACGTGCGGCGCCATCGCGTCCGCGCACTCCTCGACCCGGGAGCGGAACACCGGGGAGGAGTCGAGGAGTTGACGGGCCATGCCGGTCCACTGGGCGCCCTGCCCGGGGTAGACGAACACGGGCCCCGGCGCGTCGGCGTCGGCGACCCGGCCGGTGACCAGGCCGGGCGCCGAGGCGCCCGCGCCCACGGCGGCCAGCCCGCGCAGCAGGTCGGCCCCGTCGCGCGCGACGACGGCC
>NZ_RFFJ01000382.1 GCF_003696235.1 Streptomyces triticirhizae
GGGCCGTCGCCCAGCGGGCGGCGCTCGGCGCGGCCCTCGAAGGAGCCGGCCAGCGCGGCGGCGGCGCCCTGGCCGAGAGCCGCCTGCCCGGACGCGGGCGCGCGCGGGCCGTCCCCGAAGGACTCGGCCGCAAGAGGCTCGGCCGGAAGGGGCTCGGCCGGGAAGGGCTCGGCCGGCTGCTCGCCGAGCGCGGCGAAGGGCATCGTCCACTGCCCGGTGGTGGCCGGATCGACGCTGGGCCCCGGGGTCGCCACCGGGGCGCTCGGCTCGATCACCGGCGGCTGGTAGCCCTGCCCCGGCGCGGCCAGCGGCTCGCTGCCGCCCCGCTCCGGCAGGCCGCCCGGCAGTTCGAGGAAGCCGGTGGCCTCGGCGTCGTACTCGTTGCCCCAGTTGGGCTGCGGCCCGGGGGCGTTCGGGTCGGGCTGGTGCTCGTTGCTCATCGGAGAGCCCTTCCGAGTCCACGGCGGGCCAGTGCGGCCACGGTACGCCTCAGATGCAGCACGGCGGGCGGGAGTTGGGCGGGTTCGCCGCCGTCCCCCGAGGGTCTCGGGTCGGGGATGCAGGCCATGCCGACGTAGTCGCCGAACGCGGCCAACGCCTCGGGGGCCAGGCCCCGTTGGCCGTCCCAGTCCACCAGGGAGGCGACCCAGCGCTCCGCGTCCAGCGGGCGCAGCGGCATCGGCGCCACCGCGCCGACGGCGCACCGCACCTCGCGGCGCAGCGGGTCGAGCACCACGGCGACCGAGGCCAGCGCCCGCGAGGGGCCGGTGCGCGAGGTGGCCTTGAGGAACGTCTGGGGGGCGTGCAGCAGCGGGACCCGCACGTGGGCGAGGAGTTCGCCGGGGTTGAGCCGGTCCCGGCCGGCGAGCAGGTGGCTGATCGGGATCTGGCGGCCCTCGCCGTCGGGCGCGGCCACCAGCAGCGTGGCCTCCAACGCGGCCAGCACCGGCAGGGTGTCGCCGGAGGGCGCGGCGGAGATGATGTTGCCGCCGAGCGTGCCGGCGTTGCGGACCTGGGGCGGCCCGGCGGAACGGGCGGCGGCGGCCAGCGCGGGGATCAGCGCGGAGAAGTCGGGGCGGCTCATCCGGGAGTGGGTCAGACAGGCGCCCAACAGCGCGTGACCGTCCTGGTACGACCAGCCACGCAGCTCGGCGAGCCGGCCGAGGCCGACCAGGGCCGCCGGCCGCAGCATCCCGGCGTTGACGCTCGCCATCAGATCGGTGCCACCGGCGACCGGAACGGCGGCCGGCGCCTCGGCCAGCGCCGCCACGGCCTCGTCCAACGTGGCCGGTAGCGCGACGAGCTGGGCCGCCCGTGGTACCGGCGCGTGCGTGCTCAATCCAGCTGCCCCTTTCCGGTTGTCCCGGCTGCCCAGCCGTACGGTACGTGCTCCGGGCCCGGACGTGGCAACTCTGGCACATTTTTCGCCGCCGCAGAGGCGTAAGCCCGGTCACCCGAGGGAACAACGGCCCGCGCGGCGCCGGGCGTTGGGGACGCGCTCACACGATCAGGGCACGCACACGATCAGGGCACCGATCGAACGCGGATCGGCCACCTCTCCCGCGCACGGGACGCGGCCCGCACGCCCCGGCCGCGGCCGGAACGCCGCCGGCCGCGTGGGCCGGGCGCGGCGGCCGGC
>NZ_RFFJ01000383.1 GCF_003696235.1 Streptomyces triticirhizae
CTGGCCGCGCTGCGCGCGTCGAACGGCCGCGCGCCGGCGCGCACGCCGGGCGTGCCGGAGCTGGCGGCCGGTCTGGCGGCGGCCGGCGTGGACGCGCTGGCCTATCTGCTGCCCGCCGTCGGGGCGAACGGCAGCGGCTACGCCGTGCTGCTCCGCCCCACCGGCGGAACGCCCACCGTGCTGCGGCTGCCGGGGCTGACCCTGGCCGACCCGACGCTGAGCGCCTATCTGGACGCGGCCGCGCACCGCTCCCGGGAACCGGAGGACGCCAACGGCGAGGCGCGCTGGGTGAGTTCGCTGGACGCGCTCTGCGACTGGGCCGGCCGGGTGGTGATGGACCCGCTGTTGCGCGCCGTTCCTGGCCGGGCCGACGGCGCCGACCCCCGGATCGTGCTGGTGCCCTGCGGGCCGCTGGGCGTCGTCGCCTGGCACGCGGCCCTGGTGCGCGCCTACGGGGCCAACGACGGTGCCGGGCAACGGCGTTACGCCTGCGAGCGGGCCGTGATCAGCTATGCCGCCTCCGGCGCCGAACTCCTCCGAGCCGCCGCGCGCCGCAGACAACCGCCCGTCGCCGGCGGCCAGGTGCTGGTCAGCGACCCCGAACTCACGCTGCTGTGGGCGGAGTTCGAGGCGGAGGCGCTGCGCGCGGCGTTCTACCCTGGCGCGGCGCGCTACGGGGAGTTCCCCTCGGACGCCGACACCCCGCCCGACGCGCCCGGCACCCCCGACGACCTGCTCGCCGTCCTCCCCGGCACCGGTCCCGACGGCAACGCGGGCCCCGGCCCCGGTCCCGCCGTGGTGCACCTCGCCTGTCACGCGACCGCCGGCCCGCTGCCCACCCGTTCCGCGCTGCGCCTGGCCGACGGCCGGGCGTTGACCGTGGCCCGGCTGCTGGAGCACGCGGCCGCGCCGGGCGCGGCCGGGCCGCTGGTGGTGCTCAGCGCCTGCGAGACGGACCTCAGCACCCGCGACCACGACGAGGCGTTGACCCTCGCCACGGCCCTGCTGGCCCGGGGTGCCGTCGATGTCGTGGGCTCCCGCTGGGCCGTCAACGACGGGGCGAGCGCGGTGCTGATGACCGCGTTCCACCACTTCCTCGCCGACCGTGGCCTGGCCCCGGCGGACGCCCTGCGGGCCGCGCAACGCTGGATGCTGCGCCCCGAGAACCGGGTCCCGCTCCCGCTGACCGACGCCCTACGCCACGAGGCCGGCCGCCCCGACCTGCCCGAGGTCCACCTCTGGGCGGCCTTCACCCACCAGGGCAACCCGGCCCCGGGCGACGGAGGTTCCACCCTGCGGTGAGTTCCGGCCCTGTCAAGGAGGCACGTTTCGGCCGACCTTGCGCGGTTACCCGAACGTTATGACCACACGGAGCGAAGCACGGAAGAAGAGCGAAGCGCACGCGAAGGCTCAGGAGGCCCACGCGAAGGACGAGTCGAAGGACGACCGGCCGGCCTCGCTCAGGGTCGCCGAGGCCGGCGCGCGTTCGGCCGGCGAGGCCGGCAGGCGGGCGGGTCGGGCGGCGGCCTCCCGTTGGGAGACCGGCCAACGGGCCGTCGCGTCCACCGCGCACCGGGCGGCCTCCCACATCGGCACGGCCTGGACCGCCGCCAAGCACCACAGGGCGGCGGCCGCC
>NZ_RFFJ01000384.1 GCF_003696235.1 Streptomyces triticirhizae
CGCCGCCGGCATCCTCGACCCCCGCGGCCGGGACGCACGCGCCGCCGCCCCCGCCGCCCAGCCAGGCGAGCACCGAGGGCGCCGGCATCCCCTCGCCCGGCACCGGCACCGGCCTCGGCTATGCCGCGCCGCCCCCGCCGGCCACCGGCTCCTGGGCCTTCCCGCCGCAGCCCCCCGAGCCCAGGCGCCGGAGGAACGGGCTGCTGATCGGCGTCGTCGTGGCCACCCTGGTGGCCGGCGGCATCGGCGGCGGCGTCGGATACCTGGTCGCCGACGAGACGGCCGGGGACAGCTCGTCCGAGTCGGCCAGCTCCCCCGGCGGGGAGCCCCCGGCCAGGGAGCCCGAGTCCGTCGCCGGGATAGCGGAGGCGGCGCTCCCCAGCGTGGTCACCATCGAGGCGGCCAACGGCGCCGAGTCGGCGGGTGGCACCGGCTTCGTCTACGACGAGGAGGGCCACATCATGACCAACAACCACGTGGTGGCGGCGGCCGCCGACGGTGGCGACGTGTCGGTCACCTTCTCCGACGGCCAGAGCTACGAGGCCGAGGTCGTCGGCCGGGCCGAGGGGTACGACGTCGCCGTGATGCGCCTGATCGACGCGGGCGACCGGGAGTTGGAGCCGCTGCCGATCGGCGACTCCGACCAGGTCGCGGTCGGCGACGCCACCGTCGCGATCGGCGCCCCGTTCGGCCTCTCCGGCACGGTCACCACCGGCATCGTCAGCGCGAAGGACCGGCCGGTGGCCTCCAGCGACGGCCAGAGCGGCAACGCCTCCTACATGAACGCCCTCCAGACCGACGCCTCGATCAACCCGGGGAACTCGGGCGGCCCCCTGCTCAACGGCAACGGCGAGGTCATCGGGGTCAACTCGGCGATCCGCTCCACCACCGGCGGGCTCGGCGGCGAGGCCGGCAGCGTGGGCCTGGGCTTCGCCATCCCGATCAACCAGGCCACCCGCGTCGCCGCCGACCTGATGGAGCACGGCGAGGCGGTGTACCCGATCATCGGCGCCTCGGTGGATAGCGGCTCGACCGACCAGGGCGGCGCCAAGATCGTCGAGGCCACCAACGACGGCAGCGAGCCGGTCACCCCCGGCGGCCCGGCCGCCGAGGCCGGCCTCCAGCCGGGCGATGTGATCGTCCGCTTCGGGGACCGCGTGATCGACAGCGGACCCACCCTGATCAGCCAGATCTGGACCTACCAGCCCGGCGAGTCCGTGGAGGTGACCTACCAGCGCGACGGCCGGGAGGAAACGACCACGATCGTCCTGGGTCAGCGCGTGGGAGAGCAGTGACAAACCGCTAGGCTGTCCGGGTGCGTTGGGCGACCGACGCTCCGGGAGGCTTGCCCGAGCGGCCGAAGGGAACGGTCTTGAAAACCGTCGTGGCGTAACCCGTCACCGTGGGTTCAAATCCCACAGCCTCCGCACGGACAACGAAACAGCAGGTCGCAGCGGCCCCCGGGGTACCGGGGGCCGCTGCCTTTCTCTTACGGGGCGCGCGGCTGCCCGTGCCGCGCGGGCCGCGCGGCACAGGCTTCGGCCGGGTCCCTGCGGCGTGGGCGGCCCGGCCCGTGGCCGGGGAAGGCGGTCCCCCGGCGGGCCATCCCCCGGCCGGCGCGGG
>NZ_RFFJ01000385.1 GCF_003696235.1 Streptomyces triticirhizae
CGCCGTCGGCCCTCGCCCGCGCTCACGCGGCGGCCTCGCCGGCCGCGCCGGGCTCCTCCGGCGGCGCCGGTGGCCCAACGGCGTTGACCTGGAGGGATATTCGGGTGGCGCCGGCGGCGAGCGCGCGGCGCAGCAGGTCGGAGACCGCGTCGACCACGGCGTCGGGCGAGCCCTCGGCGCTGTTGCCGAACGGGCCCACGTCCACCGCCTCCAGGCCGGCCCGCGCCACCACCTCGCGGGCCACCAGCGCGTGGGGCGGCACCTCGTCGAGGTCGAAGGGCTCGGTGGAGAACTCAAGTCTCAGTCGCACGCGGACAACCTAACTCCCGCGCCGACGCCCCGCGCCCGTTCAGCCGGCCCACGTCCCACCGGGCGCTGCGGTCCGACGCGGGTCGTCCGCCTGGTAGTGCGGGACTCCGAACAGCTCCACGGCCCGGCGGAACTCGGCGAGCGCCGGCCTGAGCGCGCTGACCGAGCCGAGGGCCGCGGCGATCTCCAACAGGGCCTGTGCCAGCGTCGCCTGGTCGGGAACGTCGGCGACCGACAGCTCGTCCAGGCCCGTCAAACGTTCCATGGCGACCTCGCGATCGGCGAGCGCGACCTGATAGCCGCCCAACTCGCGCCGCAGCCGGTGAACGGCCGCGCGCAACATGGTCACCCGGGGGTCGAGCCCGGCCACCGGTGCGGTGCGCACCAGATGAGCCGTCTCAGCTTCTCCTGCCACCCAACCCTCCCCTGCCCGTCTTCCAGAAAGCCACCCGAAAACGTGCCGGACTCCTCCCCACGCACACCAGAACGTGAAGGACCCGGCAGGGAAAGTAAATATCACTGTCCGCGCATCACGCCATACGGAGGGCTAGATTGCGTGTCACATTCCGATGAACAATGCCGTCGGGTTTCTCTCCGGCCTTCCCCCGAGCGTTCGATGGTGTGCGGGTGGTACGGATGAGGAGGCGCTTCGCGGGAAGGGGCCGTAGGCTCGACGACTGCCGGGGGTCGGGTGCGAGTCCCGTCGAGAAGTTCCGTTGGGGGAGCGTCCCATGGCCAGAAGCGTGTTACTGCGATGCCCGGCGTGCCGGCTCGAACACCGCTATGTCCCGCCGGAGTACCCGTGCGTCTGCGGGGCGCCGGTGACGCTGCCGGTGGCCGACGACAGCACGCCGGTGCAGGTGGCGCACCGCTCCTGGGCGGACAGCTGGGCGGAGTTGGACTGCCCGGCCTGTGGCCGGCCCGGGCACTGGCCGCAGCCCGGCTTCGACTGCCCGTGCGGGGCGCTGGTGCGGCTGACGCCGCTGGCCCCGAGGGTCGCCGGCCCGTCCTGGTACCGGAGCGCGGACGACGCCGCGGCGGCCAACGGGGCCGCTGAGCCGGGGACTTCGGGCCCGGGCGCGCCGGTCGGCGGGGAGGCGGCGAAGGGCGCCGGCCCCGTCTCGCCGTTGGAGAACGCCGCCCCCGGCCGGGAGAACGACGACACGGCCGACATCGCCGACACCGGCGACGCCCCGCCGCAGGGTCCGCGCCCGGGCGGCCTCCCACGGGCCGCCCCGGGAGCGCCCGCCAGGGAGAGCAGCGCGGCGCGGGACTTCGCGCAGGGG
>NZ_RFFJ01000386.1 GCF_003696235.1 Streptomyces triticirhizae
GGGGGGGTGCCTCTATGTCGTTCGTCAAGGCGTCTCTGTCGGGTTTGGGGTGGTTTGGTGTTGCTGGGGTTATGCGGCGAGTTCGATGTCCTTCGGTGTCCGGGGTTGGTAGAAGGTGCCGTCTCGGAGCATGGCGAACAGGACGCTGATGCGTTGGCGGGCGAGGCGGAGGAGGGCTTGGGTGTGGGTCTTGCCGCGTGCTCGTTGTCTGTCGTAGTAGGTGCGAGAGGCGGGATCGGCGTTCATGCAGGCGAAGGCGGAGAGGAACATGGCCCGTTTGAGCTGCCGGTTGCCGCCTCTCGGTGCGTGTTCGCCGTGGATCGAGGTCCCGGACGACTTCGTGGTGGGGGCGAGTCCGGCGTAGGAGGCGAGGTGGGCGGCGGTGGGGAAGCTGGTGGCGTCGCCGACGGTGACCAGCAGGACGGCGGCGGTCCTGACCCCGATGCCGGGCATCGAGGTCAGGACCGGGGAAAGAGGGTGGGCCTCCAGCAGGGTGTTGATCTGGGCTTCCATCGTGCGGCGCTGGGTGTGGACGGCGGTCAGGGACGCGGCCAGGGAGGGGATGACGAGGTCGAGGGTGCCGGTGCCGGGGACCACGACGGTCTGTTCGTCCAGCGCGTCGAAGACCTCGTCGATCAGCCGGGTGGCCATGCGTGGGGCCTTGGGACGGATCAGTTCGATGAGCCTGCGGCGGCCGGCTTTGCGTAGGGCGGCCGGGGAGCCGTAGCGCTCCAGCAGCCAGGTGACGGCTTGGTGGTCCAGACGCGGCCCGAGGGCGCGTTCCAGGGATGGGTGGAACTGGGTGAGCAGGCCGCGTATCCGGTTGGAGGTGCGGGTGGCCTCGGCGGCGAGGTCCTGGTCGAAGCCGACCAGGACGGTCAGTTCGGCGGTGATCTCGTCGGTCAGTTCCAGGGAGCGCAGGGTGTGCGGCATGGTGCGGGCCGCGTCGGCGATGACGGCCGCGTCCCGCGCGTCGGTCTTGGCTTCGCCGGGGTAGAGGTCGGCGATCCGGCGCATGGCCAGGCCGGGCAGGTAGGCGACGCGGCAGCCGGCATCGCGGGCGACGGTCAGCGGGAGGGCGCCGATGGAGGCGGGTTGGTCGACGATGACCAGGACGGTGCCGAACTTCGCGGTCAGTTTGTCGAATACGGCTCGCAGTTTCGGTTCGCTGTTGGGCAAGGGCTTGTCGAAGACCTTCTTGCCGGCCGGGGTGAGTCCGTGGCCGTGGTGAGTGGTCTTGCCGACGTCCAGGCCGAGGAACACGCCCACGTTGTCGATCTCGAACATCGCACCCTTCCCGGGGGTGTTGACGGTGCCGGCCTCGGCCTGGGTGTCGTGCTCGCGCAGCCACGTTATGCAGACCTGCCGCCCGCGAGCTGTCCGGCATTGCGCCGGACCGGACGGTGGCCGGACCTCTGATCAGCGTCTCCGACGAACACCCCCGGACCCGGCGACACCACCCCCCAGGTCATGCCTTCGACAGGGGGCAACAAGTCATACCGGGCCCAGAGGCCAGCGGCCCCATTGCAGGACCACGAAAAACATAACGGGG
>NZ_RFFJ01000387.1 GCF_003696235.1 Streptomyces triticirhizae
GATCCCGCCAGCGGCCACCCCGCTTCGGCGTCCGGTCCGGCAACAACGGCTCAATCCGCGCCCACTGCGCATCAGTTAACGGCACACCCAGCCCAACGATCCGATGATCCAAACGAAACGGCCTAGGGCCTCAGGCCACCGCGCCCCAGTACACCTCGCCCGGCTCGGGCAGCGCCACGTCCACCGGGACGCCGAAGCCGTAGAGCGTCACCGTCGAGGTCACCTCGACCGAGCGCAGGCCCTGGGCCAGGCTGAACCGCTGCCGCACCCGCCGGGGTGCCCCCGCCTCGTCGAGGTAGGCGTCGAACGGCACCTCGGTCCTGGCGAACCCGTCCACGGCCGCCGCCAGCTGCTCCCTGGTCGGGTCCGCTGGCGCCGCCTCGGCGGCCAGCGCGATGTCGGTCACGCCCCGGTAGTGGCGCACCGACTCCCCGCCCAGCTCGGTCACGCCCAGGTCGTCCGCGCTGCGCGCCCCGCGCAGCAGGGCGAACGCGGTGATCGGGTCGGTCGCGCCGCCGGTCACCAGGTTGCCGTCGGGCACGCCGGCGACCTCGACCCGCACCCACTTGTCGGGCGGCACCCCGGCTCCCCGGTTCTTCATGAACAGTTCACCCGGGGCGAAGACCTCGGTGACCGGCTCGGCCCCCCGGTCGCCGCCCGGGTCGGGCGGCAGGGACACGCTCAGCTCGCCCAGGCCCCGCGCGTAGTCGAAGACGCCCTCCCCCTCGATGGTGACCTCGGTGCCGCCCGAGGCCATCCGCATCGCGGTGCGGGCCCGCGAACTGCCGGAGTCCGTCAGCCGGTCGGCCGCCTGCCGCACCGCCGCCAGCGGATCGTTCCCGCCGCGCGCCTCCGGGGCGGCGGCGCCGGTGCCCGTGCACCCGCTGACCGCCAGCACCAGCGCCAGCAGGCCGCCCCAGCCGAGCGCGGCCGTTCGCCGCCTCACCACCATGGACCCCTGGCACCCCCGGCACCGCGTTCGCGCGCTGTTCGACCGCGCGGCGTCTGTCGCGTTCTGACTACCGGCTAACGAGGTCCCGGCGGGGCCGTTACGGTGGTGGGGTGGACGACCGCGTGGAGCGCCGCCCGGAGAACACACCCGAGCAGCGGGCCTCCCCGGACGACCCGACACCCGGACACCGCGTGGAGCTGTTCGAACGCGGACCGTTCCTCGCCGCCCGGTGCAGCTGCGGCTGGTACGGGCCGGCCCGCAGGTCCCGGCCGCTGGCCAGGGACGAGGCCGCGGGCCACCTGGGCCGCCCACCGGAGTGCTGACGCCTCGCGTCGCACGACGGACCGGCCCGGCCGACGCGGGTCCGTCCGCGCGAGGGGCCTTCCCGGTGCCGGCCGCCGGGCCGTTACGCCGCGAGGCCGCGTTCGCCCGGGCCCGGCGGGGGGCCGGCGACGCG
>NZ_RFFJ01000388.1 GCF_003696235.1 Streptomyces triticirhizae
GCCGCCCGGCGCCCGCGCTGACCGCCCTCGCGACCCTGGCGGCGCTCGCGATGACGGCGGGCCTGGCCCTCGCCCCGGCCGCCGTCGCCGACGAGACGCCGGCCCCGCCGCCGGCCGAGGCGCCCGAGGGCCTCTTCGGCGACGCCGACCCGCAGTACGACGGGGTGTGGCGGCAGTCCTACGCGCTGCTGGCCCAGCACACGGCGGGCTACACGCCGGCCGACGAGGCGGTGGACTGGCTGGTCGGACAGCAGTGCGCGGACGGATCGTTCCTCCCGTTCCGCGCGGCCCCGGAGCAGCCCTGCGCCGATGTGACCGCCTCCGACTCCAACGCGACGGCCCTCGCGGTCCAGGCGCTCGCCGCCGTCGGCGGCCAGCAGGACGCGGTGGACGCCGGCGTCGCCTGGCTGACCGGCGTGCAGAACGAGGACGGCGGCTGGGGCTTCAACCCCGGGAGCCCCAGCGACGCCAACTCCACGGCCGTGGTGATCGGCGCCCTGGCCGCGACCGGCACCGACCCGGCTGAGGTGCGGCGCGAGGACAACTCCCCCTACTCCGCCCTGGGCGACCTCCAACTCGGCTGCGACGCGCCCGAGGACCAGCGCGGCGCGTTCGCCTGGCAGCCCGACCCGGAGACCGGCGAGCTGTACGGCAGCGACATGGCGACCGTGGACGCGGTCCTCGCCGCCTACGGCAGCGGGCTGTTGGTCGACCCGGAGACGCCGGAGGCGCCGGTGACCCCGCTGGACTGCGGGACGGGCGGGGACGGTTCGGACGGCGAGGAGACCGGCGCGGCCTCGGAGTCGCCGGCCTCCGAGTCGCCGGCCGAGGAGTTGAGCCCGCAGGCCAGGGCCGGTTCGGCGGGCGCGGCGCGGCTGCTCGGGACGCTGGAGGGGAGCGAGAACCACCTGGAGTCGACGCCGCCCGGCGGCGAGGCCCAGCCGGACTTCGCCACCACGGCGCGCGCGGTGCTGGCGCTGGCGGCGGGCGGCCACCGGGAGGCGGCCTCGGCGCCGCTTGAGTGGCTGCGCGCGCACCACACGGAGTGGACCGACTACGCCACCAACCCGACGGCGCTCAGCCTGCTGGTGCTCGCCGCGCACGCGACCGGCGACTCGGCGGCGGACTTCGGCGGCACGGATCTGCTGGCGCAGCTGGGCCGGCTGGGCCCGGCCCCGACCGACTCGCCCGCCGACGGGGGCGGCTCGGGCGAAGGCGACGCGGACGGCGACGGGATGAGCGCCCTGCCGTGGATCATCGGCCTGGGGCTGGTGGCCGGCATCGGCATCGGCGTCCTCCTGAGCTTCCGCCGCAGGGCCGCGGCCGCGGCGGGCGAAGCGGACGGCGCGGGCCCGGCGGCCCGCGCCGGGAGCGCGGAGGGCGCTGCGCGCGCCGAGGGT
>NZ_RFFJ01000389.1 GCF_003696235.1 Streptomyces triticirhizae
CCGCTCGCACGCCGGTGATCCGGCCACGGTCGTCGAGGTCGATGGAACGGTCGCCGCCGAGGCGGTCGACGATGGCGCTGACCGCGCCGTCCGGCCGGTAGGTGTAGGCGCGGTGTTGCAGCGATCGCCCGGTGGGTCCGTGACCCGCCTGAAGGGATGGTTCGTCAGATTCTGAGCGCGGTGTCGACCAAGAGATTCTGCTTCGATGCCTCGGCGCTTACCGAGTCTGCGGCCCTGATCCAGAAGTTCGTCCGACACTTGGGCCATGCCAGACCCACAGGAGGCCCTCGTGCAGGTGGCCAAGGTGCTGAAAGGGGCGACGTGCGTCGAGGAGTCGGAGCTCGGGCAGACCAAGGCTGCTTGTTGCTTATGCGGGAAAGGTTTCTCAGCGGTATCCGACGATGAGTTTGTCCAGAGTCTGGTCACCGCTCTCTGCGAAGAGTTCCACCGAGTCGAGGCCGCGAAATATAGACCCATCCCCGGCCATTCCGAACAACAGATTCCTTCGATCTCTTTCGCCGATGAGGTAGAGCTGGTGCCCACATCCTCGCTCATGCACTCACAGATGTCTGCCTCCCATTGCCCCTCAAGTGGGTTCGTCGAAAAGGGGCCGAGAGCCATGGTGTTGCTCATCCCGGACAGGTCGAAAGCGAGTTCGCCGGACTCGGAAAGGAATGTTCGCGTGGCCTGGTGGGCCTCGAACCCATCGCTTTCTCTGAGTATGCGCTCCCACTCCTGCGTGGGGACCTGGCGGTCGGGCGTCCACCCCGCTGCCCTCAGTGCCTGCTCGGTCTTCGGCGACCAGCGCTCTCTGTCGAAGGTTTCCATCCCGGGTGGATTCTCCGTTGCGTCGAACCGTTCAGCCAGGGGGCCCTGACGGCAGGGGGTATGGTCAGGACTCCTCCCGGTCATGGGACGTCATGTCTCGGCTCAGCGGATTCCCTCTACCAGTTTTTCCAGGGCCTTGTCCCCCGTCTCGGCGAGCATTCGGACGTCGTCCATGCCTAGATAGACCGAACCGTCTGGCGCCATCCCGATGTAGTTGTTCCGGTGTTCGGACGCGCCGAGAGGGTAGAGATGGGAGCCGCACAATTCGCTGAGTGCTTCGAAGATCTCCTCGTCCCATTTGGCCAGGGCGGGGTCGAGCTGGAAATCTGCACGTACCATGGTGATCCCCGGGCCGCGGTGCTCCACTGCCAGCCCACCAAACTCCATCAGAAAGGTGCGAGCCGCCGGATGGATCTCGAAGCCGCCGTGTTCATCGAGCAGTTCCTCCCAACCGGCTGTCGAAACGGATCTTCCTGGATACCAACCGGCTTCCCGTAGCACGCGATCGGTTTCTTCCGACCAGCGCCGCGTCGCTTC
>NZ_RFFJ01000039.1 GCF_003696235.1 Streptomyces triticirhizae
AACCGCATCAAACACTGGCGCGGCCTCGCCACCCGCTACGACAAAACCGCAACCATCTACCTCGCCGGACTCCACATCGCAGGCATCTTCATCTGGTCCGCACGATGATCCAAACGAAAGAACCTAGTTCACGCATGGCCTCGCGGTACTCGCCGAGCCGGATCGCGATCTCGCCCAACGAGACCCGGCTCAGCGCCACCCCGCGTCGGTACCCGACGGCCGCCCGTTCCTCCAGCGCCCGGCGCAGGGTCTCCCTGGCCTCCGGCAGCCGCCCCATCCAGATCCAGGTGTTGCCCAGGCCGTGGAGCGCCCTGGCCCGCTGCAAGCGGTCCCCGTTCGCTCGCGCGACCTCGGCGGCCTCCTCGTACCAGCGCGCCGACTCCTCGTACCGACCGGCATTGCGCAGCCCTCCCCCACCGGTGATCAACATGCGGCTGAGACCCTGCCGGTGCCCGATGCGCCGGGCGGCCTCAGCGCCGAGTTCGTGGGCCTCGATCCACTCCTGTGCGGGACGGAACCGGAAGAAGAACGGCAGCATGGCGTCCACCAGCTGCCAGCAGAGGTCGAACCAGCCGGCCTCGAAGCTGCTCCGCACCACGCCCATGAGCGTGCCGCGCTCCGCGCCGAGCCAGGCCAGCGCGGCCTGCTTGGTGGTGAAGGGCACAAGCGCCGTGGGTGGGTGGAGATGTTCCCGCTCGGGGTCGACGTGCTGGGGCGTCAGCACGCGTTGCGCCGCCGCCGTCATCGCCAGGCACCACTCGGCGAAGCGCCGGAGGACCACGTCCCGGTCGGGCTGGTCCTCCTCGGCCAGCGCGCGTTCCCTGGCGTGGGAGCGCACGAGATCGTGGAAGCGGTAGACGTCACCGCCCAGATGGTGCAGGAGGTTCGACTCCACCAGTCGGTCCAGGGCGAGGCCGGTGCGTGCCACGGTCCCGCCAACCGCCGAGGCGACCATGGGGAGTTCGAGACGGGCGACCGGCAGCAGCCCGGCCGCCCGGTACAGCGACCGCGCCCCGTCGGACAGCAGCCGGTAGGAGGCGTCGATCGCGGCCCGGATCGCGTCCTCACCGTCGACCGTGAGGTTGTCGAACAGGGCTTGGTCGTCCGCCAGTTGCTCGGCCATCGCGGACAGCGGCTGCCGTGGGCGCACCGCCAGATGAGCCGCCGCCAGGCTGACCGCGAGCGGCAGATAGGCGCAGAGCCGCACGACGTCCCGCGCCGCCACGGCGTCGTCCCTGACGCGCGCGCCGCCTCCCCCGCGTGCCAGCAGCTCCAGCGCGGCCTCCGGGGCCAGCGTCTCCAACTGGTGGACGACGGCTCCGTCCATGAGCAACCCGGTCAGCTGCCGTCGGCTGGTCGTGACCACCAGACAGTCGCCGGAGGCCGGGAGCAGGGGTCTGATCTGGGCCGCCGACAGCCCGTCGTCGAGGAGGACCGCCAACCGGCAGTCGGTGGTCATCGACCGCCACAGGGCCGAGCGCTCGGCCAGGCCCTCAGGGACCGAGGTCGCGCCCAACGCCCGGAGGAAGTGTTCCAGCACCTCGCGCGCGAGACGGGGCCGGCGGGCCCGTAGGCGCCCAGGTCGGCGAAGAGCTGGCCGTCCACGAACTCGTCGGCGACCTGCGCCAACCACCTGGTGACCAGTGTGGTCTTGCCGATGCCCGGCGGGCCGGTCACCACGACCAGGCGGGGTGAGCCTCCCGGCGCCGAGGCCCTGCACTCCTCCAGGGCACGAAGCTCGGCCTCACGACCGACGAAGTTGGCTGAGTAGGGCGGCAGTTGGCGCGGGACGGGTGGCCTGTCCCCGAGCGGTGACGGCAGTCCGTGCAGGTGTATCCCACCGTGGATGTCCCGAGCCTGAACGTTGGGGCCGAGAACCTGGGCCGAGTCGCTCAGCGAATTGGTGTGGTGCACGGGCTCCATGCTGGCGTCACGCGACGGGTCCAGCCAGCCGGCCAGCGCCCGACGCACCCCCTCGTCACGCACCGCGAGTCCGGCCAACCGGCGCGCCAGCCCTTCCTTCCCCGTCGCCTCGCGCCCCGTCAACACCTGTTCCCAGAGGGCCAGTACCTCGGGGTGCCCCGTGAGCTGAACCCGCACGGACCGGCTTCGCTCCCCCGCGCCCCTCGCCTCCCGGTCGCCCGCTTCCACGGCTCGGGATATGGCCGATTCCAGCGCGTCGAACCAGTCCTGCTCGCGCATCACGTCCGTCACACCCCCCTCGCGGGACGGCAGTTGGTCGGCGCAGGCCGCACCGCGACCGGACCGACCTTTTTCTACCCCCTGGTAGAACGCACTACGCATCCCACAAACGCTCACCTGTTCGCCGAACACCAGAGTGAAGAATTCGCGCCGTCATTTCAGTGTGGACTAGCTCACAGAGTTCGCGACATGCCATGCTCGCAACAAAAGGGTTCGACCGGCGGGAGGCGCTGGTGGAGTTCCGCATACAGCTGCTCGGCCCCGTCGAACTTCTGGTCGACGACCGCCCGAGTGCCCTGCCCTCACCCCAGGACTCCCTGGTCCTCGCGGCGCTCGCCTGGGATGTCGGCAGCAGGGTCAGCATCGAGACGCTGATCGAAAGGGTCTGGGACTCCCCACCGGAACGCGCCCGCAACAACCTTCACGTTCATATTGCGCGCATTCGCAGGGCATTTCGCGAGTGCCCCGGCCCTACGGCGCCGAGCATTCACACCCGCTCGCACGCCTACACCCTGGACACCCCACCCCACACCGTAGACGTTCATCGCTATCTCGACCTCACGGCCCGGGCCCGCGCCCACGCCGACCAGAGCCAACTGCGCGAGGCCGAGGCCCACCTCCAGGAGGCCGAGGCGCTCTGGAGGGGGGAACCGCTCACCGGGCTCAACAGTTCGTGGGCCCACGAGGCCCGGGAGATCCTCGCCCAGCGACGACTCTATGCGGCACTGACCCGCGCGGGCATCGCGCTGCAACTGCGCCACCACGGCGACGCGATAGCCGAACTGTGGACGCTCTCCCGTCAACACCCCACCGACGAGCACCTCGTGGAGCACCTGGCCCTCGCGCTCTACAGCGCGGGCCGCGTCTCCGACGCCGATCGCGAGGTGGAACGCGTGCGGCGGGAGTTACGCAACGAGATGGGCGTCGACATCGGGGCCCGCCTGCGCCATGTGCGACAGGCGATCGCGAACCGGACGTCCCCCGAGGAGCTGCTGACCGCCCTGGGCTACACCCCCGCCGCCGATCCCACGGTCGTGCGCAGGCCCCCGGGGCCGGACGACCTGCCGCCGGACATCGACTACACAGGCCGCCAGAGCGAGGTGCGCGCGATCCTCGCGGAACTCGACCGGCGAAGGAAGGGCGACCTCCGGGGGCCCGTCATGGTGGGCATCGACGGCATGGCGGGGGCAGGCAAGACCGCCATGGCCGTCCATGTCGCGCACCGGCTCAAGGAGCACTACCCCGACGGCCGCCTGATGATCGACCTGCGCGGCCACGACCGGCAACAGGCCCCGCTGAGCACCGCGCACATCCTGAGCGAGCTGTTGCGCAGGCTGGGCAAGGTGCCAAAGGACGAGGACCAGCTCGTCACCGTCTGGCGCACGGTGCTCGCCCGACGTCGGGTGCTGCTGCTCCTCGACAACGCGGCCGGGCCCGAGCAGGTTCTCTCCCTGCTGCCCGGGGCCACCAACTCCCTTGTGATAGTGACGAGTCGACACCGTCTGGCGACGATTCCCGGACTTCACTCCCACTCCCTCGACGCGCTGTCCGAACGTGAGGCCGTCGCGCTGTTCCGGGAACGCATTCGAGGGCGGGCCGCCAACCCGAGTGAGATTGCGAGGATCGCGCGCCTGACCGGCTGTCTCCCGCTCGCCCTCGACATCGTCGCCGCACGTTTTCTCACCCGCCCCAGTTGGTCGATCGAGGAACTCACCTCACGTCTCTCACACGGACGTGGCATCCTTCACGAGATTCGCGACGGAACCCGGGCGGTGGCCGCCGCGTTCGAGCTGTCCTATCAGGCTCTCTCGGAATCCGGGCAACGCGTCTTCCGACACCTGGGGTTACTCGTCGGACGCGAGTTCGGGCCACATGCGGTCGCGGCGCTCACCGGATACACACCCGGCGATGTCGAGAGCGAACTGGAGATCCTTTTCTATGTTCACCTCGTCGGAGAGGGCCCTTCCGGCCGGTTCGCGCTGCACGATCTCCTCAGGGAGTTCGCCCAGGTCCTCGCCCGTTCCGAGCTGGCCCCGGAGCTCTCCCGGGCGGCGCGCGACCGGCTGGCCGACGCCTATGTGGCGGTCGCCGACCGGGCGGACCGGCTCGCCTACCCGCACCGGGTCCGCATCGACGTGGACGCCGCCCCGCCGGTCGAACTCGCGGGCTGGCTGAACCCCTCGGAGCCCGAACGGTGGTTCCGCACGGAGATCGAGAACCTCCTCGCCCTGCGCGAACACCTCGACGACAACGGGGACCGACGTCGATCGGCCCTGCTCAGCCACGTGCTCGCCGGCTTCCTCGACGCCGACGGGCGCCACTCGCGGTCGGGCGCGGCCCCGCTGCGCGCAGCGGTCGCCTACTGGAGCGAGCAGAACGCACCACGCGCCGAGGCCCGGGCCCTGTTGGACCTCAGCTCCGCCACCGCGCGCACCGGCCACTACGCCGAGAGCCTCAGCGCCGCCCGCCGCGCCCTCCAACTCGCCGAGCAACACGCCGATCGTGACGCCCTGTTGGAGGCCCTCCAACGCATGGCGATCACCCACCACGAGACGGGCCGCCACCGGGAGGCCCTGCCCCTCATGCGACGCCTGATCCCGCTGCGGCAACGCCATTCCGATCTTCGTCAGCGCACCCGGGCCATTAATCTCCTCGGCGCCATCCAACTGCACGCCGGGGAACTGGGGGCGGCCCTGACGACCTTTCGCGAGGCACTCAACGGGGCCCGTTCCGCCGGCGACGCGAGGGGAATGTACATGGCCCTGAGCAATATAGGACTCATCCAGCACAAGAGAAATTTCCACGCCGAGGCCATCGCCTCTCTCCGGCAGGCACTGGAGATTTCGGAGAACGGCGGCAGGCTCGACGAGAGAATGGTTCTGAAGGTCAATCTCGCCGACGCCTTACAGAAAGCGGGGGATGCTTCTTCCGCGCTTTCCCTCTATCAGGAGGCGCTGCCGGTGTTTCGCTCCCTGGAGGAGCAGCACAAGGAGTCGGCCGCTTTGATCGGCATCGGCCGTGCCCTGACCGCACTCGGACGCCCGGTGGAGGCTGTTCCGCACCACCGCGCGGCCCTTGACCTGGCCCGGAGCCTGGACGCTGGCGTCGAGGAGGCGCGAGCCCTCAGGGAGCTGGGCCACGCCGAGGCGCTGGCCGGGCGGCACGAGGAGGCCGCCGGCCACCTCCACCAGTCCCTGAAGGTGGCGCGCGAGCTGAAGTTGGGCTTTGTCGAGGTGGAGACGCGGGAGGTGCTCGCCGAACTACACGAGTCACGGGGCGAGACGGACCGCGCGGCCCACCTCCGGGCGCGCGCCCGGGCGCTCATGCACCAACTCGGCGCGGAATCGCGACCGTCGGACGTGCCGTAGCCAATTCACTGAACCTCATGTTCAGAGAATAAGCATGAAAGCCGCGCTAAGGACGGCGAGGCTAATCCAATGGCCCGACGGAGCCAGTGACTTCGGCACCCCGCAAACAGTTCAGCTAGTATCACCGCGCAGTCGGGCTTTGACCATCCGGGTCCCCGACGCAAACATGCCCCTTTTCGTTTCCCGGAGCACCTGTGCCATTTTCCGTCAGCCGTCCCGTCGCCGCCTTCGTCACGATCGTCATGCTCGGCATATGCGCCGCAGTCGTGGTCGCAAATGAGGCTCGCAACGACGACAGCTGGATAACGAAGGCCGAAATCATCATGGTCTACGTCGACCGATACGCCCCGCCCGCCGAGGGCGGGTTCCAGGGCGGGGCGGAGCGGGTCATCGCCTGAGCGACGGACGGGCGGCCACCCCGAGGGGGGCCGCCCGTCGTCACACCTCCCGCTGGGCCTCGTACAGGTTGACCGGGTCGGCGGCCGAGGGAGTGCCGTAGGACTCCAGGCGGGTGTGGAGTTCGCCCGGGAAGTCGGGCTGGTCGATCTGGCCGAACTCCTCGACCTCGCTGATGGCCACCGTGGCGCTGTACGGCGCCAGTTCGTCGATCCTGATCATGCCGGCACGGCCGTTGGTCACCGTGACGTTCCAGTGGGTGAAGCGGGCGCCGAAGAGCGGGCCGGCCGTGGCGTCGCCGCCGTGGGCGCCGTTGTTGTTGACGACGATCTCCGTGCGGACGTTGGCGAACGGCGAGCCCCGGTGGGAGTCGAAGGTGCCCATCTCCATCGTGCCGCGCGACCAGACGTTGTGGCTGGACAGCCCCTCGACGTTGATGCCGTGGAGCGCGGTCCCCGGCGGCGCCGGAGATGTGGCCGCGTGAAGGGTGAAGTCCTCGACGAGGTTGTCGTGGGACCCCTCGCGGCAGGCGTAGGGGTGGTGGCTGCCGCGCCCGGAGACCGTGGTGCGGCGCAGGGTGCAGCCCTTCGCCGCGACCAGCAGGAAGCCGTTGTCGGTGTGGGTGACCTCGACGTCGTCCACCCAGCAGTCCCAGGCGCACTGGAGCGCCACCCCGTTGAACCCCGGGTCGAGCAGGTGCTCGGACAGCGGCACCTCCGGGCAGCGCAGGGTCAGTCCCTCGACTCCGGCGCCGACCAACGGGGTGACCAGCGTGGTGAGGTGCGGCTCCCACTCGGGCCTGGCGTCCAGCGGCAGCGGCCGGTCCAGGGTGACGGTCCCCGACCCGTGGTCCACGGCGGCCAGTTGGCAGGGCCACTCGTGGGGAACGTAGCTGGTCAGCTTGGTGCACGAGCCCCAGTCGTAGTCGGCGGTGCCCGGCACCTCGCCCGACAGGTGGGCGAGCAGGGTGTGGTCGGCGTCGTCGGACAGCCGCAGCAGCACCCGGTCGCCCTCGGCCAGCCCCGAGGTGTCGGCGACCGGCACGGTCCAGTCGCCGCGCGCGGCCGGGCCGAGCGCGGTCAACGGCTCGAACGCGTCGCGGACGTTGCCGGTCCAGCCCTCGAACGGCCAGTCCTGGGCGCGGATGGCGTCGGTCAGCGACTGCCAACGGGCCGTCGGGCACAGCCAGATGAGGCCACCGGCCCAGGACCAGCTGGACTTGTCCCCGCCGTAGCGGCTGCCGTAGGGGCCGATGAGGTCGGTGAGGTGGCGGGTCGCCTCGATGACGGTGACCCCGCTGCCCTCGCCGCGCAGCACCACGCCGTCGGCGCCGATGTGGAGGAGCCCGTCGATCCGGTAGTGGCCCGCCGGCAGCAGCACCGCGCCGCCGCCCGCCTCGGCCGCCGCGTCGAGCGCCGCCTGGATGGCGGGCGCCGCGTCGGCGGCGCCCTCGGGGTCGGCGCCGAAGTCCAGCGCGTTGGCGACGACGTCGGGCCGGGGCAGCTCGCGGGCGCCGCCGAAGGCGCCGGCCCGTCCCACATACGGAATCTGCGGATGGCGGTAGGGGTCGGCGACGTACTCGGCCCACAGCGCGGCGGCGTCGGTCGATCCGACGGCGCCCGCGCCCAGGGCCCTGGCCCCCACGCTGGTCATGGCGCCGACACCCACGGCGGCGGTGAGGGAAGCGGCTCCGCCGAGCAGGGTGCGGCGGCTGATGCCCGGCATCTCAACCTCCATGTATGTGAACACATTTCAGGTACGTGTCCTTGATTCCCGCGAGGATGACATGCCCGGCCGGACGACGGAAGACGGGCGGCCTCCCGGAACTCTCCCGGAAGGCCGCCCGTCCGAAGCAGCGCGGAGGCCCGGGGGAGGCAGAGCGCGGCCTCCCCCGGCCCGTGGTCACCGCATCCGACCCGATGTCACTCCTCGCCGCCCGGACCGCCGTTGATCACGAACTGGGAGCCGGGCTCGACCACCACGTCGCCGTCGGCCATGTTGCTGATGGTGACGTTGCTGAGGTTGGCGCTGCCGCGCGCCCCGCCCATGGCCAGGATGCCGGCGCCGTTGAGGGAGCCGTCGATGGTCACGTTGGAGATCTCCACCTCGGGCACCGCGCCGCCACCCGACTTGAACTGGATGCCGTCATAGGTGGAGTCGTAGATCTCGGTGTCCTCGATGGTGACGCCCGTGATGTCCTTGCCCGCCGCGAAGAGGGTGATCGCGCCGAACTCCTGCGCCTCGCCCCAGAACGCGCCGCCGGTGCGGTGCAGCGTGTTGCCCGAGATCAGGGTCTCGCCGGAGAACGGCAGCGGGTCGTGGTCGGTGGCCAGCATGATCCCGGGGTAGTTCATGGTGTCCGAGATCTCGTTGCCCTCGACGGTGTTGCCGTAACCGCCGTAGATCGCCACGCCGTTGGCCCGCCAGGGCAGCTGGATGGTGTTGTTGGCGAACGTGTTGCTGTGGGTGATGTCGACGTTGGGGTCCTGCACCCTCGGGTTGGCCCAGATCGCCAGCGCGTCGTCGCCGGTGTTCCGGAACGAGGAGTTGGTCACCGAGGAGTTGCGGGTGCCGTTGGTGAAGTTGATGCCGTCCGCGTAGGTGTTGCGGATGCGGACGTCGTTGAACTCCAGGCCGTCGGCCGGGCCCCACAGCTCGGGGATGTTGTCCAGGTCGCGGCCGACCCAGACGCCCACGTTGGCGTGCTCGATCCAGACCCGGTTGATCGAGGTGCCCTCGCCGAACCGGCCGTTGAGGCCGACGCCGCCCTCCTGGTCGGCGTTGTTGCCCCTGATGGTGCCGGAGCCGAAGATCGCGATGTCCGAGATCTGGGTGTTGGAGTCGATGTCGAAGCCGAAGTTGCCCTCGTGCGGGTGGTTGATCCCGCCCGCCTCGTGCGGCGGGATCAGCGAGTAGAGCTGGGAGTGCCACATGCCGGCGCCCCTGACGTCCACGTCGCGGATGCCGACCTGGTTGTACTGGCCACGGTCCTCCGGGTCGTCGGTCAGGATCTTCTGCTCCTGCCGCCACTGGCCCTCGGGAATCCACACGCACTCGATCTCGCCGTTCTGGTCGGCGGTGACGGCGGCCTGGAGCGCCTCGGTGTCGTCCTCGCCGTCGTTCGGCACCGCGCCGTACTCGGTGATCGAGGTGCACTCGGCGGGCTGCTCGGCGGGCGGCGCGACCTCCTCCAGGTCGATCAGGTCGACGATGTAGAACTCGGCGGCGTCGTCCGCGTCCCGCTGGAGCCGGAACGTGGAGCCGGCCGGATAGGTCTCGTCGAGCAGCAGGTGCGACTCGTCGAAGAGGCGGCGGGCGTCGCCGCCGGGGGTGTTGGTCAGGCCCTCGGGGTCGTCGGTGGTGCCGTAGAGCCAGCTGTGCTTGGAGGAGAGGGTCAGCTTCTCGACGAAGGTGTCGTTGACATAAAGGCTGAGGGTCTCCTCGATGCCGCCGCCGCCCGGGGCGTCCGGGATGGAGTTGCGGACCACGATGGAGTTCGAGGCGTTGGTCGAGGTGAACTCGACATAGTCGCCGGTCGCGTCGAGCCGCACGGACTGGCGGCCCGAGGACTCGGTGCCGAAGTTGGTGTGGCCGAAGGTCCGTTCGGGGTCGGCCTCCAGCAGGGTCCCCTGGTAGTCGGCGTCCTCCGCCTCGTACTCGACATACGGGAGCGTGGCGCCGCTCGCCTCGGCCGCCGGGCTGACCTCGGTGGCGTCACCGGCCGGCCCGGGCGGGGCGTCCTCGGAGGCGTTGGCGGTGAGCGGGACCAGCCCCACCGCTACCAGGCCGGCCAGGGACACGCCGCTGACCAGACGCCAGCCGCGTTGCTTCCTTTTCATGGGTGTCCTCTGTTCTGTGGGGGACGACAGAGAGTGCGCCCGGGTCGGTGTGGGCCCCGGGGGTGTCGAGGCGGGCGAGGGGGACCCGCCGGCGAACTGCCGCGAACTTGCGGAACGGTCGCAAGTAATTGAGTTGTGTTCGTCGATCTCTTGCGTTCTGCGGTCAGAGTTTTCGCGGATGTCATGGGTTTGTCAACGGTTCGCGCAGGGACGCGTGGTCACACGCCGCGCGGCGCGGACGCGGCGGGGGCACGCCATTCGCCTCGTGTGGGCTCCAACCCTCTAGCGTGGGCGCCCTCAACGCCGGGAGCGATCAAGCGAGTCGATCGGCGAGTCGATCACGGGAGGGTGCTGTGCGGTACACGCGACTTGGCGCGACGGGCCTGGAGGTCTCCGAGATCTGTCTGGGCTGCATGAGCTTCGGGGTGCCCGAACGCGGCGCGCATCCCTGGTCGTTGGACGAGGAGACCAGCCGGCCGCTGATCCGGCAGGCCATCGAGGCCGGGATCACGTTCTTCGACACGGCCAACGTCTACTCCGACGGCACCAGCGAGGAGATCACCGGCCGCGCGCTGGCGGACTTCGCCCGCCGGGACGAGGTGGTCATCGCGACCAAGGTCTTCGGCCGGACGCGCCCCGGGCCCAACGGCGCCGGCCTGTCGCGGAAGGCGATCCTCAGCGAGATCGACCACAGCCTGCGCCGGCTGGGCACCGACCACGTCGACCTGTACCAGATCCACCGCTTCGACCCCGACACCCCGATCGAGGAGACCATGGAGGCCCTCCACGACGTGGTGAAGGCCGGCAAGGCCCGTTATATCGGTGCTTCCTCCATGTGGGCCTGGCAGTTCGCCAAGGCGCAGCAGGTCGCGGAGCGGAACGGCTGGACGCGGTTCGTGTCCATGCAGAACCACTACAACCTCATCTACCGCGAGGAGGAACGCGAGATGCTGCCGCTCTGCGCCGACCAGGGCGTGGGCGTCATCCCGTGGTCCCCACTCGCGCGCGGCCGCCTGACCCGCCCCTGGGACGAGAGCACCGCCCGTTCCGCCACCGACGTGATGACCGGCGTCCTCTACCAGCCGGGCGACCGGCTGATCGTCGAACGGGTGCTGGAGATCGCCGAACGGCGCGAAGTGCCGCCCGCGCGCGTCGCGTTGGCCTGGCTGCTGGCCAACCCCACCGTCACCGCGCCCATCGTCGGCGCCACCGCCGCCCGCCACATCGAGGACGCCGTCGCCGCCACCGAGCTGACCCTCACCGAGAAGGAGATCGAACGACTCAACGAGCCCTACACCCCACACGCCGTGGCCGGCGTCGAGGTCCCGCTGCGCTGAGCGCGCGGCGCCCTCGGCTATAACCCTGTAACGATTCCCGCCCCCGCCTTTCCCTCCCGCAGGTCAGGGTGTCCAATGACCCGCGCACGCACGACAGAGAAATACGGACGATGGGGGGATTCGTGGCGCGAACCCAGAGCGTGAGAAGAATCGCGCGGGCGGTGACCGAGGGGACCGATCCCAGGGCCGCGGTTCAGGAGGAACTGCAAAACCGGCTGGCCGGCGGGGAATCCCAGGCGACGTCGGGCGAGACGGCCGCCGGTCGGGACGACGGAATGGACCCCAACGACTTTCCGGCGGCCAAGGACCAGGGCGGCGCCGGAACCGACACCGTCATGGAACAGAAGACCGTTCCCCTGGACGACGCCGGCGAGGCGCTCAACCGGAGCGAGCAGCGCCGGGAGGGCATGAACAAGGTCCATGTCATCTGCCCGATGGTCATTCCGCGCGGCCGTTCGCTGCTCAGCATGTTTCCGGTGCTGCTGCTGACGGTCGCGGTCGCCGTCGGCACGGTGATCGTCGGCGCCACCACGGACAGCGTGGTCACCAACCCGCTCTTCGGGGCGCACTCGTGGGTGATGGTGGTGTTGGCGTTCGGCTTCGTGTGGTGGCGCCAGGGCATGGTGATGGTGCCGGACGGCTGCGCCGCGCTGATCACCCGTTTCGGAAAGCTGGAACAGGTCGTCGGCCCCGGCCGGATCATTCTGCTCAATCCGTGGAAGCGGGTTTCGTACATCATCAACACGACGCGGGAGTACCCGTTCAACGCGCCGGTCCGTGAGGCCCCGACGCGCAGCGGGGTCAAGGCGTCGATCGACCTCTTCATCCAGTTCCGAATCAGCGACCCGGTGGAATTCGTCTACACGCTCGGCGCGGTGCGCGGTTTCCAGGAGAAGCTCAACAACGCGGTGAGCGAGACCATCCGCAGCCTCATCTACGAGCAGGAGGCCGCCGGCATCTACAACATGGTCGGCGAGGACACCGGCCGGCTGCTGGAGCAGCTCAACCAGCAGTTCCTGCCGGCCGTCGCGCTGACCAACGCCAACATCACCCATGCCGAGCCCAGCGACCGTGGCTACCGCATGGACCTGGCGGCGCCCGAGATGGTGCGGGTGGCCAAGGAGGCCTACACCCACGAGTACGCGCTCCAGCTCCGCAAGGAGCAGGACGAGGGCGACCTGACCAAGGAGTTGGCGACCCGCCAGGAGGAACTCTCCGCGATCCAGGCCGACATCGCGCAGTACCAGGCGCAGATGGACACGGCCGTGGAGCGGGAGACCAACCGGGCGGAGGCGCTGGCGCGCGAGCGCTATGTCATGGCCGAGTCCGAGGCGCGGGCCAACGCGGCGCTGCTGGAGGCCCAGGCGCTGGACATCCGCGCGGTGACGGCGGCCGAGGCGCCGGAGATCCTGGAGTACCGCTACCAGCAGCAGGTGTTGGACACCCTGGAGCAGGTGGCGGACCACCTGCCGCGCCTGGTGCGGATCGGCGCGGAGCGGGACGGCGACGGCACCACCGGCGTCGACTTCCTGGCGCTGGCCCGGCAGTTGGTGGGCGAGCGCGGCGCCGAGCTGTTCACGCCGGAGGACATGGCGGCGGTGCGGGCCAGGCTGCCCGAGGTGGCCGAGCGGATCGCGGGCCGGCAGGCCGAGATCGAGGCGCTGCGGGAGGCCGACCGGCCGACCGTTCCGGCGCCGGTCGGGGACGGCGCCGGGGCCGGGGACGGTGGCGGGGCTGCGGACGGTGGCGGCTTCGGTGATGGCGTCGGCTCCGCCAACTCCCAGGCGGGACCGGCCGTTGGGGAGCCGGCCGGGCCCGCGCCGGGCGGCCGCGCCGACGATCCGCGCACGCCGAGGGGCCTCGGCCAGTTCGAGGACGGATACGACGAGGAGGGCCAGGCGTGAGCACACCGCGCGCGAACCGTTCGGTCATCGCCGAGGCGGTGGCCCCCTGGAGCGACGTGGCGCAGCTGCTGCGCGGCGGCGAGGCCGGGACGTTGACCCCGGTCATCATCCCGCGCCACCGGCGTCGCCTCGGCTGGATGGCGCCGCTGTGGGTGGGCGTCTTCTCGATGCTCGTCGGCCTGATGCTGGCCGCCCAGGACAGCTCGGGCGCCGGCGACCTCGCCTACGACACGCTGGCCGTCCTCGCCTACGCCTTCGGCGTGTTCCTGCTGCTGGTCGGCGGGCTGTGGTGGTGGCGCTCCTCGATCGTCGAGATCGAGCAGGGCACCAACGGCATCCTCACCCGCTACGGCGCGGTGGTCCGCACCCTCAACCCGGGCCGCCACTACCTGTGGCACCCGTGGTCGCGGGTGGAGTTCGTGGTGGACACCTCCACCGAGATCCCGTACTCGGCGCCGGTGATGGCCTGCCCGACGCGGGAGAACGTGCCGCTGCGCTCGATCGAGTTCTTCCTCAAGTTCCGCATCACCGACGCGGTGCTCTTCGTCCGGATCATCGGGGCCGGGAACTTCGACCTGGTGCTCTCCAGCGCGGTGCAGGACGCCATCCGGCAGCGCGCCCGGCAGATCTCCACCGAGCGCGCCTACGACCTGCGCGGCTCGGACGTGGCCGACATGCAGGAGCTGCTCAACCGGCAGCTCTCCCGCTACGGGGTGCGGATCACCGGCTGCAACATCCCGGACGTGCAGCTGCCCGCGCAGTACCAGCAGCACCTGGCCACCCGGGAGCGGGTCGCCAAGGAGCGCGTGGCCTACGACCAGGAGTGGGGCCTGACCCGCAAGCGGCGGATCGACGCGCTGGGCATGGACATCGAGCGGGCCAAGAAGGTGCGCGACGCCCGGATCGTCGAGGTCAAGGCGGCGCTCAACAACGCCCGCGAGCAGGTCGCGCAGCTGTTGGAGAAGCAGGAGACCAACGCGCAGCGGGTCAGGTTCGAGATCGAGACCCGGGGCCGCAGCGGGCTGATCGCGGCCGAGAACGAGGCCAGGGCGCAGCGCCGGCTGGCGCAGGCGTACCGCGACAACCGGGCGGTGCTCCAGTACGAGTTGGCCCGGCGGCGGCTGGACGTCGGCGCCGAGCTGGCGGGGAAGGCGCCGCAGCCGGTCGTGGTCCGCACGGACGCGGGCGCCGGCGGGGACTCATCGGCGCTGGCCACCCTGCTGACGGCGCAGCTGTTGCCCCAGCTGGGCGCGGTCGAACGGGCGGACCGGCCCGGCGACCGACGCGGGGACTGACCGGGGGCCGGCGCGGGGGACCGACCACCGGCCGGCCGTTCACCGTTCGCTGATCGGCGCGCCTCCCGTGGGAACGCGGGGGGCGCGCCGTCGTGTGCGGGGGCGGGCGGGGGCGCGCGGTGCCATAGTCGCTGTGCACTCGCTGTGCACTCGCTGTGCAGTAACTGTGCGGGAGAGGCCGCCCGGGACGGGCCGGCGCGACGCCGAGAGGAGCAGTCGTGAACGCGAGCACCGAGCTGCTGGTGGACGCCTTCGACCGGATCAGGGAGGAGGTGGAGGCGACCGTCACCGGGCTGACCCCCGAGGAGATCGGCGCCCGCGTCGGGCCCAGGGCCAACCCGATCGGCTGGCTGGTGTGGCACCTCACCCGGGTGCAGGACGACCACATCGCGGAGCTGACCGGGCGGGCCCAGGTGTGGACGAGGGACCGGTGGTCCGAACGGTTCGCGTTGCCGTTCCCGCCGGAGGCGACGGGGTTCGGACACAGCTCCGAGGACGTGGCGGCCCTGGGGACGCCGGACGCCGATCTGCTGGTCGGCTACCACCAGGCCGTCCACGAGCGGACCGTCGCCTACCTCAACCGGGTGAAGGTCGGCGACCTCGCCGAGGTGGTCGACGACCGCTGGAACCCACCCGTGACGCTGGGCGTCCGCCTGGTCAGCGTGGTCGCCGAGGACCTCCAACACGTGGGCCAGGCCGCCTATGTGCGGGGCCTGTTGCGCGACAACGACTCCTAGGCCGTGTCCGTAGAGTCTCGTCGGATCAGACCGCGGCGTCAGACGCGGTGCGTCGCAAGGCGCCGGATCGCAGCTCATACCTGGCCGTATTCGCGCCCATTCGGTAACGCGGCGAGGTGCCGCGTGTGGCGTCGCGGGCCCGGCGAGACTTCACGGACACGGCCTAGCTGGTCCCGGCGCGGGCGTTCCTGTCACAACTTCGAAACCCCTTCTCGACAAGGCCATCGCAGCGGCGCCGGGCACCGCCTCCCGCGCGCCGACGGGTCCTACGCTCGGACGAGGTCGTCCGCGTGACGGCTCACGCCACCTCCCGAAGGACCCGCCCCCGATGCCCCAGCACGCGCACCCCCTGCCCACCCGTGCCTGGCCCTCACCCGCCCCGGCACCGCCCGTTCACCAGACCGCCGCCGCCACCGCCGCCGAGCGGCCGGCGGGCACGCTGCTCGGCGAGACCCTGTGGCGGGTGCTGATCGTCGTCTGCGCCGTGCTCGGGTACCGGGCCACCCAGGGCGGCACGCTGCTGGGCCTCAGCCAACTGGCGAGCGTGGCCGCCGCCGTTGGCTACTCGGCCGTGGTGGTGCTGACCCTCACGGCGGCGGCGCTCGGGCGGCCCGAGCCGCCGACCTCCTGGCTGCGGGGGCTGCTCGCGGCCAGCCTGCTGCTGGTGATGATCACCTGGTTCACGGCGATGGGCGGCGGCGTGGACGAGACCTGGTCCCTCTTCGAGCACCTCCTCACGCCGCTGGCCGCGCTGGTCGAGTGGCTCTTCGTCGGCCGACGGCAGCGCGCCTCCCGCTGGTGGTACCCGCTGACCTGGGCCGGGGCGCTGCTGCTCTACCTGGTGGTCTATCTGCGGGCCGACGCCTCGATCTACCCGTTCCTGGAGCCGGCCGACCCGATCTTCCTGCCGGCCCTGGCCGGCCTCGCCGCCACCACCCTCGCCGTCGGCTACGCCCTGGTCGCCACGGCCCGAGCCCGCCGTCCGCGGTGGGACGAGGAGTCGGCGTAACGTTTTCGCGCGGGCGATCCGGAAGACGGGGCCCTCCCCTCACGCCACCGCCTCGGTGGCCACCGTCAGGTCCTGCCAGGACATGCCGACGCCCTTGAAGAGGCGAGGCCGGGACGGGTCCAACGGGACCTCGCCGCGCGCCAGTTCGGCGAGGTTGCCGGCGATGGCCGCCTCCGTCACCTCGCCCGCCGCCAGCGGGACGCACAGGTCGCCCGCCTCCCGCAGCGCGGCAGCGCGGGCCTCGACCACCACGGTCGCCCGGCGCACCAGCGCCGTGTCCACCTCGCGGGCGGTCGGCTCGTGGGAGCCCATCGCCACCACGGTCGCGTGCGCCGACACGGCACGCCCGTCGAACAGCGGCTCCCGCGCCGACGTGCAGCAGGCCACCAGGTCGGCGTCCGCGACCGCCCCCGCCGTGACGGCCTCGGCGGCCAGCCCCGCGTCGCGGCAGCGCCGCACCAACTCCGCCGCCCGTTCGGGAGTCCGGCCCACCACCCCGACCGACTCCACCGGGCGCACCACCCGCAGCGCCTCGATGTGCCCCCACGCCTGCGGCCCCGTGCCGAAGACCACCAGCCGCCCGGCCTCGGGGACGGCGAGCCGGTCGACGGCCACGGCCGAGACGGCCGGCGTGCGGAGCGCGGTCAGCGCCGAGCCGTCGAGCAGCGCCACCGGGCGCAACGTGGCGGCGTCCAGCAGCAGGTAGGACGCGACGATCCGGGGCAGGCCGAGCGCCGGGTTGCCTGGCGCGACCCCGGCGACCTTCACGCCGACGTGGCGGGTGCCGGCGGACGGCATCAACAGCAGTTGCCCCGCCGGGACTTCGACGGCCGCCCGGGGCACGTCGCGCTCCGGGTCGAGCCCCGCGCGCAGCGCATCGGCCAGCGCGGCGACGGCCCGCGCCATCGGCACCCGCCGCCGCAGCTCCGGCCCGTCCACCAGCGTCAACTCGCTCAGCTCCATGCCCCCAGCCTCCCATCCGAGGGCCGGTGCCGCTCCGAGGGCCGGTATTGATCCGGCCGTTCCAAAACTGCTAGCGTGCGGGCATGGCGAGGCCACGGCTGTTTGACGAGGGGCGGGCCCTGGAGGCCGCGATGCGGGTCTTCTGGGCGCGCGGGTACGACGCGACCTCGACCGACGACCTGTGCGCGGCCACCGGCCTCGGCCGCAGCAGCGTCTACAACGCCTTCGGCAGCAAACACGCGCTGTTCACCCGGGCGTTGACCCGCTATATGGAGCTGATGAACGGCCCCCAGCGGGAGTTGCTGGCCGACGTCGAGCTGCCGCCGCTGGAGCGGCTGCGGCGGCTGGTGGCGCTGGTGATCGAGCAGGACCTCGCGAACCGGGACGAGGAGGGGCGCGGCATCGGCTGCCTGACCGTGAACACCACGGTGGAGCTGGCCGCCCGCGACCCCGAGGCGGCGGCGCTGCTCGCCCGCGACCTGGCCGAACGGACCGCCACCCTGCGGGCGGTGATCGAGGCCGGTCAACGGGAGGGCACCGTCAGCGCCCGGCGCCCGGCGGAAACCCTGGCCGACTACCTCAACACGGTCCTCGCCGGCATCCGGGTCGCCGGCCAACGCGGCGCAGGGCGCGCCGAGTTGACCGCCATCGCCGAGGCCGCGCTGGACACGTTCACCCCCTGAGGACCCCGGGCCCGCCCGGGACGCGTCGCGCCCAAGTTTTGTAATCGACAGTTCATAACTTCTCCGGAAAGGGAGACCCCCCATGCCCAGAGCCGTCCATGTGCTGGCGTTCGGCATCTTCGCCATGGTCAGCAGCGAGTTCCTGGTCGCCGGGATGATGCCGCAGATGGCCGAGGGCCTCGGCGTCTCGGTCTCCGCGATCGGCTATCTGATCACCGCCTTCGCGGTGGCGATGGCCGTCGGCGGCCCGCTGTTGAGCCTGGCCTTGCTCCGACTGCCGTCGCGCACCGCCCTGTTGACGCTCCTCGCGGTGTTCCTCGCGGGCAACGCGCTGGCCGCGACCGCCGGTTCCTACGGCGTGATGCTGGCGGCCCGGGTGGTCACCGGCGTCGCGGCGCAGGCGTTCTTCGGGGTGGCGCTCTCGCTCGCCGCCCGGCTGACCGCCCCCGAGGTCAGGGGCCGGGCCAGCGCCCGGGTGATGAACGGGCTGATGCTCGGCACCCTGCTGGGGCTGCCGATGGCGACGCTGATCGGCGAACGGTTCGGCTGGCGGGCCGCGTTCTGGGCCGTCGCCGGGCTGACGGTGCTGGCCGCCGGGGCCACCGTCCTGGGCGTGCCGGCGGCTCCTGCGCCGGAGCGGGACGGCGAACGCGACGGCCTCCGTGGGGAGTTGGGCGTCTTCCGGCGGGCGCGGCTGTGGTGGGCGTTCGCCACCAGCACGTTGATCATCGGCGCCACGTTCGCCGCGTTCAGCTATGTCAACCCGATCATGACCGAGCTGGCCGGGTTCTCCTCGGGCGCGGTGCCGCCGCTGCTGGTCGCGTACGGGGCGGCGACGGTGGTCGGCAACCTGGTCGTCGGCCGGCTGGCCGACCGGCACGCGGTGCCGACGCAGGCCGTCGGCGTCGCGGCCAACGCCGCGTTCCTGGCCGGCTTCGCGCTGCTGGCGCACCGCCAGGTCCCGGCGGTGGCGCTGCTGCTGGGCGTCGGACTGGTCGGGGTGACCATGAACCCGGCGATGATCGTCCGCGTGCAACGGGCCGGCAACGCGGGCCTGTTGGTGAACACCGCGCACTCCTCGTTCATCACCCTGGGCGTGATCGTCGGCTCGTTCCTCGGCGGGCTGGTGATCGACGCGTGGGGGCTGCGCGCCACGCTGTGGCTGGGCGCGGGCCTCGCGCTGCTGGCCCTGGCGACGCTCCTCCCCGAGCGCGGGCGGGCGGCCGCCGCGCACCGCCACCGGCCCCCGGTGGCGCGGAACGTCCCCGCCACCGCAACGCCCGACCCCTGCCTCGCCAACCCGGGCCCGGCCGGGCCCCGTTGACGCCCCGGCCGCCGCGGTGGGTGCGGCAGGCTGAACGCGGCCCAGCGGCAAGCGAAGGCCGGGGCGTTCGACGCCTGACGGCCCAGCCGACCGCCCCGGCCCAACACCCCAGCCGTTGAACGAACCGTTCAACTTCAGGCGGGCACCAGGAGAAGGAGTCCCCCCACACACAGCCACTCCGGCTCCGCACCCTGCGCCGGTCAGGCCCCGCCCACCAGACGGGGCACCGCCGCGCGGATCAGTTCGGCGCGTTCCGCCTCGTCGAACACCTCGGGCAGCGTGAGCTGTTCGAGGATCAGCCAGTTGTAGGCGCAGATCAGCAGCTTGACGGAGATGGCGTCGCCGGGGAGTCCCGAGGCCGCCTGGTGGGCGACGTTGTGCGCGATGTCGGCGCGCACCCGCTCCGTCAGCAGCCGGCGCAGCTCCGGCCTGCGGATGGCCTCCAACCGCAGCTCCAGCAGGGCGAGATAGCCGCTGCGGAAGCCGCTGACCTTGGCCACCAGGTCGACCATCAGCTCGACGAAGCGCTCGGTGTCCTGCGGGCCCGACGGCTCCTCCGCCGCACCCTCCCCGCCCGGGTCGAGCCGCTCGTAGACCCGGGTGCCGGCCTGGATGAGCAACTGGTCGCGGTTGGCGAAGTAGTTGGACGTCGTGCCGTTGGGAACGCCGGCCTCGGCGTCCACCGCGCGGAACGTCAGCCCCCGCGCGCCCCGCTCCGCCAGCACCTCGATCGCGGCGTCGAGCAGCGCCGCCCGTCGTTCGTCGTTTCTGCGCACCATTGACACCACTCCAGATGTAGTACTACATTGAAACCACTGCAACCACAGTACTTCAACTGCGGTACTTCAGCACTTCGCAAGGAGCCTCATGCGCAAGCTTGTCTACTACGTCGGCGTCTCCCTCGACGGCCGGATCGCCGGCCCCAACGGGGAGTACGACTTCTACCCCTTCGGCGACGAGAAGCAGACCGTCGCCTACCAGACCTGGATGACCGAGGCGCTGCCCGACACCCTCCCGACCCCTCTCCGTGGGCACTTCGGGCTGGCCGACACCCCCAACCAGCGGTTCGACACCGTGCTGATGGGCCTGGGCACCTACGAACCCGGCCTGTCCCAGGGCTGGTTGAACCCCTACACCCACCTGCGGCAGTACGTCGTCTCCAGCACCCTGCCGGAGAACCCGGACGCCGACATCACCCTGGTCCGCGAGGACCCGCTGGGCCTGGTCCGCGCCCTCAAGCGCGAGGACACGGACAGGGACATCTGGCTCTGCGGCGGCGGGAAACTCGCCGGGCAGCTGCTGCCGGAGATCGACGAGTTGATCATCAAGAGCTATCCGGTGGTCGCCGGCGCCGGAGTCTCCGCGTTCGACGGGGAGTTCGACCCGACGGTCTTCGCCGTCACCGACCGGAAGATCTTCGACAACGGGGTGGTCGTCAGCTGGCTGGCCCGGCGGTGACATCCACGGCCCGGCCGTTGGCCGACGGCCCCTCCGGCGACGGTCCGTCCGGCGACGGTCCGTCCGGCGACACCTCGTCCGCCGACGGCCCGTTCGCCGGATCGCCGCCCTCCGCGAGGAACTGCGTGGCGGCCAGCTCCGCGTACAGCGGGTTGGTCGCCACCAGCTCCCGGTGGGTGCCGACCGCCCGCACCCGGCCGGCGTCCATCACCACGATCCGGTCCGCCGAGGTCACCGTCGAGAGCCGGTGCGCCACCACCAGCACCGTGGTGCGGCGCGCCACCTCGGCCACGGTGTCCCTCAGCGCCGCCTCGTTGACCGCGTCCAGCTGCGAGGTCGCCTCGTCGAGCAGCAGCAGCCGGGGCCGGCGCAGCAACGCCCGCGCGATCGCGACCCGTTGACGTTCCCCGCCGGACAGCTTGGTGCCACGGTGGCCCACCAGCGTGTCCAGCCCCTCAGGAAGCCGCGCCACCAGCGTGTCGAGGCGCGCCGTGCGCAGCGTCTCGGCCAGCGCGTCCTCGGCGGTGTCGGGCGCGCCGAAGAGCAGGTTGTCGCGGAGCGTCCCGGAGAGCACGGGCGCGTCCTGCTCCACATAGCCGATGGACGCGCGGAGTTGGGCGAGGTCCCACTCCCGCACGTCGCGGCCGTCGACCAGCACCCGGCCCTCGGTGGCGTCGTAGAACCGCTCGATCAACGAGAAGACCGTCGTCTTGCCGGCGCCCGAGGGGCCCACGAACGCCGTCATCCCGCGCGCCGGCACGCGGAAGTCCACGCCGTGGTGGACCAGGGGCGCGTCCGGCGCGTAACGGAAGCGCACGTCCTCGAACGCGACCGCCGCCGGCTCCCCGCCCCCGGCGGCCAGGGCCGGCCGGTGGCCGTCGGCCGTCGGCTCCACCGGCAGCGCCCACACCTCGCGGATGCGGCTGATCGCCGCCGACCCCACCTGGTACTGGGTGATCGCGCTCACCACCTCCTGGAGCGGCGAGATCAGATAGAAGACATAGAGCAGGAACGCCACCAGCGTCCCGATCTCGATCGAGCCGGTCGCCACCCGCGCCCCGCCCACCGCCAACACCGTGAGGAACACGCCCTGGATCGCGAGGTACATGGTGTTCCCCGCGACCGCGGACCACTTCGCCGAGGTGACGCTGGCCCGCCAGGAACGCTCGGCCGCCTCGTGCACCGTGCGCTCCTCGCGCTCCTCGGCGCCCGCCGCCTTCACCGTGCGCAGCGCGCCCAGCACCCGCTCCAGGCTGGCGCCCATCTCACCGACGGACTCCTGAGCCCGCTTGCTCGCCCGCTGGATCATCGGCGCGATGACGCCGATCACCACGCCGGCCGCCGCGACCACGCCCAGCGTGACCCCCAGCAGCACCACGTCCACCAGGCCCATCATCAGCAGCGTGGCCACCAGCGTCAGCCCGCCCGTCCCGAGGCCGATCAGCGACTGGGTGGTCATCGCCCGCAGCAGCGTGGTGTCCGAGGTGGCCCGCGAGAGCAGGTCGCCCGGCTCGCTGGCGTCCACCGCCGAGATCCGCAGCCGCAGCAGATAGGAGGTCAACGAGCGCCGGGCGGTCAACACCACCGACTCCGCGGTGCGTTGCAGGATGTAGTAGCCCAGCGCGCCGAGCCCGGCGTTGGCCAGGACCAGGAGGGTGAGCCACAGCAGCTGGCCGGCGATGCCGCCGTCCCCGTCGAGTTCCTCGATCAGGGAACGGGCCACCAGCGGCAACGCCAGCCCCGCCGCGCCGGTGAGCAGCGAGAGCAGCGCGCCCAGGAGCAGCGTCCAGCGGTAGGGCCGCACATAGCCCAACAGCACCCGCCACGCCGGCGGCCCGCTCTCCGCCGACTCCTTCGCCGGCTCGTCCGCCGGCTCCTCGGCCGCCCCGGCCTCCGCCGCTCGCTGCTCCGCCATCGCGTCCCCCTCGGGCCGGGCCCGTCCTTCGGATCTTCGTTCCTAAGGAGCAGAACGCACGGGGTCCCCGGGAAGTTGCTCCGCCGGGCCGCCGGTTGACTCGGGCGCGGCCGACTCCCGCAGCCCGAACCGGTCGTGCGCCCGGCGCAGCGGGGCCGGCGACCACCACATCGCCCGGCCGCCCAGCTTCATCGCGGCCGGCAGCAGCGCGCCCCTGATCAGCGTCGCGTCCACCAGCACGGCGAGCGGCAGGCCCACGCCCAGCGCCTGCACAAAGGTGATCTCCGAGATCAGGAACGCCAGGAACACCACCGAGAGCGCCACGGCCGCCGCCGTCACGATCCGGCCGACCCGTTCCAGCCCGACCGCGACCGCCGTGGTCGGATCGCCGGCCGCCTCGTACTCCTCGCGGATGCGGGAGAGGAGGAAGACCTGGTAGTCCATGCCCAGGCCGAACGCGCAGGCGAAGAGCAGCACGGGAACGGTGGACACCACCTCGCCGGTGACCGTGAAGCCCAACAGGCCGGAGAGATGGCCGTCCTGGAAGCCCCACACCAGCACCCCGAACGCGGCCGTCAGCCCCAGCCCGCTCAGCAGCATCGCCACGAACGGCAGCAGCACGCTGCCGGTCAGCAGGAACAGCAGCACCACCATCGCCGCCAGCAGCGTCAGCCCGGCGACCGGCAGCCGGTCCAGGATGCTGGCGTTGGAGTCAACGGCCACCGCCACCCGGCCGCCCACCAGCGCCTCGCCGGGCGCGTCCACCGCGCGGGTCGCGTCCACCAGGTCCTCCAGCGCGCGGTTGCCCACCGGCTCGGGCACCACCGTCAACGCCGTTCCGCCGCCGTCGCCCGCGACCAGCCCCTCGTGCGCGGGGCCCGGCGGGGCCACGAGCGCGCCCCCGGCGTAGCTGCCGGTCGGCGCGTCCACCCGCGCCACGTCGTCCAGCGCGGACAACGAGGAGGCGTAGGCGTCGAGTTGGTCGCCGTTGCCGTCCGGCGGCAGCGCGGGGAGCACCACCGAGACCGCGTCGGACTCGCCCGCGTCGAAGTTCGCCCGCAGCTCCTCGGCGACCTGCCGCCCCGCCGAGGACTCCGGCAGCGCCCGCTCGTCGGCGCTGCCCAGCCGGATGTTCAGGAACGGGGCCCCGAGGACCAGCAACAGCAGCGTGCCCAGGGTGGCCACCGGCACCGCCCTGCGCATCACCACGGAGGCCAGCCGGTGCCAGAAGCCGTGTTCCACCGGGGTGTTGGCGCGGTCGCGCAGCAGCCGGCCGGCGTTGGCGCGGCGGCCCAGCACGGCCAGCAGCACCGGCAGCACGGTCAGCGTCACCGCCGCCGCCAGCAGCGAGACGGCGATCCCGGCGTAGGCCATCGACCGCAGCGCCAGCGCGGGGAACCACGCCAGGCTGGCCAGCGTGACCGCGACCGTCACCGCCGAGAAGATCACCGTCCGCCCGGCCGAGAGCATCATCAGCCGGATCGCCTCGGCCGGCTCCCGGCCGTGGGCCAGCTCCTCGCGGTACCGGTTGACCATCAACAGGCTGTAGTCCACGGCCAGTCCGAGGCCCAGCACGGTGACCACGTTCACCGCCAGCACCGACAGGTCCGTCACCCCGGCCAGGACCCACAGCAGGCCCAGCGTCAGCAGGATCGTCACCAGGCCGACCACCAGCGGCAGCGCGGCCGCCAGCAGGCTGCCGAAGACCGCGACCAGCACCACCAGCAGCAGCGGGAACGCCAGCAACTCGCCGCGCACCGCGTCGCGTTCGCTGAGTTCGCTCAACTCCTGGTTGATCACCGCCGAGCCGCCGAACTCGACCTCCAGCGTGCCGTCCCCGGACGCGCCCTCGTAGGTGGGCTCCAGCTCGGCCAGCCGCTCCCCGGCCTCCGTCTCGTCGCCCTCGATCGCCGCCAGCACCAGCGCGGCGCGGCCGTCCTCGGCGCGCAGGCCGGGGGCGTTGCCGGTCTCCCAGTAGGAGAGCACTTCGGTCACGCCGTTCTCGGCGGCCAGCCGCCGGCCGAGCGCCGTGCCCGCCTCGGCCACCGCCGGGTCGTCCACGCCGCGCTCGGCGCGCACCAGCAGCACCAGGTTGAGGTCGTCGCGCCCGAAGCGTTCCTCCAACGCCTCGGCCGCCAGGCTCGACTCGGCGCCCGGGTCGTCGAACCCGCCGCCCTTCAACCGGTCGAACAGCACCCCGCCCGTGCCCGCCCCCGCGAGCGCCAGCACCACCGCCACCAGCAGTACGGCCCGCCGCCGCCTCAGCAGCGTCGCGCCCAGTCGTCCCAACATCCCAGCTCCCGCTCCGCCGTGGTCGTTTCCCTCACGACGCGACAACCGGGTCGGGTTGTGACACCGAACGACCGCCCGCGCCCGAATGAGACCGGGATCACGTTCACCGGCTGAGGGCGCGGCGCGTCAACGAGAGTCAACGACCTGCCCGTTTCGCCCCGTTGAGGCGGCGCGGGCCCGGCGGGACAATGAACGAAGGCCACCGGAGGGGGCTGAGCGCGGCGTCACGGGACGACGCACCGCGCGCCGGCGGTTCCTCAGCCCTACCCTGGAGCAGCCCCCCATGGACAGACACGTCCGCCTCCCCCGGCCCGCCGTGGCCGCAGCCGCCCTTGTCGCCCTGGTCGGCGCCCTGTTGCTGACCCTGGTCGCCAGCCCGGCCCGCGCCGCCGAGGCGCGGGCCGAACCGGCCGAAGCGGTCGCAACGGCCGCCGAGCCGACCCGGATCATGGCGCTCGGCGACTCCATCACCGGCTCACCCGGCTGCTGGCGCGCCCTGCTCTGGCAGGACATGCGGGCCGCCGGCTACACCGATGTCGACTTCGTCGGCTCCCGCGCCCCCGACGGCTGCGGCTTCCCCTACGACGGCGAACACGAGGGCCACGGCGGCATCCTGGCCACCGGCATCGTCCGCGACAACCTGCTGCCCGGCTGGATGGCCAACGCCAACCCCGACGTGGTGATGATGACCCTCGGCACCAACGACGTCTGGAGCGGCCTGCCGACGGCGACCATCCTGGACGCCTACACCACCATGATCGGCCAGATGCGCGCCCACAACCCGGACGTCCAGGTGCTGGTCGCGCAGATCCTGCCCATGAACCCGAACGGCTGCGGCGACTGCGGGAACCGCGTCGTCGAACTGAACGCCGCCATCCCCGGCTGGGCGGCGGGCCTGACCACCCCCGAGTCGCCGCTGACCGTGGTCGACCTGTGGACCGGCTTCGACACCGCCACCGACACCTCGGACGGCGTCCACCCCAACGACTCCGGCATCCGCAAGATGGCCGACACCTGGTTCCCGGCCCTGACCGGCGTCCTCGACGGCCTGCCGGGAGCGGCGGCCTGAACGGGGCGACGGCCTGACACCCGTCGAGTGGGTTCCCCTGGGCCGGCGGCTGAAATGGCCGCCGGCCCAGGGGCCATTCGTCTGCTGCTTGATCAGGCCGTGCCGCGAAGCGGACCGAAACGGGACGGCGTTCTGTGGTTCCCCTCGTCCTCGTGCCAAGCACAGTTGCCGGCCGCCACATATCCTTCTCCGTCATTGATGAGATAGAGGTTCCGACGCCTGATGTCGTCCGGCGAAGCGTAGGCGGCGGCCTGCTCCGGCGTCGTTTCAGAGAGCAGCAACGAGGCGAAGGAGTCTCGTACTCTCATCACGGTCACGTCGGAGAAGGCAACGTCAATGCGCGTAGGGTGTTCCTGCGTGGGCGTGCTCCTCAGCAGCAGTACAGAATGGCTGACCGAGTACTGCCACACCTGGAACTTCCGCTGCCATCCGACGAGTTCGCGCATGTTCAACTCCGGGGTCTTGGCCATGAAGTGGGTTCCGGGACGGACACCTGCTGCCCATTCTCGTAGAATGTGATGCTGTCCCACGGCCTGTACTCTCTACGGACCGATTCACCGACACCCTCTCTGTCAGCCGCGCGGCCGAGCCAGTCGGTGGCGCCCCCGAGAGCGGACTGGGCGGAGGCCAGATCGGCCTGCGCGTTGATCGCGCGATCCAGCGCGCGGTCGGCCATGCCCTGCGCGGTCTGCAACCTCGGCCAGTAGGCGTGGAGAGCCTGGGCGCAGAGGGAGTACGAGTCCTCGAGCTTGGTCAGGTTGCCTGGCACGTCGTCGAACTCGCGGCGGAAGGCGTCCGCCGACAGACCCGCCCAGTCCAGCATGGCCCGCTCGCCTGCCATGCCACGGATCGTTCCCAAGGCCTCGCCGACATCGTCGGCGAACTCCTGTAACTGGTCGGCGAGTTCACGGACCTCGTCCGGATCGCCGGGAGTCGGGTCCCGATCCATGTCCACCGGCGACCAGTCAGACGGACGCGCCACGATCCCCCAAGGTCGTGCTCCCCAGAACCGACCCCGAACGCTTCCGACAGGATGCGCCGGATGGCAACGCGTCACCGCGAGGCGCGACAGGGGGCGGATCGCCGCTCGGTGGTGCCCGGTGTGTGGTTCACCATCCCCGCATACCATCGGCGGGTTCGAGGGGGGCGGCACGAGCGACGGAGGTAGGGACATGCGGTACACGCGACTCGGGGCGACCGGGCTTGAGGTGTCGGTGGTCTGTCTGGGCTGCATGAGCTTCGGGGTGCCCGAACGCGGCGCGCATCCCTGGTCGTTGGACGAGGAGACCAGCCGGCCGCTGATCCGGCAGGCCATCGAGGCCGGGATCACGTTCTTCGACACGGCCAACGTCTACTCCGACGGCACCAGCGAGGAGATCACCGGCCGCGCGCTGGCGGACTTCGCCCGCCGGGACGAGGTGGTCATCGCGACCAAGGTCTTCGGCCGGACGCGCCCCGGGCCCAACGGCGCCGGCCTGTCGCGGAAGGCGATCCTCAGCGAGATCGACCACAGCCTGCGCCGGCTGGGCACCGACCACGTCGACCTGTACCAGATCCACCGCTTCGACCCCGACACCCCGATCGAGGAGACCATGGAGGCCCTCCACGACGTGGTGAAGGCCGGCAAGGCCCGTTATATCGGTGCTTCCTCCATGTGGGCCTGGCAGTTCGCCAAGGCGCAGCAGGTCGCGGAGCGGAACGGCTGGACGCGGTTCGTGTCCATGCAGAACCACTACAACCTCATCTACCGCGAGGAGGAACGCGAGATGCTGCCGCTCTGCGCCGACCAGGGCGTGGGCGTCATCCCGTGGTCCCCACTCGCGCGCGGCCGCCTGACCCGCCCCTGGGACGAGGCCACCGCCCGGTCGGCGACGGACGAGTTCGGGGCGACGCTCTACCAGCCGGACGACCGGCTGATCGTGGAGCGGGTGCTGGAGATCGGTGAGCGGCGCGAAGTGCCGCCCGCGCGCGTCGCGTTGGCCTGGCTGCTGGCCAACCCGACCGTCACCGCGCCGATCGTCGGCGCCACCGCCGCCCGCCACATCGAGGACGCCGTCGCGGCGACGGAGCTGACGCTCACGGAGGAGGAGATCGCGCGGCTGGAGGAGCCGTACACGCCGCACGCGGTGGCCGGGTTCAAGTAGGCGCGGGGGGCGGGGAGTTCCGGAACCGGGAAGGGTGGGTTGACACCCCAATGGTCCAGACCTACGTTCGGCGCACCGACCCAATGTTCAAGTGACCGCCTTGAGTTCACAGTTATGAACCACCGGGGCGGCAAGAACACCTCAGGTGCCGCCGAACTCGCGCGTCCGGTCCGTTGCCACTCCTCAGGGAGGCCCCCACATGTCCGACGAACCCGCGTCCAACAGACCCCCACGCACCCCCCGCGCCCGCCGGGGCTCGTTTCCCAAGGTCATCGGGCTCCTCGCCCTGGTGGGCGCGGTGCTGTTCGGCCTGCTCCCGGCCGGCACCACCACCGCCGCCGAGCCCGGGTCCGAGCGCGGCAGGAGCGCCGCCTCCGACGAGGTCCGGCCGCTGGCCCCGGCCAGCTTCACCCACCCCGGGGTGCTGGTCAGCGAGCCCCAACTGGACTTTGTCCGGGCCCGTGTTCAGGCGGGTGAACAGCCCTGGGCCGCCGCCTTCGACCAGATGATGGCCTCGCCGTTCGCCGACCAGAACCGCCAGCCCACTCCCCGCGCGGTCGTCGAGTGCGGGTCCTACTCCAACCCCAACCACGGCTGCACCGACGAGCGCGAGGACGCCATCGCCGCGTACACCAACGCGCTGGCCTGGTACCTCACCCAGGACGCGCGGTACGCCGAGAAGGCCATCCAGCTGATGGACGCCTGGTCGGCCGTGATCACCGACCACACCAACAGCAACGCCCCGCTCCAGACCGGCTGGGCCGGCGCCTCCTGGGCCAGGGCCGCCGAGCTGATCAAGCACACCTACGGCGACTGGCCGGGCGCCGGCGCCTTCGCCAACATGCTGCGGAACGTCTATCTGCCGGAGATCATCGGCGGCTCGAACAGCAACGGCAACTGGGAGCTGACCATGATGGAGGCGGCCGTCGGCATCGCCGTCTTCCTCGACGACGCGGGCGTCTACGACCAGGCGATGAACCGCTTCCTCAACCGGGTGCCGGCGTTCGTCTACCTGGAGTCGGACGGCGAGCTGCCGCGCACCGTGCCCGGCAGCGGCCTGGACACCCCGCAGGAGATCATCAACTACTGGCACGGGCAGAGCACCTTCGTCAACGGCGTCACCCAGGAGACCTGCCGGGACTTCACCCACACCGGCTACGGCCTGGCCTCCATCGCCCACGTCGCCGAGACCAGCCGCATCCAGGGCGAGGACCTCTACACCGGCCACGTCGGCGAGCGGCTGCGGCACGGCCTCGGGCTCCAGACCCGCTACGAGCGCGAGGCGCCGCCGAGCTGGCTGTGCGGCGGCGACATCACGCGCGGCCTCGGCCCGGTGACCGAGGTCGGCTTCAACGCGATGGGCAACCGGCTCGGCCACGCCATGACCAACACCCAGGCGTACACCGAGTCGACCCGCCCGCAGGGCAGCAACTGGCTCTTCGTCGCCTGGGGCACCCTCACCCACGCCAACCAGCCCAACTGACCCGCGCCTTCACCCCCGTTCCCCGTCCCCACCCCCGGTGGCCCCCCGCCGCGGCTCACATCGGCGGGGGCGGGGGCGGGGGTGCCGGCTGTGGGTCGGGGTGCGGCTTGGGGCGGTCGGGCCCGGGGGGTGCCGGCGGCTCCGGGTCGGGCGGGGGCACCGGGACCGGTCCTGGCTGCGGACCCGGGCGCGGCCCGCCGGGCCCCGGCTTCGGGTCGGGCGGCGGCGTCGGCCTGGGCGGGATCGGATCGGGCTCGGGCCCCGGCGGCGGCAACGGGTCCGGCTCGGGCCCCGGCTTGGGCGTGCTCATCGTGCGCCCTCCCTCGGCGGCGACAACAACGGACAACAACGGCGGATGGCCACGGCCACCGAGGGTGGCGCGCGGCCGGCACCTGCGAGCCCTCCGGGTGCCCGGCGCGCCCCGCCGCCAAACCGCGACACGCGACCGGAGCGCGCTGTGCGCGGTTGAACGGGTCCGGCCCGCGATGATCGAAACCGTGCCGTTCCGCCCATAAGCCTCATCAGACGGGCTCATCCGGCGGTCGGGGAACGGCGTTCCGCGCGGGAGAACGAAGGAGGGCGAACGGTGCTGGCACTCTTCGCCCTGCACGCGGCCGTCGCCGCGTTCCTCCCGTGGCTCGCGGCCCGGGCGCCGCGCGGCGTCTGGTACGTCGCCGCGCTGGTGCCGCTGGCGGCGGTCGGCTGGGCGGCCTGGCACACCGGCGCCGTCCTCGACGGCGGCACGCTGAACGAGACGCTCTCCTGGGCGCCCGCCCTCAACCTGACCGTGGAGCTGCGTCTCGACCCGCTCTCCCTGCTGATGGTCTACGTGGTCAGCGGCGTCGGCGCCCTGGTGCTGCTGTACTGCGCCCGCTACCTGCCGGGACACGGCCGGGAGGCGGCGCTGCTGCTGCTCTTCGCCGGCGTGATGTTCGGTCTTGTCACCGCCGACCAGCTGATCGCCCTCTACATCTTCTGGGAGCTGACCTCCGTCATCTCCTTCCTGCTGATCGCCGGCCGGGGCGAGGGCGCCGACCACCGCAGGGCCGCCGAGCAGGCGCTGCTCACCACGGCAGCCGGCGGGCTCGCGATGCTCTTCGGCTTCATCCTGCTGGGCATCGAGGCCGACACCTACCGGATCTCCGAACTCCTCGCGGAACCGCCCAGCGGCGGGCTGACCTGGCTGGCGGCGACGCTGATCCTGGTCGGGGCGTTCGCGAAGTCGGCGCAGGTCCCGTTCTCCGCCTGGCTGCCGGCCGCGATGGTCGCGCCAACGCCGGTCTCGGCGTATCTGCACGCGGCGGCCATGGTCAAGGCCGGCGTCTATCTGGTCGGTCGGCTGACGCCGGCCCTCGAGGGCGTCGGGCCCTGGCGCCCCGCCGTGCTGGCGTTCGGGCTGACCACGATGGTGGTCGCCGCCTGGAGCGCGCTGCGGCAGAACGACCTCAAGCTGCTGATCGCCTACGGCACGGTCAGCGAACTCGGCATGTTGATCGCCCTGTTGGGCGCCGGCACCCGCACCTCCGCGCTGGCGGGCGAGGAGATGCTGCTGGCGCACGCGGCGTTCAAGTCCTCGCTGTTCCTGACCGTCGGCGTGGTGGAGAGGACCACCGGCACCAGGGATCTGAGGCGGCTGTCCGGCCTTGGCCGTCGGCTGCCGCTGCTGACGGTCGCCGCCACCGTCTCCGCCGCCTCGATGGCGGGGCTGCCGCCGCTGATCGGTTACCTCGGCAAGGAGGCCGCCTACGACGGGCTGTGGCACGCCCCGTTCGCCGGCGGCGGCTGGGCGGTGGCCGGGCTCGCGCTCGGCTCGCTGCTGACGGTGGCCTACTCGGCGCGGTTCCTGTGGGGCGCGTTCGCCCGCAAGCCGGGCGTCCCCGACGCCGAGCCGAAGCCCGCGGCGCCGGGGCTGGTCTGGCCGATCTGCCTGCTGGCCGCCGCCGCCCCCGTGTTGGGCCTGTGGTACGAGGGCACCGCCCGGCTGGTCGAGCCCTACGCCGCGACCCGGGGGCTGCTGGCCGAGCCGGGTCACGGCTACGCCGTCACGCTCTGGCACGGCATCACCGCGCCGCTGCTCGTCTCCGCCAGCATGATCGTGCTGGGCCTGGCGGTGCACTGGGCCAGGCGCCCGGTGGCGCGCGTCGGCAGCCGGCTGCCCCGGCTGCCGGACAGCCAGCGCGGCTACGACCGGACCGTGCACGGCGTCGACCACGCCGCGACCTGGCTGACCCGGCACACCCAGGTCGGCTCGCTGCCGTTCTATCTGACGGTGCTGCTGCTGACCGTCATCCTGGTCCCCGGCGGCACCCTGCTCTCCCACCCGCCCGACTGGCCGGAGGTCGTCGGCTGGCACTCGGTGGCACAGATCCCGCTGTCCGTCGTGGTGTTGACCGCCCTGGGCGGCCTGGTCGTGGCCCGGCACCGGCTGACGGCGGTGCTGCTGGTGGGCGCGGTCGGCTACGGGGTGGCCGCGCTGTTCCTGGTGCAGGGCGCGCCGGACCTGGCGCTGACGCAGTTCCTGGTGGAGACCCTCACCGTGGTGGTCGTGGTGCTGGTGCTGCGGCGGCTGCCGTCGAACTTCACCCCGGAGCGGCCCAGCCCCAGGAGCCGCGTGCTGCGGGCCGCCGTGGCGCTGGCCGCCGGCGGCTGCGTCGCGTACTTCGCGGTCTCGGCGACGGCGGTCCGGCAGTCCCTCGAACTCTCCGACACCATCATCGAACGGGCCCCCGAGACCGGCGCCAACAACGCGGTCAACGCCCTGCTGGTCGACTTCCGCGCGCTGGACACCCTGGGCGAGATCAGCGTGCTGCTGGTGACCGCGATCGGCGCCGGCGCGCTGCTCGGCTACCGCTCCTCGCGCCGCCAGTGGCCGACCGGGCCCTCGGCCGGCAGCCGGGCCGCCCGCGCGTTCCGGGGCATCCACTGGGACGTGCCGCGCGAGCCCTGGCTGCCGGAGGCCGACGAACTGCCGCGCAGGGACCGCTCGTTGCTGCTTGAGGTGGTGGTCAGGGCGCTGTTCCCCGCCGTGCTGGTGCTCTCCGTCTATCTCCTCTTCGCCGGCCACTACCGGCCGGGCGGCGGCTTCGCCGGCGGGCTGGTCGCCGGGCAGGCGTTCACCCTGCGGTATCTGGTGGGGCGGCGGGCCGAGGCCGCGTTCCCGCTGCCGATCACGCCGCGCGCGGTGTCCGGCGGTGGCCTGGCGCTGGCCGCGCTGGTCGCGCTCGGGCCGCTGCTGTTCGGCCAACCGCCGCTCTACAGCGCGACGTTCACGCTGGGCCTGCCACTGCTGGGGGACGTCAAGATCGCCACCAACATCTTCTTCGACCTGGGCGTCTACCTGCTGGTGCTGGGCGTCTGCCTCAAGCTGCTGTTCGCCCTCGCGCAGGCCAGGGACGCCGGCGACACCCTGGTGCCCTACCACGACCGGCCTCGGAGGGTGCCGCGATGACCACCCTGGACCTGGTGATGGCCCTGGTCGTCGGCGGACTCTTCGCCGCCGGCTTCTATCTGCTGCTTGACCGTTCGCTGATGCGCATTCTGCTCGGCGTGATCGTGCTGGGCCACGCCGCCAACCTGCTGCTGCTCCTGACCGGCGGCCCGCCCGGCGTGCCGCCGGTGCTGCCGGGCGCGGGCGCGGGTGAGCGGTACGCGGACCCGCTGCCGCAGGCCATGGCGCTGACCGCGATCGTGATCACCTTCGGCATCACCACGCTGCTGCTGGCCCTGGTGCACCGCGCCTGGCAGCTCGACGGGCACGACGAGGTGCGGGACGACGTCGAGGACCGGCGGATCGGCACCGTCCAGGACCGGGAGGAGAGCGGCCCGCCGCTGCCGACCGACCGGGACCACGAACCGGGCGGGGGGTCGGGCCGGTGACCGCCTGGCTGCTGGTCGCGCCCATGCTGCTGCCCGTGCTGGCGGCCGGCGTCTCGTTCACCCTCTCCGGCAGCCGCGTCGCCCAACAGCTGCTGGGCGTCGGCGTGTTGACGCTGGTGCTGGCCGACTCGGTGGCGCTGCTGGCGATGGCGGAACGGGACGGGCCCCGGGCCGCGACGCTCGGCGGCTGGCCGGCGCCGCTGGGCATCACGCTGCTGGCCGACCGGCTGTCCGCGCTGCTGCTGATGGTCTCGGTCGCGGTGGCGCTGGCCGTGCTGGTCTTCTCCATCGGGCAGGGCTTCGCCGACTCGGGCCGCTCCTCGCCCCACGCGTTCCACCCGGCGTATCTGCTGCTGACCGGCGGGATCTGCCTGGCCTATCTCGCGGGCGACCTGTTCAACCTGTTCGTCGCCTTCGAGATGATGCTGACCTCGTCCTATGTGCTGATCACCCTGGGCGCCGGCGCCGACCGCATCCGCGCCGGGATGACCTACACCATCACCAGCCTCGCCTCCTCGCTGCTCTTCCTCACCTCCATCGCGCTGTGCTACGCCGCCGTCGGCACCGTCAACCTCGCCGACCTCAGCCGCCGGATGGACGCGGTGCCCGGCGGGATGGTGGCCGCGCTGAGCGTGCTGCTGCTGGTGGTCTTCGGCATCAAGGCGGCGGCCGTTCCGCTGCACTTCTGGCTGCCCGACAGCTATCCGACGGCGCCGGCGCCGATCACCGCCGTCTTCGCCGCGCTGCTGACCAAGGTCGGCGTCTACGCGATGGTCCGCACCCAGACGCTGCTCTTCCCGCGCGACGGGACGTGGACGCTGCTGGCGGTCGCCGCCATCGTGACACTGCTGGTCGGGGTGCTGGGCGCGGTCGCGCAGGACGACATCAACCGTCTGCTGTCGTTCGTGCTGGTCAGCCACATCGGCTTCATGCTCTTCGGCCTGGCGCTCTTCGACGTGCCAGGGCTGACCGGGACGGTGCTCTACACCGTGCACCACATCGCGGTCCAGGCCGGGCTGTTCCTGGTCGCGGGGATCGTGGTGCGGCTGGCGGGCACCGCCTCGCTGACCCGGCTGGCGCGGGCCGCGCCGCCGCCGCCGGTGGTCGCCGGGCTGTTCCTGGTGCCGGCGCTCAGCCTGGCCGGCATCCCGCCGACCTCGGGCTTCGTCGCCAAGTTCGTGCTGCTCCAGGCCGGCGGCGAACACGGCGGTGCGATCCCCGTGCTGGTCGGAGCCGCGCTGGTGACCAGCCTGCTCACGCTGTACGCGATGGCCAGGCTGTGGCGCGCGGTGTTCTCCGCCGGGCCCGAACGCCCGCCGCCGGGCCGCTACCCGGGCAACGTCCTGATCCTGGGCGCGGCCGCCGGCATCGTGCTGACCGGGCTCGGAATCGCGGTAGGGGCCGGGGAGTTGGGCCGGATCAGCGAGCGCGCCGCGCACGACCTGCTGGAACGTGACGGCTACCGCGAGGCGGTGCTGGGAGATGAGGCCGGGTGACGCGGGAAGTCCTGCTCGACGTGGTGCGCCGCCGGGCGCCCACGGTGCTGTGGCTGTGGGTGCTGTGGCTGCTGCTGTGGGGCGGGGTGCGTCCCGTGCCGCTGGTCGGCGGGCTGCTGGTGACGGTCGGGGTGGTGGCCCTCTTCGGCCTGCCGTCCGTGCGCCGGCCCCGGCTGCGCCGCCCGCTACGGCTGCTGGGCCTGATCGGCAACCTGTTGACGGAGCTGGTGACCACCTCGTTGATCGTGGCCTGGGAGGCGCTGGCGCGCGGGCCCAGGGTCTCCACCGGCATCGTGGAGGTCCCGCTGCGCACGGACAGCGAGCTTCTGATGGCCTCGACGGCGCTGCTGAGCCTGATGGTGCCGGGCTCGCTGGTGCTGGAGATGGACCGCGAGCGGCGGCTGCTCTACATCCACGCGCTGCCGCTGCGCAGCCCGGCCGACGTGGAGCGCCGCCGGGGCGAGGTCGCCGGCGTCGAACGCCGCCTGGGCCGGGTCTTCGCGGAACGCCCGCCGGCCGCCGGCACCGCAGGAACGGGAACGACCGGAACGACCGGAACGGAAGGTGGTGGCGCGTGATCGCCGTGGCCAACATCGCGCTGGCGCTGGTCAGCCTCGCCGCGCTGCTGGTGGTGGGGCGGCTGGCGGCGGGGCCCGGGGCGCTGGACCGGGTGGTGGCGCTGGACGCGCTGGTCACCCTGATCGTGGTCGGCGCGGTGCTGGGCACGTTGGCCCGCTCCGACACCACCACCGGCTATGTGCTGGTGGTCCTCGCGCTGCTGGGCTTCGTCGGGTCGATCGCCTCGTCCCGGCTGATCGAGCGCCGCGAGGACATGCGGTGAACGGGGCGGCGGGCGTTCCGGGAGGGGGTGGCCGGCCGTGGGGCTGCTCGGCGATGTGATCTCCGGCGTGCTGCTGCTGACCGGCGCGGCGTTCTGCCTGGTCAGCGGCATCGGGCTGGTGCGGTTCCCGGACACCGTCTCGCGGCTGCACGCCGCGTCCAAGGCGCAGACGTTGGGCCTGCTGCTGGTGGTGCTCGGCGCGGTGTTCCAAACCCCGCTGGGCAAGGCGCCCGCGCTGCTGCTGGTGGGCGCGTTCTCCCTGCTCACCGCGCCGGTGACCGGGCATATCGTGGCCCGGATCGCGTACCGGACGGACGCCGTGGAACGCCGCCAGGTCGTCCTCGACGAGCTGGCGGCGCGGCTGATCGACGAGCGCGGGCCCAACGGGCGGGAGGGTGACGAGCGGGGGCCCGAGGACCGCGAGCCGCCGCCGACCAGCGGGACGTGAACGCCGTCAGAGGCGGGCCGTCACAAACTGCTCGAAGCCCTGGACACACGCGCCGCAGTGGCTCTCGTGCACCACGCCCTCACACAGCTCGGGCCGGGTGCCGCCGTCCGGACGCGCCATGTGCTTGCCACACAGCGCGACGAAACTGGCCTTGGGGGTGACATGCCAGTTCCGGTGACCCTGCGCGTTCACTTCGGCTCGCATCTCATGCATCGCGGAGCATCCTCTCGGCGGTTCCTCGGGTTCTTCGACTGATGTGCCCCTGCTCCTGTGGGCCGGTCGGTGGTGCGACCACCGCTTCGCCTCGCCCAGGTGGCAACGTCCCTTAAACCGTGACATAGGTGACCAATGATCGCCTGTTGGGAGGAGTCGCCGCCCCTCCCCCGGGCGGCCGGCGGGGGAGGATGGGAGGCTCCCGGCGGGACGAGGGAAGGGGCGACCATGGGGCGCGAGGACCGTGAACAGCGCTGGTGGATCGGCGAGTTGGCGGAACACTTCGGGCTGGCGCCGCATGTGCTGCGGCACTGGGAGGAACGGGGCCTGCTCACCCCGGCGGAACGCGTCGCCGGCCGCCGGCGCTACGGGCCGGCGCAGGTCGCGACCGTCGCCATCATCGTGCGGGGCCGCGCCGCCGGGCTCGGCCTGGACCAGCTGCGCGAGCTGCTGCACGCGCCGGACGGAGCGGCGCGGCGCGCGGTGCTCGCCGAGCACCACGCGGAACTGGAACGGCGCCGCCGGGCCATCGAGGCCACCCAGGCGCTGCTGGCGCACGTGCTGGAGTGCGAGGCCGAGGACTTCCTGACCTGCCCCACCTACCGCCACCTGGCCGCCGCCCCCGCCGGCGCGGGCCCCGCCGGCGCCCGGGGCGCCGGCGGGCAACTCCCCCCGGGCACCCGCGCGGTGGCGGGCTGACCGAGCCGGCGGGGGCGGTCCGGCCCGCCGGATCACACGGGAACGGGGGCACGCCGGGGTTAACGCTTGCGTTAATATGGTGGTCGTGGCTCAATGGGAAGTGGTGCTGGTCGCCGAGGTCGCGGCATGGTTCGAACAACTGGTACGGGAGGACTGGAAGAGCGCCGCACAGTTGGAGGACGCGATCGATCTTCTGTCGCAGGCGGGGCCGACGCTGGGGCGGCCGCTGGTGGACCGGATCGCAGGAGCCGAGACCCATCATCTGAAGGAGCTGCGGCCTGGCTCGTCCGGTGCCAGCGAGATCCGCGTACTCTTCGCCTTCGACCCGGTCCGCCGAGCGGTGCTGCTGGTGGCGGGTGACAAGGCTGGTGACTGGGGACGCTGGTACCAGCGCAATATCCCGGTCGCCGAGAAGCGTTACCGGGAGCACATCACCGAGCTGGAGAGCAGGGAGTACGAATGAGCACGGTCAGCTGGGAGGAGACCAAGCGCAGGGCGCGCGAGTACCGTGAAGCCGCCGGGTTGCCCGTGCGCTCCGCGACGGAGAAGCAGGAGGCGATGGAGCGGCTTCTCGCGGAGGTGCGCGCCTATCGGCTTGCGGAGATTCGGCAGGAACAGGCCCTGACCCAGAGGGCGGTTGCCGATGCCATGGGTGTGTCCGCGCCGAGAGTGTCGGCCATCGAGAACGGCGATGTCGCGCACACCGAGGTGGTCACCCTCCGGTCCTACGTGGAAGCCCTCGGCGGTCGGCTGCGTGTCGTCGCCGATTTCGGGGACTCCGAGTTCACCGTGGCATGAGCCGCCACCTGGCCGCCGCCCCCGCCGGCGCGGGCCCCGCCGGCACCCGGGGCGCCGGCGGGCAACTCCCCCCGGGCACCCGCGCGGTGGCGGGCTGACGCGAGCGGGCGGGG
>NZ_RFFJ01000390.1 GCF_003696235.1 Streptomyces triticirhizae
GGATGCTCTTACGGATGTCAAGCAGCGGCTCTTAGCGGTTGATCAGGAGTCGTTGCGCGGGTGTTTTGCCTGGTGAGGGCGTGGAAGACGTCGCGGGCGACGTAGCGTTTGAGGCAGCGCATGATCTCCTTCTTCGACATCCCTTCCTTCGTGCGCCGTTCCACGTAGGTCTTGGTTCGCTGGTCCCAGCGCAGGCGGCAGATGACGATGCGGTGCAGAGCGGAGTTGGCCTGCCGGTCGCCACCTCGGTTGAGGCGGTGGCGGTGGGTGCGGCCGGACGATGCCGGCAGGGGCGCGACGCCGCACAGCATGGCGAACGCGGCCTCGGACTTCAGACGCTCGGGGTTCTGCCCGGCGGTGACCAGGAGCTGGCCGGCGACTTCGTGTCCGACACCGTTGAGGGCCAGCAGATCGGGGGCGGCCTGCTCGACCAGCGGGGCGATCAGCTCGTCCAGCTCAGCGATCTCCGTGGTCAGATCACGGTGACGGCGGGCCAGGGACCGTAGCGCGGCCTTGGCCGCGACGGACGGCTCGGCCATCCGCCCGGCGTCCGGGCGGAACCCCGCGCAGACGGCCAGGAGGTCCTTGTCCGCCAGGCGGCGCAGGGCGGTGCGGACCTCGTCCGGGGCGGTGATGACCAGGGCCTTGATCCTGCGGACCAGATCGGCGCGGTGCTGGACGGCACTGCGGCGGGCCACCCGCAGCGAGCGCAGGGCCTCGACCCGGCCGTCTCGCTGCTTGGGGACGCCGGTGCGGCGCCGGGCGAGAGCCGCACGCGCGGCGGCATAGGCGTCGACGGGGTCGGACTTGCCCTGCCAGCGGCGGGACTTGCGGTCCGGCCGGTCGATCTCCGCCATCGGGACGTCCTCCTGGGCCAGGAGGCGGGCAAGCCCTGTTCCGTAGACGCCGGTGCCCTCGATCCCGACCATCACCAGCGTGCCGAACGAGCGCAGCCAGGCCAGCAGGGCCCGGTAGCCGACGGGGGTGGTCGGGAACTGGCGCGAGCCCAGCTCCCGGCCCGCGGCGTCGATAACCGCGGCGGTGTGGGTGTCCTTGTGGGTGTCGACGCCGCCGGTGATCTCTATGGCGGGTTGTGCGATGGTGGTCACTGCCGTCCTTGCCGTCGTCGTACCAGGGGCGGGCAAGCACCCACCGGCCCGGGACAGCGGACAAGACAGTAGTGAGACCTCTGGCCAGGCTCTTACAAGGTCACAAAGCCCAGGCCGGTGGATGCGTACGGACGTCTCCCGGCACAGGCCGACAGATCCCGTTGAAGACCCGAAGTCAGTCAGGCGTTGGGTCAGACCTCGCCGGGAGACGTCCATGAACATCCTTACTGTCAG
>NZ_RFFJ01000391.1 GCF_003696235.1 Streptomyces triticirhizae
GGCGACCACGGCGGCCCGCGCGGAGACCGAGGGCCGGCCGCCGCCCGTCACACCCGCGCCCCTGCGGCAGCGCCCGGCGCGTCCTCCGCATCCGCCGACGCCGCCAACGCCGCCGACCCCGCCGACTCCGCGTGCCAGGCGGCGAGTTGGCCCAGCACCCAGTCGGCGACGGGGGCCACGCCCTCCGGCGCCTTCAGCGAGGTGAGGGCCACGGGCAGCTCGCCGCGCTGGGCCCTGGCGTCCCTGGCCATCGCCGCCAGGTCGGAGCCCACGTGCGGCGCGAGGTCGGTCTTGTTGATCACCAGCAGGTCGGCGCCGGTGATGCCGGGGCCGCCCTTGCGCGGGATGTCGTCGCCGGCCGCCACGTCGATCACGAAGATCTGCGCGTCCACCAGGCCACGGGAGAACGTGGCGGTCAGGTTGTCCCCGCCGGACTCCACCAGCACCAGGTCCAGCGGGCCGGTGCGGTCCTCCAACTCCTCGACCGCCTCCAGGTTGGCCGAGATGTCGTCCCTGATGGCGGTGTGCGGGCAGGCGCCGGTCTCCACGGCGCTGATCCGCTCGGCCGGCAGCACCGCGTTCCGCAGCAGGAAGTCGGCGTCCTCGCGGGTGTAGATGTCGTTGGTGACCACGGCGATGGCCAGCCGTTCGCGCAGCGCCCGGCAGAGCGCGGCGACGGTGGCCGTCTTGCCGGAGCCGACGGGCCCGCCCAGCCCCACGCGCAGCGCCCGGCGGCTCCCGTCGGGGCGGCGCGCCCGGGCGGCCGAGTAGGTGTGGCGGTGCGGAAAGCTCTCGGGGTGGTCGAGGTGCACGGCGTTCTCCCAGGATCAACGGCGGACGGTCGGCGGTCGGGAACGGTCGGTGTTCACCGTCCGGAACGGTCGGGAACGGTCAACGGGCGGGAACCGTCAACGGGCAGGAACGGTTCAACGGGCGGTCGCAGGCAGAGCGTTCGGGTGGCGGGAGGAGCGGTCAGGAGTGGTCAGGAGGCGAAGAGCCGGACCGGCCAGGCCGCGTGGTCCTCGGCCGCGATCTCCAGCAGCGGCGCCGCCCCGGCCGGCAGGGCCGTCTCGCCCCGCTCCGGCCAGCCGTCGGCCGCCGCCACGGCGCGGTCGGCGACGCGTTCCGTCTCGGGGGCCAGCCGGGCCAGCACCGCCGTCGCCTCGAACGGGTCGAGGCCCAGCAGCCGGACCACGGCTGAGGCCGGCGCGCTGATCGCGTCATAGCCGGCGGCCAGCGCGACATCGCGCGGGCCGAGCCCGGCGACCCGGCCCACAGCGCCGAGCACCACCGGCTGGTGGGCGCCGCCGGGACGGTCGCGGCCCA
>NZ_RFFJ01000392.1 GCF_003696235.1 Streptomyces triticirhizae
GAGGGCCCTGCGGGGCGGCCTGCCGACGGCGAGGGCGGGGGCTACGGGGCGGCCGGCCCGGTGCCCGGACCGGTGGGCGCGTGCGCCTCCGGCGAGGGGGTGCCGCGTGGGCGTCGCGCGGCGGGGGAGGCCGACGAGGGGGCCGCCGTCGGTGGCGATGACCTTCGGTCGGCGCCCCGGCCCGCTGAGTTCGGCGGGGCGGGCGACGACTCCCTCGCGGATCCCGAGGCCGGTGCGGGCAACGCGTCGCCTGCTGGGGGGAGTTCGGAGGCGGCTACCGATGCGGAGGCCGGTGGTGCCCGCCGGGGCCCCGGGCCGCTGTCCGGGGACGGGAAGAACGAACCCGCGCCCGTTGCCGTCCGGGCGGTGCCCGGGGAGAGCCCCTCGAGCCGCCCGCCCGGCGCTGGCCCGCAGTTCCCCAACTACCGTCCCGTGGAGTCGAGTTCGCGTATCCGCCCGCAGGCGTCGCCCGCCTCAGCCCCGCCCGAGGGCGCCTCGGCTCCGCCGGTGTCAGGCGCGTCCGCGCCGTCCGCCACGGGGCGCGCCTCGGCGCCTGGCTGCGCTCCTCTGCCCGCCAACTCCGTTGGTGGCGGGCCGGGTTCACACGCCCGCGCGGGGGCGCCGCCCGTCCCGCCGGCGCCCGGTGCCCCGCCCGCCTCGGGTGCCGTTGCTGTCGGGGCGGTGCCTGAGGGGAGTCCTTTGGGCCGTCCGCCCGGCGCTGGCCCGCAGCTTTCCAACTGCCTTGCCGTGGAGTCGAGTGCACGCGTTCGCCCGGTGGTGCCGCCCGTCCCTGCCCCACCCGAGCGCACTCCCGCCCCGCCGGCGCCCTGCGCCGGCGGTCCGGTCCAGGCCGGCAAGGCCCTCGCGTTGGCGGAGCGGGTGGGTGAGCGGCTGCTCGCCCTCGCCCGGGCGGACGAGGGCCGGATCAACTGGCTCGGCCTGCATCTGCTCGGCGACAACCGCTGGTATCTCGGCCCGCAGGGCGCCTCGTTGGCCGACGGCTACCCCGGAACGGCCCTGTTCCTCGCCGAGTTGGGGCACGCCACCGGCCGGGGCCGCTATCTGTCGGCGGCGGCCGACGCCGTCACCCGTCCCCTGCCCGACACGCTCCGACTGCTCGCCGCCCACCCGGAGTTGGCGCGCGCCGTCGGTCCTGGCGGGTTCTTCGGGGTGGGCGGCCTCGCCTACGCCGCCGCGCGGCTGGCCCAGCTGCTGGACAGCGCCCGGCTGACGGCGGCGCTGCCGGACGCGTTGACCGCGTTGGCCGCCGCCGGCGAGGCGGCCGAGTCCGTCACCCTGGCCGAGGGGCTGGCCGGCGCGCTGCC
>NZ_RFFJ01000393.1 GCF_003696235.1 Streptomyces triticirhizae
GCCCGGCGGCTCGGGCGGCGCGTCGTCGGGCCGGTGCCCCGCCGGTTCGCCGGCCAGCCCCAGCCGCAGCGCGTCGAGCCGCACGCCGGGCACGGCGACGGCCACCGCGTTCACCAGCGCCGCGCGCGCCGCACGTTCCGTCAGCCAGGCGCCCCAGGTGCCGTCCTCGCCCAGCGGCAGCAGCCTGCCCAGGCCCAGCTGCCGCCGCATCGCCGTCAACAGGCCGTCGTCGCCCATGAGTTGCCGCCCTCCGTTTCGCGCCCTGCCCACTCCCCGGTCGCGGGGAGCCGTACTCAACCGGCCAGGGCTGGGTACAGCATGTCCTAGAGGTTGGCCGTGGCCGCCCGGGGCGTGCCACCCGTTCGGGGGGCCGCGCGGGGGACGGACGGTCGGCCGCGCTTAGTGTGGCGTCAAGACGGCGGCCTCAGCCGCCGTCGGGAAAGGGGCGATGGCACAGTGACCGACACCACCACGGAGAACGGGACCGAGCAGGGGACCGAACCGTCCGGCAGGGCACTCGGCACGCGCCGGGGCACCGGCGACCCCGCCACCAGGGGCCGCACCACGATCGCCGACGGTGTGGTCGCCAAGATCGCGGGCATGGCGGCCCGCGACGTTGTCGGCGTCCACGCCATGGGCAGCGGACTCGCCCGCACCTTCGGCGCCGTCAGGGACCGCGTCCCCGGCGGCAGCCGTTCCGTGACCCGAGGCGTCAAGGCGGAGGTCGGCGAGGTGCAGACCGCGCTCGACCTCGAAATCGTGGTCGAGTACGGGGTCTCCATCGCCGAAGTCTCCCGTACCGTACGGGAGAACGTCATCGCGGCCGTCGAGCGGATGACGGGCCTTGAGGTCGTCGAGGTCAACATCAACGTCGTCGACGTGAAGTTGCCCGACGACGAGGAGGACGACGACGAACGGCCGCCGCTTCAGTAGGCGCGGTCACCCGGGGGGCCGTGACGACTGAGTGAGGAGTGCGAGATGAGCATGGCGGTGATCGGCATGATCGCCGGGATGGCGCTGGGCTTCGCCGGATACTTCGGCGGGTTCGCGGCGTTCCTGCTGGTGGCGGCGCTGGGCGCGATCGGCTTCGTGGTCGGCCGGTTCGTGGACGGCGACCTGGAGCCCGGCGACTTCTTCCGGGTCAGGGAACGCGGCGGCGACCGGCGGCGATGACGGTGGAACAGCGGGTACCCGCAGCGCAGCGCGGCACGACCCGGATCTCCGACCGGGTGGTGGCCAAGCTCGCCCGCCAGGCGGCGCGCGAGGCGCTGCGCGCGCCGCGCGCCGACCCGCCCGCGCCGCGCGGCC
>NZ_RFFJ01000394.1 GCF_003696235.1 Streptomyces triticirhizae
GTTGGAAGGGGTAGGTGGGGAGTGGCAGGTTTGGGGTGTTGGTGGTGGTGAGGGTGGTCCAGTTGGTGGTGGGGTGGTGGGTGAGGGTGGTGAGGTAGGTGGTGAGTTCGGGGGTGTTGGTGCGGAGGGGTGCGGTGGTGGGGGTGTTGGGGTGGGTGTGTTGGGCGAGGGTGGTCAGGACGGGGTCGGGGCCGATTTCGGTGAGGTGGGCGATGGTGTGGTGGGTGTGGAGGGTGTGGAGTCCTTGGTGGTAGCGGACGGTGTGGCGGATGTGGCTGGTCCAGTAGTCGGGGGTGAAGGGGTGGGGGTGGTCGTGGTTGGGGTGGAGCGGGATGGTGGGTGGGTGGTAGGTGAGGGTGGTGGCGTGGGTGTGGAAGGCGTCGAGGATGGGGTCCATGTGGGGGGAGTGGAAGGCGTGGGAGACCTTCAACTCGCTGGTCTTGCGGCCCTGGTTCTTGAAGTGGTTGGCGATGGCGTGGACTGCGTCTGCGTCGCCGGAGATGACGGTGTTGGTGGGGCTGTTGGTGGCTGCGATGCTGACCGCATCGGTCAGGTGCGGGGTGAGTTCTTCTTCGGTGGCTTGGATGGCGATCATGGCGCCGCCGGTGGGGGCGGAGTGCATGAGGGCCGCGCGGGTGGCGACCAGGCTGGCGGCCGAGGGCAGGTCGAGAATGCCGGCGCAGTGCGCTGCCGAGAGTTCACCCAGGGAGTGGCCGAGCATCAGATCGGGTGTGATGCCGTGGTGCTCCAACAGGCGGAACAAGGCGATCTGGAGGGCGAAGAGGGCGGGTTGTGCGTAGCGGGTCTCGTGCAGCTGGGCGTCGTTGTCGGAGAAGACCAGGGAGCGTAGGGGCCGGTCCAGGTGTGGGTCCAACTCGGCGCAGGTGGCGTCGAACGCTTCCCGGTAGACGGGGAAGGTGTGGTACAACTCCTGGCCCATCCGGGCCCGTTGTGATCCCTGGCCGGTGAAGAGGAACACCCGCTTGCCGTGCACCGTCGGCAGCGGTTCGGCTTCGCCCTCGGCGAGGGCCCGTAGTTGTTCACGTAGTTCGGCCGTGTCGGAGCCGATGGCGGCGGCTCGCACTTCCAGCTGGGCGCGGCCGACCGCCAGGGCGGCGGCGACCTGCGCGGGGTCAACGGTCTCCGGGAGGCTGTCGAGGAGTCGCCGGGCGTGTTGCCGCAGCGCCTGGCCGTTCTTGGCGGACAGCAGCCAGGGCACCACCGGCAGCTCAACCCTCGCCGGGGAGGTCTCGATGGGCGGTGCCTCTTCCAACACCACG
>NZ_RFFJ01000395.1 GCF_003696235.1 Streptomyces triticirhizae
CGCGCGCGTCGCCGGCCGGTCCGCGCCACGGGCCGCGCCCGGGCAGCCTCGGCGCCGACCGGCGCGGTCGCGGTCGCGGTGGAGGCGGCCGGGGAGCGGCAGCCCTCAGGAGGCGGGTGAGGCGCAGGGGCGAGACCGCGCAGGCCCGGCCAGCGGGCGGAGCGGAGGAGCGCGGCCGCCCGTTCCATCGTCGCCTGGTTGACAGTGGCGGCCGTCTCGTCCTGAGGCACGCCTCGGGGAGCGGGGGCAGGGCGAGTTCGAGGACCGCGAGGGTCCGGTTGCGCGCCGCGTCCTGGCGCTCGCCCTCCACGACGTGGAACACCGCCGTGGGCTGGTCGTCCGTGTGCGTGGTGAAGATCTCCGGGCGCTTCGTGGGGATGGTCTCGTTCCGTCGGGGCCGTCCGGTCCGGTGGCGAGATGGGGCAGCCGGAGGCTCGTGGTGCGCGCCGTCGACAGCTCGGTCCTCGCCGCCTCGGCCGCCTCGCGCAGCCGCGCGAGCGCGGCGACGTCGCCGGTGAGATCCACCCCGTGTCGCCGCCGAGCCGGCTGTCGCCCGAGGTGGCCTTGATCTCCGCGACGCCGTCGCCGAGTTCGACGAGGGAGACGTCGAGGGTGCCCGCGCCGAGGTCGAAGACCAGGACGGTGAGAACCTCGTCCGGGTACGGGCCATAGGCCATCGCCACGGCCGAGGGCGCGTTGATCAGCCGCAGGACGTTGAACCCGGCCCGTTCACCGGCCCGGGCCAGCGCGGCCCGCTGGTCGCGACGGAAGCCGGCGGGCACCGCCAGCACCGCGTCGGTGACAGGCTCGCCGAGGTAGGTTTCGGCGTCCTGGCGCAGGCGGGCGAGGATCAGCCCGGCGATGGCTCGGCCCGCGCCGGGGTCGTGCCGCGCAGGCGCCGCACGGCCTCGCGCAGCGCGTCCGTGTGGGCGCCCGGGAGCCAGGCCGCCAGGTGGCCGTCGGGCCGCACCAGCAGGACCGTGTGCGCGCCCGCGCCCGGGTACTCCTCCGTGACCAGCACTTCCGCCGGCAGCTCCAAGGTCTCGGCGACGGCGGCCAGTTCGGGCATCAGCCCCGCCGACAGCCAGTGCTTCGCGTCCCAGACCCGGGCGCCCGGCGCCGTGAGGACGAGCAGCAGCGGCCCGCCCAGCCGGTCGCGCAGCCGCGCCCGCGCCCCGTCCAGCGCCGTCACCGGCACGTCGGCGACCGGCGCGCCGACCCGGGGCGTCGTCGCGACGTCCCCCGCGCCCCGCCGCG
>NZ_RFFJ01000396.1 GCF_003696235.1 Streptomyces triticirhizae
CGCGGGCGCGGCGGGCGTCACGGGGGCGGGCGGGGCCGGCGGCGCGGGCGTCGGGGTGGGGGCGGGCGTGGGCTCGTCGTCGACGCTGATGCCGAAGTCGGTGGCCAGGCCGGCGAGTCCGGTGGCGTAGCCCTGGCCGACGGCGCGGAACTTCCAGGCGCCCTGGCGGCGGTACAGCTCGCCGATCACGAACGCGGTCTCGCTGGTGGCGTCCTCGCTGTCGAAGCGGGCGATCTCGGCGCCGCTGTCGGCGTCGAGCACCCGGACGTGCAGCCCGGGGACCTGGCCGAAGGTGCCGCCGTCGGCCGAGGCCGCCAGCACCACCTTCTCGATCTCGGCCTCCACGTCGGCCAGGTCGACGGCCAGCTGGTCGACGACGGCGCCGCCGCCGGGCTGCTTGCCCTCGTACCGGACCGAACCGGACGCGTGGCGCGGCTGGTTGTAGAAGACGAAGTCCGCGTCGGAGCGGACCCGGCCGTCCTTCAGCAGGAGCGCGGAGGCGTCCACGTCCGGTGTGCCGGCCGACGTGTTCCAGCCGATCTCGACGCGGACGGCCCGCGCGGGCACCGGGACATTAGAGCCTTTGAGCATCGTGCGTTCCTCCGTCGGGTGGGGCCCGGACCTGTCCTGGACCTGTTCGTATACCCCTGTTCGCGCTGGGAACGACCCACTATGCCATCCGGTTCCCGGGCGCCCGGGACACACCCGTGAAACACCATCACGAGGCCACCCATCGGCGTTTTATCCGTAATTCCCGGAATTGCCCGCTCGGCGGCCTGGCCGACGGCGCAAATGACCCGCTAATCGGTCTCCCCAACGACCCGATGGTGGGCTTAACTTATGGAGCATGACCCTCCCGCGCCCCTACGGTGGTGGCTACTCCTCCTCCGCCTTCCCCGACACCCCCATCTACGACAGGCTGGTGGCCGAGCGGGGAACCCCGCAGATCGCCCCCATCCGGGTGCCGGCCGCGTATGACTCGCTGGGGTACCAACACCCCACCCCCCAGCCGTCGTTGCCCGCGTTGCCGGCCCTGCCGTCGGCCGCCTCGACGCCGCCCCCGCAGCACGGCGGCGGCTACCAGGGCTACCAGCCCACCCCGGTCAGGCAGCCGCTCGCCGCGCCCGCGCCCGGCGGCTACCAGGGCACCGGCGGCGGGTACATCCCGCAGCAGACCGCCGGCGGCCGCCCGTACCCCGGCGCCGGCGCCCCGCACGCCGGCCCGCCGCAGCAGGCCAGGCCG
>NZ_RFFJ01000397.1 GCF_003696235.1 Streptomyces triticirhizae
CGTCTGACGACGGCCCCGCCGCCTGGCGGCGCCCGGGCCGTCGTCGTGGGCGCGGCGCCCGGCCCTCCCGGGCAGGAGCCCCGGCGGCGCCGCCGTTCCGGTCCCGGGCGGCAAGCCCCCTTTGCCATGCGGCGGGCCGGCGCGGCAAGGGGGCCCGGCGGGGGAACATTTGCCCGAAGCGCGGCGGGATGTCGCCGTTTCTCCACGGCTGTGTAACAGAGGTAGCCTGCCGGGCGCCCAGCGGGAATCGCCGACGCATGACCCACGACGTCCCGCTCACGCCCCGCAGGCAACCCGAACTCGCCCCCGCCACACCACCGCTGACCACCCTCGACGCGCTGCGTGCCCAGGGCGTCCCGGCCGCCACCGCCCGCCGCCGCTGCCGCCCGGGCGGCCCGTGGCAGATGCCACTGCCCGGCGTGGTCCTGTTGCACGCCGAACCGCCGGACGGGCACGAGCTGTTGCGCGCGGCGCTGCTCTACACCGGCGAGGCGGACGCGGCCGACGGGCGGGCGGTGATCACCGGGCGGGCCGCGTTGGCCGTGCACGGGCTGACCTCGGCCGGCCCGCCGGCCGCGCTGCGGCGGGTGGACGTGCTGGTGCCGCACACCAGGCGGCTGCGTTCCGTCGGCCCGGTCGGCATTCTGCGCACCGCGCGGCTGCCCAGGGCGCGGCGGGTCGGCGGGCTGCCCGTGGCGCCCGTCGCCAGGGCGCTGGCCGACGCGCTGCTCCACCCCGGCCCCGGGGCCGACGCGTCGGCCGCCGCGCACCGGCTGCTTCCCGCGCTGAACGAGGCGGTGCGGCTGGGGCTGTGCGAACCCCGGTCGGTGATCGCGGAGTTGGAGCACTCGGGAGGACTGGACGAGCCGGCCGTGGCGCGGGCCGTCGAGGGGCTGCTGGCGGCCGGGCGGCCGGTGGCGGAGGAGTTGCTCTTCCACATGGTGCGGCAGGGCGCGTTGCCCGACCCGTGCTGGAACGTGGGGCTGTGGCTGCCGGACGGCCCGTTCCTCGGCCATGTGGACGCCTACTGGCCCGAGGCGTCCGTCGCGCTGCTGCTGGACACCCGGCTGCCCCGGCAGCGCGGCACCGCGCCGACGCCGGAGGAGGCGGAGGCCGCGCGGCGCGAGGCGACGCTCCGGGGCCTTGGCGTCACGGTGGTCCGGGTGGCGCCGCGCGCGCTGCACGCGTCCTGGCGGCGGCAGGCGACCGCCGT
>NZ_RFFJ01000398.1 GCF_003696235.1 Streptomyces triticirhizae
CCGCCAGCCGCGCCGCACGGCCCGCCGCACCCCGGGCGCGGCCAGCAGCCCCAGGAGAACGGCGAGCAGCAGCCCGCCGCTCCAGGCCAGCGCGTTGGCCATGGCCGGGTCCAGCGGCGGCTCCGGCGCCGGCGGGTCGCCGACGGGGATGTGCCCGGGCAGCGCGGTCGGCTCGTTCGCCTCCCGCCCACCGTCCCCGCCCGGGCCGAGGTGGGTCAACGCGCCGAACGGGTCGACCAGTCCGGCGCCGGTGCGGTCGTCGCGGCCGCCGCCCAGCGGCGTGGCCGAGCCGGTCAGCCGCTCGACCACCTCCCCGGCGGTCAGGGCGGGGAAGCGGGAACGGACCAGCGCCGCCGTGGCGGAGACCTGGGCGGTGGCCATGCTGGTGCCGCCCGACGCCTGGTACGCGCCGCCGGGCGCGAGCACCGGGAGGTCCTGGCCCAGGCCGGCGAGGTCCACCCAGGGCCCGGAGTTGGAGGAGTCCAGCGGCGCGCCGGTGGCGTCCACGGCGGCGACGGCGAGGACCCCGTCGTAGGCCGCCGGGTACATCCGGCCCTCCGTCGGCCCCTGGCCGCCCTCGTTGCCGGCGGCGGCGACCACCACCACGTCGGCGGCCAGCGCCTCCGCGACCGCCTCGCGCACCGCCTCGTCGTCGGCGGGGCGCGCGAAGGACAGGTTGATCACGCCGGCGTCCGCCGCCACCGCGTCGCGGATCGCGGCGGCGAGCGTGCCCGGCGTCGCGCGCTCCACTCCGTCGGCGATCCGCACCGGGTAGACCGTGGCGCCCGGCGCCACGCCCGCGATGCGGTCGCTCTCGGCGCGGCCGGCGGCGATCAGCCCGGCCACCGCCGTGCCGTGGCCCTCGCAGTCCTGCTCCGGCGGCGGGGTGGTCCGCGTGAACTCCCGCTCGTCGGCGACGCCGGCGAACTCGCTGCCCCGGGCGACCGCCCCCGCCAGGTCGGGGTGGGTGGCGTCCACGCCCGAGTCGACCACGGCGACCGTGACGCCCTCGCCGGTGGACAGGTCCCACGCCTGCGGCAGGCCGAGCTGGTCGATCAACGGATAACGCCCGGCGCCCTCCGGCAGCTCCTCGCCCGTGACCTGGGTGCGGCACGGCTCGGCCGCCGCCGCCCTGGGCGCCGCGCCCGGCAGCGCCACGCCCGCCAGCGCGGCGACCGCCACGGCCAGCCCCCGCGCGCCCCACGCCCCC
>NZ_RFFJ01000399.1 GCF_003696235.1 Streptomyces triticirhizae
CGGCGCTGATCGCCGCCGACCCCGGCGCCCCGCACACCGTCGCCTCGCTCGCCGCCCGGGTGGCGCTCTCGCCCTCGCGGCTGGCCCACCTCTTCACCGAGCAGCTGGGCCAGCCGCCGATGCGCGCGCTGCGCGAGGCGCGGCTGCGGCAGGCCGCCCGGCTGCTGGAGGCGACCGACCTCTCGGTGGCCAGGGTCGCCGCCTCGGCCGGCTTCGCCAGCCCGTTCCACTTCAGCCGCCTGTTCCGGGAACGCTACGGGCTGCCGCCCGGCGCCTACCGCGACGGCCTGCGGCCGACGGAGGCGCCGCCGCCCGACGAAAGCCCGTAGCCGCGCGGCCACCGGCCTCGGCCCGGCGCCTCGGCGGGGAACGGCACCCGTCGCTCGCGCCCCCGCCCACCAAGCGCGTCCACGACCGCTGGATCGGCGGCCGCGTGACGGCCACCGCCGCTCCGCTCGACGAACGCGACCGCCACGACCGGGATGACCGCCACGACCGAAACGGCCGTCACCGGGAGTGGGGAACCTCCGCCAGCAGCCGGTGGAGTTCCAGGGCATCGGGCGCGACGGCGCTGGTCAGCGTGGCCGGGCCGGCCAGCGGCACGGTGACCGCGCCCGCCCCGAGCCGCCTCGGCTCGGCGGGCTCCTTGGCCAACTCCGGGTCGACGCACAGCAGTTGCCCCACCGCCCGGTGCCCGCCCAGCACCGCGCCGCCGTCCCAGCCCGGCGCCAGGTCGCCGCAGCACAGCTCCTGGTCGAGCAGCGGCCGCCCGTCGCGGTGGACCGTCAGCCGGCTGGCCAGCCGCCCCGGCTCCTCGCCGTCCCGGCCCAGCACCAGGCTCTCGCGCAGCGCCAGCCGGGCGGTCGGCGCCAGTTCGACGCGGGTGTGCTGGCGCAGCGCGCTGCCGGCCGCCGAGATCAGCGGCTCCGGCGCCCAGTGCAGGGTGGCCTCGTCGGCGACCCGCAGCGTCACCCGGTACTCGGCCGGCTCCGGCACCCGGCCCGGCAGGGCGAGGGTCGCGGCGGCCGAGGTGATCCGCAGCGCGGCGCCGGCCAGCACGTCGACGGTCAGCTCCAGGCGGTCGCCGGTCAGCGGCGCGCTCATCGCCCCGACGAGCGTGACCTGCGCGAACGCCGGGTCGGCCGACCGGGTGCGGCGCAGCGCCAGCGGCCCATCGCCGCGCAGCACCGGCAGCGCCCCGCCGGGCGC
>NZ_RFFJ01000004.1 GCF_003696235.1 Streptomyces triticirhizae
CGCCCGGCGAGCCGCCCCGCCCCCGCCCGGCGGGCCGCTCTGACCTGCCCGGTGAATGGACACCCGCCGGCCGGGGAAGGCATGGGTACCAACCTTCCCAGACCTGCTCCGGGGCCCCAACCGCCCCCACGACCCGCGCCCCTTCCCGCACGCAGTCCCCCACACCACCCACCCCACGGTCCAAGTCGTGTCATGCGCACGGCATGAATCGATTCACGAGTGGAGGGTCCATGGCCGCCTCCCGCCCCGCCGACCCGGACGACGCCCCCGTGGTCGCCCTGCGCGACGTGTGGAAGAGCTTCGGCGCCGTCGCCGCCCTGCGCGGCGCGCACCTGGCGCTGCGCGCCGGTGAGGCGCACGCCCTCGTCGGCGAGAACGGCGCCGGCAAGTCCACGCTGATCAGGGTGCTCGCCGGGGTGCACCGCCCCGACCGGGGCGTCGTCGAACTCGACGGCGCGCCCGTCGAGTTCAGGAACCCGCAGGACGCGCGGGCCGCGGGGCTCGCCGTGATCCACCAGGAGCCGGGCCTCTTCCCCGACCTGACCGTCGCGGAGAACGTCTTCGTCGGCCGGCAGCCGCGCGGCCGGTTCGGCCGGATCGACGAGCGCGCGATGCGCGCCGAGGCCGGCGCCGTGCTCGCCCGCCTCGGCGTGCCGCTCGACCCGCGCCGCCCCGCGCGCGGCCTGTCGATCGCCGACCAGCAGATCGTCGAGATCGCCAAGGCCGTCTCCCTGAAGGCGCGCGTGCTGGTGATGGACGAGCCGACGGCCGCGCTGTCGGGGCCCGAGGTGGAGCGGCTCTTCTCGGTGGTCGAGGCGCTGCGCGCCCAGGGCGCCGCCGTGCTGTTCGTCTCCCACCGCTTCGCCGAGGTCACGGCGCTGTGCCAACGGGTCACCGTGCTGCGCGACGGCGCCCATGTCTCCACCGCTCCGCTCGCCGAGACCACCGTGGACCGGCTGGTCGAGCAGATGGTGGGCCGCGAGCCCGACGCGCTCCTCGTCCGGCGGGACTCCCCGGACGTCCCGGACGCCCCGGGACAACACCCGCCCGGGGCCCCGGCGTTGGAGGTGAAGGGCCTGAGCCGCGCCGGCGTCTACCGGGACGTCGGGTTCGAGGTCAGGGCCGGCGAGATCGTCGCGCTCGCCGGGCTGGTGGGCGCCGGCCGCTCCGAGGTGGCGCGCGGCATCTTCGGCGTGGACCCGCGCGACGGCGGAACGGTCACGGTCGCCGGCCGGGTGCTGCCGCCGGGCCGGCCCCGGGCCGCGATGGCCGCCGGGCTGGCCCTCGTTCCCGAGGACCGGCGCCAACAGGGCCTGGTGCTGGCGCTGTCCGTCCAGCGCAACGCGACGCTGCCGCGCGCCCGCCAGCTCTCCCGCTTCGGCTTCCTCGTCGGCGGCGCGGAGCGGCGCGCCGCCCGCGAGTGGGCGGAGCGGCTGCGCACCCGCTACGGCGACCTGGACGATCCCGTGGGCACGCTCTCCGGCGGCAACCAGCAGAAGGTGGTCCTCGCCAAGTGGCTGGCCACCGGACCCCGGGTGCTGATCGTGGACGAGCCGACCCGGGGCATCGACATCGGCACCAAGGCCGAGGTGCACCGGCTGATCGCCCAACTCGCCGCCGACGGCGTGGCGATCCTGCTGATCTCCTCCGAGCTGCCGGAGGTGCTCGGGATGGCCGACCGGGTGCTGGTGATGCGCGAGGGCCGGCTGGTCGCGGAGCTGCCGCGCGCCGAGGCGACCGAGGAACGGGTGATCCGCGCAGCGACCGGTCACGAGACGCCGGCCGGTCCGTCCCGGGCGGCGCCCCGTGGGGAGGTGACCGCGTGACCGTCGCCGGGAGGCCGCCGGAGCGCGAACGCGGCGGCGCCGCGCTGCTGGACGCGGTGCTGCGCTTCCGCGCGCTGGGCCTGCTGGTCGCCCTGGTGCTGCTGGTCGCGGTCACCTGGCTGGCCAACTCCCGTTTCCTGTCCGCCCAGTCGATCCGCGACATCCTGCTGGCGACAGCGCTGACGCTGCTGCTGGCCTGCGGGATGACGATGGTGGTCGTCGGCCGGGGCATCGACCTGTCGGTGGCCTCGGTGCTCGGCCTGTCCGCGTTCGGCACGGCGACGGTGCTCGCCGACCACCCCGGGCTGCCCGTTCCGCTCGCCGCCCTGGTCGGGCTGGCCATCGGCGCGGCCTGCGGCACGGTCAACGGGCTGGTCATCGCCTACGGCCGGGTGCCCGCGCTGGTGGCGACGCTCGGCACGCTCTATGTCTTCCGTGGCCTGGTCTACTTCCTCGCCGGCGGCTCCCGGATCAGCGCCGGCGAACTCCCGCGCGGCTTCCTGGACTTCGGCACCGCGCGGGTGCTGGGCGTGCCCTGGCTCTTCCTGATCGCGGTGGCGGTGCTGCTGGCCGTCGGGGAGTTCCTGCGCCGCCACCGGGCCGGCCGCGACCTGTACGCGATCGGCTCCCACGAGGAGGCCGCCCGGCTCGCCGGGCTGCCCATCCCCTCGCGGCTGCTGCTGGCCTATGTGGTCTCCGGCACCCTCGCCGGGCTCGGCGGCGTGCTCTACGCGGCCCGCTACGGAACGGTCGACGCCTCCGCCGGCTACGGGATGGAGCTGGACATCGTGGCGGCCGTGGTGGTCGGCGGCGTCGCGATCTTCGGCGGCAGTGGCAGCGTCTACGGCGCCGCGCTGGGCGCACTGCTGCTGACCGTGATCAACAACGCGCTGCCGGTGCTGGGCGTCGACCCGTTCTGGCAACGGGCCGTCGTCGGCGCGCTGATCATCGCGGCCATCGCCCTGGACCGGCTGGTCGCGCTGCGCGTCGCGGCCTCGCTCCGCGGAAGGGACGACGCCCATGTCCACTGAGAACGCCGCGCGTTGGCCCCGCCTCCCCCGACGCCTCGCCGGCTGGGACGCGGCGGTCGTCGCGCTCACCGTGCTCACCCTGCTCGTCGCCTCCGGCGCGGTCGACGAGTTCGGCACGACGCGCAACGCGACGTTCCTGATCCTCGACCTGGCGCCCGTGCTGCTGCTGGCGCTGCCGATGACGCTGATCGTGGTCAGCGGCGAGATCGACCTGTCGGTGGCCAGCACGGTCGGCCTGACCAGCGCGCTGATGGGTGAACTCTGGGCCGGGGGGCTGCCGTTGGAGACCATTGTGCCGCTGGCGGTGCTGGCCGGCGCGGTGCTCGGCGCGTTCAACGGGCTGCTGGTGACCGTGCTCGGCCTGCCCTCGCTGGCCGTCACCATCGGCACGCTCGCCCTCTACCGTGGCCTGGCCTATGTCCTCCTCGGCGACACGGCCGTCGCCGACTTCGCGCGGGACTACACCCGTTGGGCCAACGGCTCGCTGGGCGGCGGCTGGGTGCCCAACGTCGTCCCGCCGATCCTGCTGCTGGTGGTGGCGTTCGCGCTCGCCCTGCACGCCACGCCCGTGGGCCGGGCGATCTTCGCGATGGGCGCCAACGACACGGCCGCCGCGTTCGCCGGCATCCCGGTGGAGCGCACCAAGTTCTTGCTCTATGTGGTCTCCGGCGCGGTCGCCGGGCTGGTCGGCGTCTACTGGACGCTGCGCTACTCCACCGCCCGCGCCGACAACGCGGAGGGCCTCGAACTCACCGTCGTCGCCGCCGTGTTGCTCGGCGGGGTCTCCATCTACGGCGGGCGCGGCACGCTGCTGGGCGTGGTCGCCGGCGTCGTGCTGCTGACCTCGCTCCAGAACGCGCTCCGCCTGGCGAAGGTCTCGGCCGACGCGCTCACCGTCATCACCGGCACGCTCCTGATCCTCTCCGTGCTGCTGCCCAACGTCTCCGCCGCGCTGGGCGCCCGCCTCCGCCGCCGCACGCCCGCACCGCCGCCGTCGCCGTCGCCCCCAACGCCCGCCGCCCGCACCGCCGTTCCGCTTCCCGAGCCGACACGAAGGGATGGCCGACCATGACCCGCACCCCAGCCCCGACCACGAAACCGGGCAGAACCCGTGCCCGCCGCGCCGCGCTCGCCCTCGGCCTGGCCCTCACCCTCGCCGCCTGCGGCGGCACCACCCGGGACAGCGAGGAGGAACGCGACGACGCCCCCGCCGGCGACGCCACCGCCGACCCGGACGCCGCCTACGCGACCGACCTGAGCGTCGCGATGCTGCCCAAGTCCGTCAACAACCCCTACTTCGAGGCCAGCAGCGAGGGCGCCGAACGCGTCGTCGACGAACTCGCCGGCTCCTACGAGTACACCGGCCCCTCCGACGCCTCCGCCTCCTCCCAGCTGTCCTATGTCAACACGCTCAGCCAACAGGCCACCGACGTCGTGCTGTTGTCCGCCAACGACCCCAACGCGCTCTGCTCCGCGCTGGAACAGGCCCGCGCGCTGGAGACGACGGTCGTGACGTTCGACTCCGACGTGGCGCCCGAGTGCCGCGACGTCTTCGTCAGCCAGGTGGACGGCGCCGAGGTCGGCGGCGCGCTGCTGGAGATGACGGCCGAACAGATCGGCGGCGAGGGCGAGATCGCGATCCTGTCGGCCACCGCCAACGCCACCAACCAGAACGCCTGGATCGACACCATGGAGGCCGAGCTGGCGGAGAACCCCGACTACGCCGACATCGAACTGGTCGCCGTCGCCTACGGGGACGACGAGGACGAGAAGTCGTTCCGCGAGACACAGGGCCTCCTGGCGGCCCACCCCGACCTGGCGGCGATCGTCTCCCCCACCACCGTCGGCATCGCGGCGGCCGCCCGTTACCTCCAGGGCTCCGAGTACCGGGGCGAGGTGGCCCTGACCGGGCTGGGCACGCCCAACCAGATGCGGGAGTTCGTCGCCGACGGCACGGTCACGGAGTTCGCCCTCTGGGACCCGACCGCGCTCGGCGAACTCGCCGCCTACGCCGGCGCGGCCGTCGCCTCCGGCATCATCACCGGCGCGGAGGGCGAGACCTTCACGGCCGGCGAACTGGGCGAGTACACCGTCGGCCCCGACGGCGTGGTCACCCTGGGCCCGCCGACCCGCTTCAACGCCGACAACATCGACGACTACGACTTCTGAGACGGGGGCGGGTGAGCTGGGGCCGGCCGGTCAACTTCCGGTGCCCGCCCGGCCGTTGCCCGGTCGACGCAGGCCGGGCGACGGGCGCCTGGGGCACCATCGAGGAACGGAGACGGGCGGGAACGGGGAACGGGGGCGCGGGTGGCGGAGGACGACGCGGAGCTGGCGCGGGCGGTGCGGGAGGTGCTGCGCTGGGCCTCGGACGACGTTCCGCGTTTCCGCCGGCTGCTGGGCTGGCTCTGCGCCACGGCCTACGATCCGGCCGTTCCCCGCGCCCGCGCCGCCGACGAGGCGAGTGACCTCGGGCTGGACTCGCCCGAACTCGTCGCGTTCCACGCACTGTTGACCGACCTCCGCTGCGGCGAGCCGGAGCCCCGCGCACTGGCCGCCCGGCTCCGGCTCGCCGCACGGGCGGCCTCCCGCGCATCCACTTCGGAGCGGGCCCGCGCCGCCCGCCTGCACGCCGCCCTGCTGCTGCGCGCCAACCTGGCGGCGCCCGGCACCATGGACTTCGACGAGATCGACGAGGAGGCCGTGGCCGAGCCGGACCCCGCCGCCGGCGAGGGCGGGTTCACCTGGCGAAGCCCGCTCGACGTGGAGCAGTACCTCGTCTTCCAGCTCGACATGACCCGACTCACCCAGACCGGTGACCTGAAGCGCCTGGAGCTGGGCATCGCCCGACTGCGGGCGTTGCTGGACGGCCTGCCCGAGAACGACGAACGCACCCCGGAAACCCGCCGCGTCCTCACCGCCCTGCTCACCGGTTGGCTGGAGGCGGCGGCGCAGCTGGGCGGCAGCCTGCGGCTCGGCGACGATGTGCTGGCACTCGCACGGGAGTTGGACGCCAACGGCCCCGGCCGCTCGGTCGAGGTGCCGCCGGCGCTGGCCACCATCCAGCGGGAGCGGGCCCGGGCCCAACGTGAGGGCGACCTCGACACCATGCGGCGCCTGGTCGGCGAACTCACCGAGTTGCTGGCCGCGTTGCCCACCGATCACGAGCTGCGTTTCGCGGTCCTGGGTGCCCTGGCCGCGCAGGAGCACGAACTGGCCGCCCGCGAGGGTGACCGCGAGATGACCGCCGCAGCGGCGCGCCACTACCGGGAGTTGGCCGAGACCGACCGGCGCCGGGTGCCCGCCACGCTCGCCGCGTTCCTCCCCATGCTGCGGGCCAACGCCTTCGCCTGCCTGGTCTCGCTGGCACCCGTCCGCGAGGCGGTCTCCCACGCGTTGACGGCCGCGCGCGAGGCCCTGGTCGCCCCGCATCCCCACCCGAGCAGCGAGGCCCTACTCCTGCACACCCTGGGCCGCGCGCTGCTGCACGCCGCCCGGCACCTCGACGACCGTGCGGTGCTGGAGCGTTCGATCAGTGTCCTGGCCCGATGCCGCGACCTGCTGGTCGAGGGGCGCTGCCCGCCCCACAGCGGCGAGGTGCTCGTGCAGCTGTCGGAGGCGCTGTGGCTGCGCGGCCAGTGGGGCGGCGACCGGGCCGACCGGGACCTGACCAACGCCCGAACCGTTCGCCGCGAGGCGTTGGGTGTCCTGGCTGACGACGTGCTGCTCCAGTCCGGCGCCGAGCACGGGCTGTCCGTGGCCCGCGCCGGTGCGACCCACGCGCTGTGGCTGGCGCGCGAGGCGGGGAGCGAGCCGGCCCAGGCGGTGTACGCGTTGGAGATGGGCCGGGCCCTGGTGCTGCGCGCCGCCTCCGTGGCGCGCGACGTGCCCGAGCGGTTGGAGGCGCGCGGGGAACGGGAGTTGGCGGCGCGGTGGCGCGCCGAGGCCGGGGCCGGCCCGCTGCCGGGGGCGGCGGCCGACGCGTTCCTCACGCCGGGCCTGCGCCGGCTGGCGCTGGACGCGCTGCGGGAACGGGTTCCGGGCGAGTTGCTGCGGCCGCCGGAGCCGAAGGCACTGGCCGCAGGGCTGACGGCGGCCGGCGTGGACGCGCTGGTGTATCTCGTTCCCGGGCGGCGCCCCGGCGTCCCCGGCGTCGCGTTGATCGTCCGCCCCGGCGGCGCCGCATCGCTGACGCTCCCGGAACTGGTCATGGACGAGTCGATCCCCGAACGGCTGGACGACCGCACCCCGCTGGACCGTTACCTCGACGCGGCGGCGAACCGCTCCCGCACGGGCGGCGATCCCCGCGTGCACTCCAGCTGGCGGGCCGCGTGGGAGGGCCACTGGCGGGTGGAGCTGCGCGGGCTGTGCGACTGGGCCGGGCCCGCCGTGATGGCCCCCGTCCTGAACGCCGTCGGCCGGCCTCCCGGCCGCGCGCCCCGCGTCGTGCTCGTGCCCTGCGGCCCGCTCGGCGCCGTTCCCTGGCACGCGGCCCGCGTCGGGAACGAGCACGGTGCGTATCGGTACGCCTGCCAGTCCGCCGTGATCAGCTACGCGTCCTCCGGCGCCGAGTTCCTGCGCGCCGCGCGGCGCGAGCGGCTGCCCGCCGAGGCCGGGCAGCTGCTGGTCGCCGACCCCCACCTCACCCTCGTCTGGGCCGAGATCGAGACGGCGGCGCTGCGCGCCCGCTACCCACGGGCGCTGCGCTACGGCTCGTTTCTTTCCCTCACCGACGCCGGCGACGCGGCCGGCACGCCCGAGGAGGTGCTGGCCGCGCTGCCCGGCGGCGCGGCGCCGGCCGCGATCGTGCACCTGGCGTGTCACGCGATGGCCGGGGTGCACCCGGCGCGTTCCGCGCTGCGGCTCGCCGCGCCCGAAAACGGCCCGGGCGACGGCGAGTTGACCGTGGCCGACATCCTGGACCGCGCCGGCGCGGCGCCCGGAACGACGGCCGGCCCGCTGGTCGTGCTCAGCGCCTGCGAGACGGACCTGAGCACCCGCGACCACGACGAGGCGTTGACGTTGGCCACCGCGCTGGTCAGCCGGGGCGCGACCGATGTCATCGGCTCGCGCTGGGCCATCCAAGACGGGGCGGCCGCCGTGATGATGGCCGTCTTCCACGACGCCCTCACCCGGGGCGGCCAGGCCCCGCCCGACGCGCTGCGCGCCGCCCAGCTCTGGATGCTCGCCCCCGACCGGACCCCGCCCCCCGGCCTCCCGCGCGACCTGGCCCGCGAGGCGGCGCGCCGCGACCTCGACGCGTTGCACCTGTGGGCGGCGTTCACCCACCAGGGCAACCCGGCGGGCGGCGAAGCGGCGTCGCTCGGCTGATCAGCTGAAGGCGGCCTCGGGCCGGTCGGCGTTGACCAACAGCGGCAGCCGGCGGCGCTGCCCGGCGGCGATGATCGCGTACTGGTACAACGCCGGCGGCTCGTGCAACTCCCGCATCGGCACCCAACTCGCCCCCTCCACCGGGTCGTTGTCCGGCACCTCCGGCAACACCCCACCGTCCAGCACATAGGAGAACCCGTTCAACTCCCCCTCCTCGTCCGTGGTCGGGGTGACGGCCAGCACCTCGGCGAGGGAACGGTCGCATCCGGTCCGCTTCATCAGCAGCTCCCGCGCGGCCAGGATCACGCACCGCCCCTGCGGCACCGTGCCGTGCGGCAGCACCCACCCGTCATCCATCCCCTCCCGCTTCCCCCGCACCATCAACACGTGGTTCGACGCCGTGGTCGCCAACACGTGAAAGGTGAACGGAACCGAGGAACGGACAATCGTCGTACGCATGAAGAACCCTTGTCTCGTGTAGGTGAGTTGACTTGCTTGACTTGCTTGGTTGGTTGGTTGGTCAGTAGGTGAGCGCCGGGAGGAAGCCGGCCAGGGCGGTCAGCAGGCACATCAGTCCGACGAACGCCGGCCCCAACACCCCGCCGGACTCCGGGGGTTGCTCCGGACCGGTCTCGTGCGGGCGGGGCACCACCCGCCAGTGCCGCTCCGTCCGCGCCAGAAACAACGTGTGCTCCGGGTACTCGGCCGTGTGTTGGATCGACCACACCGCCACCGGCAGCTCGTCGTCGTCGAACAGCGGCGAACGCGCCTCGCAGCTCATGCACTCCGCCCCGTAGATGCCCTCGGGCACCCCCGGCCCCCGCTCCTTGACCAGCACCCAGTCCGCGCCCCGAACGATCTCGGTCATCCCCCGCCCTGCCCCTTCGTCTCCGTTGGTTGATAGACATCGGCCAGCCGCCGCAGCCGCCGCCCGAACACCGTCCGCGCTTTGCGGTACCGGGCCTTCCACCCCGACTCCGCGAAGTCCCAGACCATCGCGTGCAGTTGATCCAGACACCCCCCACAGGCGTAGAGCGGAGCGTGCGCCCCCACCGTGGAGACCGCCCCGATCCACACCACGGCCGTCACCTGGTGACCGCAGAAGAACCAACACGGCCCGACCACCCAGGAGTTGGCCCCCCGCCGGCCCGGCAGCGGAAGCATGAACTCCCACTCGCCGCCCATCAGGTGGCCCGCCGCCCGGCGACCGGGAACCGGAACCAGACCGACTTCCCCTCCCCCGCCGGCGAGTAGCCCCACTCCTCGGCCATCTGGCCCAGCAGCCACAGCCCGCGCCCGCTCTCCGAACTCCAGTCGGGAACGGCCGCCTTGGGCACGTGGGACGAGCGGTCATTCACGGAGACGCGGATACGTTCACCCTCGCGGGTGATTTTCAGCCGGCATCTCGGGTCGTGAGCGACGTGTTTGACGACGTTGCAGAGCAATTCACTGACTCCGAGCCGCGCCAGCTCCACTGCCTCAGCGTCACCACCGAGTCGGCTCACGACGGCGCCGGCGATCGCCCGCCAACGCTCGAAATCACGCGCCCGAGCCGTTAACTGCCAGCTGTAGACGCCCAGTTCAGCAGCGGGTTGTGGAACGATGATCATGGGCACCTCCCGGAGCCTGCGCGGTTCGCGCATGAGGGTGGGCAGACAACGGCAACGCCCCGTGACCAAGCGAGCGCTCCGTGTCGTGAGACACAATGACGCAGAGACACCCCATCGCGCAATCCTGCCTCAGCGTGAAATTGCATCTTCCTCAAACGGGCCGTCAGTTCATGGCACACTGCCGTGCATGATGACTGCGAGCCCGGTGGTTCGGCGCCGCCGACTGGGACAGGAACTGAAGCAGCTGCGCGAGGACGCGAAGCTGACCGCCGCCGAGGTAGCACGGCAGGTGAAGTTCTCGCCTTCGAAGATGTCCCGCCTGGAGGCGGGACGCGGCGCTCCGGCAGTGGCCGACGTGACCACGATCCTCGACTTCTTCGAGGTGCAGGGTGAACGGCGGGACCAGTTGTTGAAGCTGACCCGCGAGGCCCGCAAGAAGGGGTGGTGGCAGCTCTACAGCGACATCCCGTACTCGACGTACATCGGTCTCGAAGCCGAGGCGAAGATGATCCTGACCTACCAGCCCGTCGTTCCCGGCCTGTTCCAGACCAGCCGCTACGCCGAGGCCATCAACCGTTCCACCGTCCCGGGCATGAGCGATGACGCGGCCGAGCAGCAGCACGATGTGCGCTTGCAGCGCCAGGAGTTGCTCAACCTGGCCAACCCGGTCCAGGTGCGGGCCGTGATCGACGAGTCGGCGATCGCCCGGGTGGTCGGCGGCCCCGAGGTGATGAAGGAACAGCTCGGCCGGCTGCTGGAACTGGCCGCCCAACCCAACATCCTGCTCCAGGTGATCCCCTTCTCCAACGGGGCCCATCCGGGGACACTGGTAGGGCCGTTCGTTATCCTCCAGTTCGATCATCAGGAGGACGCGAACGTGGTGTATGTCGAGTCCAACAGCGACCCGTACGTCCGCAACACCGAGCGCTACGAGTTGATGTTCGACAACCTGCGTGCCAACGCGGTCAGCGTCCCCGAGTCGCTGGCACTCATCAAGAACAGGATGTCCGAGCTATGAACAGCGAATTGGGCCGGGTCTCCGACCTCGCCCACGCCGCATGGCGCAAGCCCCGCCGGAGCCAGGGCAACGGGGAGTGCGTCGAGGTCGCCGACGGCTTCCCCGGCGCGGTCCCCGTCCGCGACAGCAAGAACCCGGGGCCCGCACTCGTCCTGCCCACCCCGGCCTGGACGACCTTCATCGACCACCTCAAGCACTGAAGCACCCCCGGCACCACCCACCCCCCTCCCGAACCCCGCCGCCCCAACAGGCGCCGGGGTTCGCCCCTTTCGCCCGCCGTGCGCCCTCCCCGGACGTGCCTGCGGATGAGATCCTGCACGCGGCGGAGACACTTCACCACGGCGCGACACCGAGGAGGACGGCCATGCAGAAACCCGAGTTGTACGCGACCGATCCCAGCACCCTCGTCTGGCAGAAGAGCAGCCTGACCGCCAACAATGGTCAGTGCTTCGAGCTGGCCCCGCTGCCCGACGGCGGTGTCGCGTTGCGCGACTCGAAGAACCCCGACCGCCCGCACCTCTGCTTCACCGCAGGCGAGTGGGCCGCCTTCAAGGGCGGCATCGCCAAGGGCGACTTCGACAACCTCTGACCGACCCGAGACAGCCGGCCCGACCAGCCGGCCTCTCCCCCTCCCGAACCCCGCCGCCCCAACAGGCGCCGGGGTTCGCCCCTTCTCCGGCGCCGGCCATCCGGGGACACTGGTGAGGCGCGCGTCCGCCAGCCTGACACTCGTCACGAACAGGAAGGCCGAGCCATGACCATCGCATCGGGTCGGATCACCGACCTCGCCCACGCCGCATGGCGCAAGCCCCGCCGGAGCCAGGGCAACGGGGAGTGCGTCGAGGTCGCCGACGGCTTCCCCGGCGCGGTCCCCGTCCGCGACAGCAAGAACCCGGGCCCCGCACTCGTCCTGCCCACCCCGGCCTGGACGACCTTCATCGACCACCTCAAGCACTGAAGGCCAGCGCCGAATAGTCGGGCACGCCGAGGAGGGGATGGGCTTTTGTCCACGATGCCGGTTTCCGCGAAAGTAAGTAAAACCGCCCTCCCCGCTGAGGAGACCGCAGGTCAGCTTCTCTGCTCCCCGCGTACGCAGGGATGGTCCCGCCTCAACAGCCAGCACCCCGAAGCTCCCAAGGTGGTCCCCGCGCGCTCGGGGTGAGTGCGGGTGGCGTGTGTGTCCGGTCTGTCTGCGGGCCGGTGGCCGGTGCGGGGCAGCCCGTTGCTCGGTTGGTTCGTTGACGAAACGCGTTGTGCGGGGTTGGGGTTGTGGCGCGGACCACGACGTGCGGCCTACATGGCGGGTGGATCGGCCGGGTGCGGGCGTAACGAATGACTGTGAGGGGCTGGCTGGGAGGGGGAGGGGCGTCTTCCGGAGGGTCGATTCGTTGTCGTCGGGGGTGGTCGGGAGTGGCGACCGTGCCCTCCGGGCGCAGGGACCGCGCCGAGTTCGAGGGCCGGTTGGCCACTGGGGGCGTGCGTGGCGCGCACCGGCTTCGCCGGCCTGCCCCGGCGGATGGCCCGTCTCGGAGTGTGGCCGAGCGTCGGGCGTCTCACGGGGACGGTGCCGGTTGGTCGCTGAAGGGTGCGGTGAGTGGTGGGGTGGGGTCAACGACCACGCTGCCGCGCGAACAACGCCTCCCGTCGTCATAGCCCGTGCCCCGTCGACTCCCGAAACGGGCGCCGGGGGTGGGGGACTCTTTTTCTAGGTGCCCGTTTGGAAGTGAACAGTTCGTTCAACACCCCCAGCCCGCACGGCCTTTGCTCGGACGCCGTCATCCGCAGGGCACCCGGCTGTGCTACCGCCCCGGGTCTGACAGCACAGCACGGCGGGCCTCGGTCTGGGGTCATGTCTATCGGGGCCGACGTACAGCCACATACGGTCGGCAGGTGGGCGCCCGCCCCTCTGCCACCGCGTGACGCGCTCGGTGATCTCGTCCCACAAGCGTGCCGAGCCGCCGCCCTGCCGGACCATCCACCGTTCCCCGTCTCGAAGGGCGCGCCCAAGGCCGGCATCGCCAAGGCGACTTCGACAACCTCCGACAGCCCCAAGACCACCGCCCCAACCACCCATCAGCACTCCTCGCCCCAAAAGACCCAGAGGGCCGCCCCCTTCACGCGGAACACCCCCGCCCGAACACTCCACCTCGGTATGGTGGCCGGCGTCGAGCAGTGCGGAACATCAAGGAGGGGATGGGCTTTTGTCCACGATGCCGGTTTCCGCGAAAGTAAGTAAAAACCGCCCTCCCCACCGATAAAACCCCAGGTCAGCTTCTCTGCTCCCCGCGCACGCGGGGATGGTCCTCTCGGCCAAGGCACCGCCCGGGCCTGACGTCACAGCACAGCGCAGGTCCGGCCCGATGTCACGGCCAGGTGAGGCGTTGTCCGTCGGGGCCGACGTGCAGGCGCATACGGTCGGCGGGCGGGCAGCCGTCCCGCTGCCATCGCGTGACGCGTTCAGTGATCTCGTCCCACAGGCGTGCCGTGCCGCCCTGCCGGACGAACCACCGTTCCCCGTCCCGGAAAACGACCGCCCACGCCTCGGCGTCCACGTCGATCACGACGTGTTCCGCCCGGCCGTCACGTTCCAGCGTGAGTCGCTGTGCGCGCGGTACCGCGAACTGCGCCACGAAACGAGCGGTCCAGTCGTCGAGCACATCCGCGCCCAGCTCTGCGGGCACCGCGTCACCCCCGCCCAGGTTCGGCAAGATGCCCAGCGGGGCCGGAAGGTGAGGGCGGGCCAACATGAACGAGACCCCTCCGCCAAGGACCGGACCGCTTGCCGTTCCGTCGTCGGCGACGGTGAGCCGTACGAGTTCGGAGGCGTGCATCCATCCGCCCACGGTGACCAGGATCTCCCCGCCGGGGCGGGTCTGCGTGAGCCAGTCGGCCGGCACGGTGTGGACGCCGCATGTGGCGATCACGCGGTCGTACGGACCGCCGTCCCCGTCGCCCGCCAGGCCGTCACCGACCACGCGGGTGGGCCAGTAGCCGGCACCCGCGAGCGCGATCCCGGCACGGGCGGACACCTCGGCGTCAACCTCGACGGTGGTTACGTTGTCCTCGCCAACGACCCGACACAGCAGGGCGGTTGAGTAACCCGTGCCCGTGCCGACCTCCAGCACACGCGTCCCTTCCGTCACCCGCAGGTCTTCGAGCATCCGCACGACCAGACTCGGCAGAGTGGACGAGGACGAGGGCGCCGCCGCGATGCGCCCCTCCACCTGATCGGGGAAGACGCCACCGGCCACCTGCGTCACGAAGGTGTCGTCCTCGTAGATCCGCGCGAGCCCTTCTGCCGAGTCGCCTGCCGCAGGCCGGTACCAACCGTCTTCCTCGTACTCGAACCAACCGCGCGAAAGGAACGCTTCGCGGGGTACGGACAACACGGCCGCTTCCCATGCCGGACTGCGCAAAGCACCGGTCTTTGACAGGCGTCGCGCGAGGTCCGCTCGTAGGTGCTCCGAGGGCAGGGGTTCACTCATGCCGACTCGTCTCCGTTCTCCAACAGGTCTGCGATGGCGGTGGTGATCGGCAGCCCGGCAGCGTCTTCGAGCCACGCCCACTGGCCGTTGGGATTGCACTCCAGGAACCACCATCCGCCGTCGGCGGTCACAGCGAAGTCGAAGGCGCCGAAGTTCAGCCCGAAGGCGGCCAGGAACCGTACGAGCGCCCGCTGTATCTCCTCCGGACAGGCAACCGGTTCATAGGTGAGGCTCTGGTACTCGGCTCTCCAGTCCACGACCCCGGGCGGCGCGGTGATGCGGGCACTGAACGCCTGCTTGCCCACGGCGACCACGCGAACATCCGCCACCTTGTTCACCTGCGCTTGGAACAGGTGAGCGCTGTGGCTCACCGCACTGTCAACCTCGTCCGATTCGACTGGGGCGGCCCAGATTCCGGCGGGCTCGCCTTCAACCTCGTATGCCCCCGCGTGCAACGGCTTGTAGATGGTCGGCTGTGCAGCGCAGAACACCCTGGCCTCCGTCGGATCGTTGGTGATCAGCGTGGCGGGAACGGTGAACCCGGCCCGGAGCGCCACAGACAACTGCGTGGGCTTGTACTCCGCTCGCGCGATGGCCTGAGGGTGACTCAGGTACAGGCATCCCGGCAGCGCGCCCAGCACGCCACCCAGACCGCGCCAGTTCTCCCGCGCGGCGAACCGGACTGCCTGCTCGCCACTACCCGTCGAGTACGGACTGGGCCGGCGGTGGTACAGAGCACGGACGGCGGACAGATCCGCTGTACGCGCCCCCGTCGACAACCACCCATCCCAACCCTCCACAGACGTCTCCCCGGATGCACCCCGACCCGCAATGCGCGCGGCGAGCAGCACGGTCGCCGGGAAATCGCGTCCCGGGTCGAACCGGAGAACGGGCACCCGGCGCCGGTTCAGTTCCGCGATGACCAGATCAGCGGTCGCATCCTCGGCCTCCGTGCAAACCAACACCGGGCGTCCGTCCATGGGCTCTGACCTCCTAATCCTGTGTCGCGTCGTGGCCGGAGTCACCATCCATCTTGCCGTCCTTACCGACCTGGGTGGGCGGGTAGGTGTTCACGCTCGTGCCGTGCTTGCCGAGTTCGGCTGGCGTCATCACTCCGTCTTCCCCCACCCATCGGCCCGTCTGGGTGGTCGGATCGATGCCCGCGTACCGCCACAGCGAGTGAGAACCGTTGCGCAGCGGAGCCATGCGGCGCATCCCCCACGGGATCGGTGCGACGGTCTCGGTGCGTGTGAACCTCGTCTGCACATCTCCTCCTCGTTCACTTCGTACGGGGCGCCACCCAACCGGAGCAGGCGCCCCAACTCGACGGCATCCATGCCCTCGACAGGAGCCGTTGCATACCCAATGCAACACGGAGTGGCGAGATATCAGGCATCATGGCAAAAATCAGCAGGAAGATATCTGTTGGGCAATTGGAACTCGCCATTCCAACGGACCCGATGCGGAGCCAGGCGCCTGCGGCGGAGAAGGTGAATTCGCCGGGGCACCCGAACCAGCCATTTTGCGCCGCCCCGTCCGTGAACCAGTAATCCTTTGACCGCGTACAGCAGGCGCAGCTGGCCTCCGTTGCGCGATCTCTGGTTCGTGGCAGACCAGCGGGCTGCGCCCATGACCGGCATGGTTATGGCGACTTCGACAACCTCCGACAGCCCCAAGACCACCGCCCCGACCAGCCAGCGCTCTTAAACCGCCCTCCCCACCGATAAAACCCCAGGTCAGCTTCGCGATCCCCGCGCACGCGGGGGTGGTCCCCGGGCGCCGTAGACGCTGAGCTTTTCCTGGGCGTGATCCCGCGCACGCGGGGATGGTTCTTTGGCGGAGGCGGTGCCCGGGTCTGATGCCGCAGTTCGCCGGGTGTCAGGCTTGGGTCAGGCTCAGGTGGGGCGTTGTCCGGCGGGGGGCGCGGGGGACTCCCGCCTCCGGGCGCGTTCGCTGCGGGAGTCGGCGGGGCGCGGACTACCAGGACGGCAGGCGTTGTTCGCGCGGCAGCGTGGTCGTTGAGCGAACGCAACACCCACCGGCCCGCCCCACACACGACCGGCACCGTCCCCGCGAGAAGCCCGACGATCCGCCACATCCGGGACAGGCCACGCGCCGCAGCAGGCCGGCGAAGCCGGTGCGCGCTACGCACGCCCCCAGCGGCCGGCCGGCCCGCAAAGAACGCCGCAGTCCCTTCGCCCGGAGGGCACGCACCGCCACTCCCCACCACCCCGACGGCAACGAACTCACCTTCCGGGAGACGCCCCTCCCCCTCCCAGCCAGCCCATCACAGTCATTCGTTACGCCCGCACCCGGCCGATCGTTCGCCACGTAGGCCCGGCGTCGTGGTCCGCGCCCGAGCCTCAACCACCATGCCCACACCACTCGTCAACAAACCAAACGACCAGTCGGGCTGCCCCGCACCGGCCACCGGCCCGCAGCCAGACCGGTCACAACCCACTACCCGCACCCACCTACCGCCGCCCCGACCCCGCCACCGCCACCGTCGTCACCTCGTCCAGCAGCCCGTCCAGCGCCGCCGCGATCCCCGGCGTGGGGCGGAACCCGGTCTCCTTGTCGACAAGTTCCTCGATGCCCGGCAGCGCCACCGGCTCGCCGGTGAGGCGCATCCCCAACCGTTCCAGCACCGGCCGCAGCGCCTCGGCGGCCGGGGCGCCGCCGGAGGCACCCGCGCTGTAGCTGACCAGCGCGACCGGCTTGTCGCGCCACTCCGCGTAGAGAAAGTCCAGCGCGTTCTTCAACGCGGCGCCGTAGCCGCCGTTGTACATCGGCAGCACGATGAGGAACGCGTCGGAGGCGTCGATCAACGCGCTCCAGTTGCGGGTGTGTTGGTGGCGGTAGCGGCCGGTCGACGGATGCTCGGGCTCGTCGAGGAACGGGAGGCCGACCTCGGCCAGGTCCACCAGGCCCACCTCGCCGAACGGCTCCCGTTCCGAGGCCCGGCGGAGCAGCCAGGAGCCGACGGGGAGGCCGTTGGAGCCGGGGCGGTTGCTGCCGACGATGATGCTGAGTCGAGGCACGGTGTGGTTCTGCTTTCTCTGAAGTCTCTCCGGCGGGGCGGGCGGCCGGGCCGAAGACCGGCGCACCGTTGCACACGGTATGCGAACGCTAGACCCGGAGTGATGAGCCTGCCGCCGCCCGGGGTGCCGGCGGCGGCAGGCTCAGCCAGGTGAGGGCGAGCTGGGTCAGCGGGCCGATGGTCAGCGCGTAGAGCACCGTGCCCAGGCCGACCGGGCCGCCCAGCAGCCAGCCGACGGCGAGCACGCCCAGTTCGATCCCCGTGCGGGCCCGGCGGATCGACAGGCCGCGCCGGGCGAGTCCGGTCATCAGGCCGTCGCGCGGGCCCGGGCCCAGGCCGGCCCCGACGTAGAGGCCGGTGGCGACGGCGCCGGTGCCGACGCCGGTCGCCAGCACCGCCCAGCGCAGCGGCAACGCGTCGAGCGTCGGCACCAGTTCGAGCGTGATTTCGGCGGCGATGCCGACCAGCAGCACGTTGCCGACGGTGCCGACGCCCGGCCGTTCCCGCAGCGGTATCCAGGCCAGCAGCACCAGCACGCCGACCAGCGTGACGACCAGGCCGAGCGGGGCGCCGGTGCGTTCGGCGAGGCCCTGGTGCAGGACGTCCCAGGACGGCAGGCCCAACTCCGCGCGGACCAGCAGGCCGAGCGAGCAGCCGAAGAGCGCGAGCCCGAGCAGCAGGGTGGCCAGTCGACGCGGGAGGGACACGGGTTTATATGACACGTCATGCACAGGGAGAACGTACCATGCCTGCATGACGCGTCAAGAAAACCAGGGGGAGACGGTCGCCACGGGCGAGGGCCCGCGTTGGCTCAGCCCGGAGGAGGACCGCGCCTGGCGCGGCTGGCGACGGATGCGGCTGCTGCTCACGGCCCGGATCTCCGCCGACCTCGCCGCCGACAGCGGGCTCTCCGACCCGGACTACGACGTGCTCTCCAAGCTCTCCGAGGCCGGCGGCGAGCTGCGGGTCACCGAGCTGGCCGGCTCGATGCTCTGGTCGCAGAGCCGGATCTCGCACCATCTGGTGCGGATGGCGCGGCGCGGCCTCGTCACCCGGGACAGCTGCGCCGAGGACCGCAGGGGAACGGTCGCCCGCCTCACCGACGAGGGCCGGGCGGCGATCGAACGGGCGGCGCCGGACCATGTGGCCTCCGTGCGCCGCCATCTGATCGACCGCCTCACCCCGGCCCAGCTCGCCGCGCTGGCCGAGATCGCCGAGGCGGTGACCGAGCCGCTGCTCGCCGACGGTCGGGAGGAGGCACCGGCAGACGACAACGGATGAGGCGCCGGGCGATCGCGCTTGACCTCAGGTCGACCTGAACTCGCACCCTTGCGGGCATGAACCACACGACAGACGCCCACACGCCCAACGATCACCCGGCCAACGATCACGCGCCCACCACGAACGGTCACCCGGAACGGCCCCCCGCGCTGCTCGCCCGGCTGGACGCCGCCGACCGGCTGCCGGGAGCGGCCGAACTGCGGTCCTGGTCCTACGCGTTGCTGGCCCCGGACAGGCAACGGGCCGCCGCCACCGTCGTGGACGTCGGCTGCGGCGGCGGGCGGGCGGTCGCGGAGCTGGGGGAACGCGGGGTGCCGGCGGTCGGCGTGGACCCGGACGAGCGGATGATCGCGGCGGCGCGGGCCCGTTTCCCCGGCGCCGACCTGCGGATCGGCGACGCCTACGCGCTGCCGCTCCCGGACCGCTCGGCCGGCGGCTACCGGGCGGAGAAGGTGTTCCACGAACTGGCCGAGCCGGAACGGGCGTTGGCCGAGGCCCGCCGGGTGCTGGCGCCCGGCGGGCGGATCGTGCTGCTGGGCCAGGACTGGGACACCCTTGTCATCGACTCCGACCACCCGGCGCTGACCCGCACCCTGGTGCACGCGCGCGCGGACCGGGTGACCGAGCCGCGCGCGGCGCGCCGTTCCCGTGCGCTGCTGCTGGACGCGGGGTTCGCGGACGTTCGCCTCGCGGTGCGCACCCTGGTGCTCACCGGCCCTGACGCGCTGCCGGTGCTGCTCCCGCTGGCGCGGGCGGCGGCCGAAACCGGCGCGGTCACCGCCGAGGAGGCGGACGCCTGGACCGCCGACCAGCGCCGCCGCGCGGAACGGGACCGCCTGCTGCTGGCCCTCCCGATCCTGGTCGCCTCGGGCACGGCCCCCGCCTGAACGGCCGGGCGGCCCCCGGGCGGGAACGGGCCGGCCCGGCGCCGGCCCGGCGGCCCGGGAAGCGCGACCTCAGCGCCAGGGGTCGAGGGCGTGCTTGCCCCGGGTGGTGCCGGCCGCCAACGCGCGGAGCAGCGCCGGGCCTTCGGCCAGCGGGTGGACCTCGGGGGCGCCGGGCGGGTAGACGCCCCGGTCGATGAGCGCGCGCAGCTCGGTGAGGAGCGCGCGATAGGTCGCGGGCGCCTCCCGCGCGAGGGTGCCGATGTGCAGGCCCCTGATCTGGACCGGGTGGCGGAAGACGAGGTCGTGGGTGCTGACGCTCGCGTCGCCGGAGGCCGCGCCGTAGACCACCACCCGCCCGGTGACCGGCCGGGCGGCCGCCAGGCTGGCGGCGAACGTGGCCCGCCCGACCGACTCCAGCACGAGGTCGACGCCGCCGGTCAGGCGGCCGATCTCCTCGGCCAGGTCGGGGCGCCGGGCGTCGAGGACGTCCTCGACGCCCAGCGCGCGCACCGCCGCGTGCTTGGCCGGCGAGGCGGTGGCGATCACCCGCGCCCCGTGGTGGCGGGCCAGGCGGACCGCCGCCTGGCCGACGCCGCCGGCCGCCGCGTGGATCAGCACCGTCTCGCCGGGGGCGATGTCACCCAGCGGGCGGAGCGCGGCCAGGGCGGTGGCCCAGTTGAGGACCAGGCCCAGGGCCTGGGCTTCCGTCCAGCCGGGCGGAACGGGCAGCGCCTCGGCGGCCGGCATCGTCATATAGGGGGCGAACGCGCCGGGCCCGGCGCCGATCACCCGGGAGCCGACCGGGAGCGGGTCCCCGACGTCGGGACCGATGGCGACGATCTCGCCGGCCGCCTCGAAGCCGGCGACAAAGGGCGGCGGGGGCCCGCCGGCGTAGGTGCCGCGCGCCCGCAGCACGTCGGCGAAGTTGACGCCGGCCGCGCCGACGCGGACCAGATAGGCGCCGGGTTCCGGCTCGGGGCGGGGGTGGTCGGGTTCGAGTGCCAGCGCCTCTGGCCCCCGGAGGGAGCGCTGGACCAGCGCCCGCATCCTCGCTGGGCCTGCGGCTGGGTGTGCGGTGGTTGCCATGGTGCGGACGGTAGAAGCCTCACGCCGGCGTGAGGGTCAAGCGCCGTCACTCGGCCGCTCGTTGGAGGAACGCGTCGAGCGCCGCCTGTCGGGCCTGGAGCGCGGCGATGTGGGCGGCGAGCCGGTCGCGGTAGGCGGCGATCTCGGCGAGGAGTTCGGCCGGGGGCGCGGTCGGCGGCGCGGCGTCGGGGCCGGCGAGGGCCTCGCGGACCAGGCGGAGCGGCAGCCCGCTCGCGAGGAGTTCGCGGACGGCCAGGACGCGGCCGATGGTCGGCCGGCAGTAGTCGCGGTAGCCGTTGGCCAGACGGCCGGGGACGATCAGGCCCTCGTCCTCGTAGTGCCGCAACGCCCGCACGCTCACGCCGCTGACCCGAGCGGCCTCCCCGATCCTCATGAGCGGGACAACGCGCCGGCGCGCGCTCCTCTTCCGCGCGCCCGCAACGCGCCACCCCGGCGCGCCCCCCGCCCGCCGCTCCCCTGCCAACTCCCTGGCATATGCGGCGGCTTGACTGTCCCCGAACAAGAAAGAACCGACCCGCCCTCTGGCGAACGCGCGTAGATCTCGGGCACCATCCTGTTCGCACGGCGGCATCGCGCCGTCGTCCGCGACCAGTCCGTACCCGCATGGCCCGTCCGCGTTCACCAGCCGACCGTCCCCGGGCACAGGGGGCGGTTCCCCACACCACTGAAGGGTTCCCCCACATGCGCATTCGTTCCGTGCTCGGCGTGCTCGCGCTCGCCGGCGCCTCGTTGTTCGCCGCCCCCTCGGTCAGCGCGGCGGCCGAGAGCGACCCGGCGGCGGTCGTCGAACCGGCGGCCGCCGAGACCGTGGCGCCGCTGGTCACCAAGATCACGCACGCCCAGGCGACCTCGCGGTTCTCGTCCTCCGGCATCACCTGGTCGTCCTCCGGCGGCTGTTCCGACCGCAACGTCCCCACCTGCACCTCGTTCGAACAGCTGAACCTCGCCTCGGCGCAGGGCGCGCAGACCCTGAAGTCGGCCAGCGGCTGCCCGTTGAACATCACCGGCGGCACCGAGACCGGGCACGCCGGCGGGACCTACAGCCACTGGAACGGCTACAAGCTGGACTTCGGCCTCAACAGCTGCCTCAACTCCTATGTGACCAGCGCCTTCACCTACATCGGGCAGCGCGGTGACGGCGCCGCGCTCTACGAGTCGGCCTCCGGCAACATCTACGCCCGCGAGAGCAACCACTGGGACGTCACCTACTACAACTGCGGCGGCTGCTGAGCCGGCGCCCGCTCCCCCGCCGGCCGAGCCGCCCGGCTCGGCCGGCACACCGGCCCCGCCGCCTCCCGCCGTCGGCCACCGCGACGGGTCAGGATGCGCTCTATGTCCGAGACCGCGTCCGAGATCGTGTCCGAGATCGTGTCCGAGATCGTGACCGGCCAGTGGCCGCTGGGGTGGAGCGTGGCGCTCTTCCTGGCCGCCGGCCTGCTGACCGTGGTGGGCAGCATCCGGCTGGCCATGCTGGGCGATGTGCTCGCCGACCGCACCGGGCGGGGCGAGGCGCTGTTCGGGGCGGTCTTCTTCGGCCTGGTGGCCTCGCTCTCCGGGATCGTGATGACGGCGGTGAGCGCGGCCGACCACCACCCGGACCTGGCGTACAGCAACGCGGTGGGCGGCATCGCCGCGCAGACCCTGGCGGTGGCGGCCGCTGACGCGGCCTACCGCCGGGTGAACCTGGAGCACGCGGCGGCCTCGCTGCCCAACCTGCTCTTCGGCTGTCTGCTGATCGGGCTGCTGGGCCTGGCGTTGATGGGCAGCTTCAGCCCGGAGGTCACCGTGGCGGGGGTGCACCCGGTCTCGGTGGTGATGGTGGCGTTCTACTGGGGCGGGCTGCGGCTGATCAGCGACCGCTCGCGGCCGATGTGGGTGGCGGTGCGCACCAGCGACACGGTGCCGGACCGGCCGCAGGCCGAGGAGGCGACGCGGGGGCGGCGCACCGGCTCGCTGTGGGCCGAGTTCCTGGGCATCGCGGGCGCTGTGGTGGTCGGCGGCTGGGTGGTGGCCCGGGCGGCGGAGACGTTCGTGGCGCTGACGGGCCTGCGCGCCGGCTTCGTGGGCGCGGTGCTGATGGGCGTGGTCAACGCGCTGCCGGAGACGGTCACCGCGATCGCGGCGGTGCGCAGGGGCGCGGTCACGCTCGCGATCGCGGCCGTGATCGGCGGGAACTGTCTGGACGCGCTGAACCTGGTGGTCGGAGACCTGGCGTACCGGGGCGGCTCGCTCTACCACGCGGCCGAGCCCGACCAGCTGTTCCTGACGGCGGGCGCGCTGGTGATGACGACGGTGCTGCTGGGCGGCCTGTTGGTGCGTCAGGAGCGCGGCTGGCTGCGGCTGGGCTTCGACGGGGTGCTGCTGATCGCGCTCTATGCCGCGACGGTGGTGGTACTCGCCTTCTGACCCGGCACGCCCTGGCGAGGTCTCGCCGGGTCAGAAGACGATTTCCGGCCACGCACGCGTCACCCGGTGCCGGGGGTGACGCGCGGGACCCGGTCTCTAGTGATGCGACGAACCGCCCTGCGCCTCGGGCTGGTTGCCGGACGGCTCGGCGTGGTGGCCGGGGTCGCCCGGGGCGTTGCCCTCGGCGTCGGAGACGATCAGCATCCCGGCCATGCCCATGTCGGAGTGCGACTGGACGTGGCAGTGGTACATCCAGTGGCCCGGGCCGACGTGCTCGCCGGCGATCACCTGGAAGCCGAAGGACTCGGCCGGGCCGCAGATCTTGGTGTCGATGATCCGGCTGGGGTCGCTCTCGCTCTCCAGCAGCCCGGTGCGGTTGTCGGCCCAGCGGTGACCGTGCAGGTGGAACGTGTGGTAGAACTCGCCGTGCGTGATGGAGACGAACTCCACGCGCTCGCCGAGCACCGCCTCGAAGTCGGGCCCGGTCTGGAGGTTGTTGGTGGTCATGTCGTTGAAGACGACGGTGAACGTCCTGTCCGGCAGCACGTCGCCCTCGCGCCGCACCACCAGCGGGCCGTAGAGCCCGCGCTGGAGGCCGCCGGTGCCGTGCTCGGTGCCGACGATGTGGTCGTGGTAGTGCCAGTAGCCGGCGCTGCCCGGTATGAACGTTCCGTCCTCGCGCACGCCGGGGGCGTGGGTGGTCCAGGTGTAGACGCGGCTCTCGCCGGGTGGCACGGTGCTGTTGGTGTGCGCGGTGCCGTCGTTGTCGATGGTGTAGTCAACCCCGTGCACATGGAGGGACACATCCACGTCCATGGTGTTGACCAGTTCGATCTCGTAGGTGTCGCCCTCGTACATCTCCAACAGGGGCCCGGGGATGGTCGCCTGACCGGGCTCCAGACCGTAGCCGGCCTGCCCGTCGGCGACCTCCTCGGCGTAGAGGGTGATCGTTTTCACCTCGGCGGGGCGGGGCTCGCCGCTGGCCCGGCCGGCCGTGACACCCACGGCCGTCGCGGCAAGCCCGGCCGGGGCTAGGGCGGCGGCGGCCGCGCCGGTGGTGAAGATTCGCCGGGAGACGCCTGGTCGACGCATGTGCGGAGCCTTCCTCGCTCATCGGTCAACGACTCTGATGGCGCCTCATGGTATGAGCACGACAAGAGTTTGCCCACCCTCAGGACAAAGTTTCCTCGATTCCGGTCATAGCCATTGGCGTCTCGGCAAAAGAGGTCTAGCTTCCTTGGGCGTTGCTCCAGCTTCAGTTCTCCACGCAGGACCATCACGCAGGATCACCACCCAGGAGGGGCGGGCGAGCTTCATGGGCCGCAAGCCACAGATCGTCGCACTTGCTGCCACCCTGTCGATCGCGCTGCTGGGGGCCTCCCCAGCGGCCTCAGGCAACGAGGAGGGAACGGGACAGTCAGCCGTACTACCAGGGGCCGCCGATGCCCAGGTGCTCGTCTTCCACGCGGCGGACGCGCCAACCGACCGCACACAGGCGGCCGTTGAGGCCATCCAGGCCATCGGGGCCGAGGGCCCGACCGAGGAACAGTTCGACGTCCAGGCCACCGACGACCCCTCGGTCTTCGAGCCCGAGGGGCTCCTCGCCTACAACGCCGTGGTCTTCCTCTCCGCCGACGGCGCGGTGCTCGACGCCGACCAGGAGGCCGCGCTCCAGGGCTATGTCCAGGCGGGCGGCGGCTTCCTCGGCGTGCACGACGCCGCGTCAGCCCAGCCCGACTCGTCCTGGTTCACCGGCCTGATCGGGGCCAGGCCCGACGACGGCAGCCCAACGGAGGCCGAGCAGGCGGTCGTTGAGGTGGGCGACCAGCTCAACCCGGCGACGGCGGGGCTGCCCCTGGAGTGGGAACGCACGGACGTCTGGTTCGACTGGGTGGACAACCCCAGCGGCCAGGTGCACACCGTCGCCCGCGTCCGGGAGGACAACCTGGAGAACTGGGACCACCCGATCTCCTGGTGCCGCGACTACGACGGCGGGCGCTCGTTCTACACCGGCATGGGCGGCACGGTCGAGAGCTTCGCCGAGGACGAATTCCGCGCCCACCTGCGCGGGGCGCTGCTCTGGACCAGCGCGCTGACCAGGGCCGACTGCCAGGCGACCATCACCGACAACTATGTCGCCGAGCGGATCACCGAGCCCAACCAGCCCGGCGAGCTGGACCAGATCGGCGAGCCGCACGGCCTGGACATCGCCGACGACGGCCGGGTGTTCTACATCGGGCGCGCCGGCGGCTGGGCGGACGACCCGGTCGTCACCGACTGGGAGGACCCCAACATCGGCCTGGGCCAGGGCACGGTGCACGTCTACGACCCGGCCGACGACTCCGTCACCCTCGCCGCCAACCTGGAGGTCTTCGGCAACAAGGGCGGCGGGGACGAGCTGACCAAGACCGAGGAGGGGCTGCTGGGCATCGCCCTGGACCCGGACTTCTCGGAGAACGGCCACGTCTACCTGTACTGGATGCCGCACGAGACCATCGACCGGGAGGCCCGGATCGGTGAGCGGCGGATCTCCCGCTTCACCTTCGACGAGGAGTCCGGCACGCTGGACCTCGCCTCCGAGGTGCCGGTGCTCAGCTGGGACGCCCAGATCCACAGCTGCTGCCACGCCGGCGGCGGACTGGACTTCGACGCCGAGGGCAACCTCTACATCGCCACCGGGGACAACAACTCCTCGGGCTTCTCCGACGGTTACTCGGGGAACAACCCGGAGCCCAACTTCCAGGGCCTGTCCTTCGCCGACGCCCGCCGCACCTCGGGCAACACCAACAACCTCAACGGCAAGATCCTGCGCATCCACCCCGAGCCGGACGGGAGTTACACCATCCCGGAGGGCAACCTCTTCACCGGCGAGGAGGAGGGCGGCGGCAAGACCAGGGCCGAGATCTACGTGATGGGCGTGCGGAACCCGACGCGCCTCGCGGTCGACCCCCAGACCGGCTGGGTCTACACCGGCTGGGTCGGCCCCGACGCCGGCGGCCCGAGCACCACCTGGGGCCCGGCCAAGTACGACACGTTCGCCGTCATCACCGAGGCGGGCAACCGGGGTTGGCCCTACTGCATGGGCAACAACCAGCCCTACCGGGACCGCAACCTGCCCGACCCGTCGCTGCCGCTGGACTGGTACGACTGCGAGAACCCGGTCAACGAGTCGCCGCACAACGACGGCCTGGTGGAGCTGCCGCCGGTCACGCCGAACAACATCTGGTACTCGCCCCAGGGCGGCGCGCCGGACTACCCGCGTGACGAGAACGGCGTTCCGACCTACGAGGAGGACGACCAGACCTTCCTGCTGCCCTGGCTCCAGGGCGGCGGTCAGGCCACGATGAGCGGCCCGCTCTACCGCTACGACGAGGCCGCCGCGAGCGATGTCGCCTGGCCCGCCTACTGGGACGGCAAGTGGTTCGTCGGCGACCACTACGACGCCGACCAGCCGCGCCACGCCGTGGTGATGGACCCGGACAACGCCGGCGCCGGCGGACTGCCGGTCCACGCCGAGTCGTTGGACGACATCATCCCGGCCGGGAACGGCGGCATCCGCAACCTGATGGACTGGAAGTTCGCCCCCGACGGCTCGCTCTACGTCCTCGACTACGGACGCGGCTTCTTCAACCTCACCGAGGAGTCCGCCCTCTGGCGCGTCACCTACACCGGAGGCCCGGCCACCCCCCTGCCCGAGCAGCTGGCGAACCAGTGACAGCGGTGACGGCGGGGTCCCCCACAGCAGGAGGTAAGGAACGATGACAGACACCGGCACGGACGGGGAGCTGACCATCCCCGCGCCGCGCGGGCACCGGGCGCTCGCCCGGGGCTGGCGACCGTTGGCCACGCTGCTGACGCTGTCGCTGGCCGGGCTCGGCCTGGTCGCGCTGCCCAGCGCGCAGGCCCAACAGACCGGCCAGGCCACGGCCGTTGACGCGGCCGACGCCGAGCCCGAGGCGGCCGACCAGGTGCTGACCTGGACGGCCGACGACGACCTCGACTCCTACGAGACGGCGCCCGTGGAGGCGGTCGCCGGACCCGCCACGCTGGTCTTCGAGAACAGCGAGGCGACCGGCAACACCACGGGCATGGCCCACACGCTCACCTTCGACGTCTCCAACTCCCAGTACAACAACGACGTCCGGGTGAACATCCTGGCCAACCCGAACGACGCCAACGACGGCCGCCACGAGGTCGAGGTCGAGCTGACCCCCGGCACCTACCGCTACTTCTGCACCATCCCCGGTCACCTGGCCATGCAGGGCACCCTCGTGGTGACCGAGGACGGCGGCGGCGAACCCGGCGACGACACCACCCCGCCCGAGGTCAGCGCCGAGGTGACCGGCGAGCAGGACGCGGACGGCGCCTATGTCGGCGGCGCCACCGTGGAGTTGACGGCCACCGACGACGACTCGGGCGTGGACAGCATCGAGTACGCGGTGGGCGCCACGGCGTTCCAGCCCTACGAGGAGCCCATCGTCCTGGACGAGCCGGGTACGCACGAGCTGACCTACCGGGCGACGGATGTCGCGGGCAACGTCTCGGAGAGCCAGACCGCCACGATCGAGGTCGTCGAGGGCGAACCCGGCGGCGGGGATGACGACACCACCCCGCCCCAGGTGGCCTCCGACGTCACCATCGAGGTGGCGCCGGCCACCGACCCCGAGGGCACGCTGACCGGCATGGCGACGGTCGAACTCACCGCCACGGACGAGGAGTCGGAGGTCGCCGGCATCGAGTACGCGCTGGACGGCGCCGAGGAGTTCACCGCCTACACGGAGCCGTTCATGGTCCACGAGCTGGGCGAGACCACGGTCACCTACCGCGCCACCGACGCGGCGGGGAACGTCTCCGACGACGCGCGGGTGACGTTCACCGTCGTGGAGGCCGAGGCCCCGGCGCACCACTGAGCCGGGAGACGAACCACCGCCGAGACCCCCCACAGGGTGTGGCCCACCGCCGCCTCGCGCGGCGGTGGGCCGCGCCGTGTCGGCGGCGGGTTTGCCGCCGGGCCGCGCCGGGGCAGTCCTGGTACGGGAGTTGACGGCCGGCGGCGATGCGCGGCGGGCCACACCGGGTCGGACCCACACCGGGTCAGGCGGGGACACATCGGGGCCACAAGGGGTCACAGCGGGGAGGGGACGGGATGGTGCGGCCGTTACGCCAGGGACAGCCGACGGGCATCGGGCCCTACCGGCTGCTCGGGCAGCTCGGCGCGGGCGGCATGGGCCGCGTCTTCCTGGGCCGCTCCCCCGGCGGTCGGCTGGTGGCCATCAAGCTGGTGCACGACGAGCTGGCCGCCGACCCCGCGTTCCGCCGCCGCTTCCGGCACGAGGTCGCCGCCGCCCGGCGGGTGGCCGGCGACTGGACCGCGCCGGTGCTCGACAGCGACACCGAGGCCGCCGTGCCCTGGGTCGCCACCGGCTATGTGCCGGGACCGGCCCTGGCGGCCGTCGTCGCCGAGCACGGCCCGCTGCCACGGCCCAGCGTCTGGTCCCTGCTCCACGGGCTCACCCTGGCATTGACCGACATCCACGCCCACCAGCTGGTCCACCGCGACCTCAAGCCGGCCAACATCCTGATCACCCTCGACGGGCCGCGCGTGATCGACTTCGGCATCGTGCGGGCGGCGAACGGAAGCAGCCGGGCCACCCGCACCGGCTCGATGGTCGGCTCCCCCGGCTACATGGCGCCGGAGCAGATACGCGGCGAGACCGTCACCCCCGCCACCGACGTCTTCGCCCTGGGCGCCGTCCTCGCCTACGCCGCCACCGGCGTCTCCCCGTTCGCGCCGGACCGGCCCGCCCTGCCCACCGTCCTCTACCGCGTCGTCCACGAGGAACCCGACCTCGGCGCCGAGGACGGCCCGTTGACCGGCCCGCTGCGCGAACTGACCGTGCGCTGCCTCGCCAAGGCCCCGGCCGAACGCCCGCCGCTGGAGGAGATCCGCGCGCTGGCGGCGCGGCAGGTCGACGACGAACGGGTGTGGCTGCCGCCGCACCTCACCGCCCAACTCGGGCGGGAGGCGGCGGAGTTGCTCGCCCTCGACGCCCCGGGTCCGCGCGGGGCCGGCGAGCCCACGACCGCCGCGCCGGCCGGCCGCTCCCGGCGGACGCTGGCCGCCCTCGCCGCCGGCGCGGCCGTGGCGCTGGTCGCCGGGCTCACGCTGCTCGTCAACCAGCCCTGGAACAACGGGACCTCACCCGAGGCCGGCGACACCACGGGCCCGGCCGGCGCCGACCCCACGCCGACGGCACCGGCCTGGGAGGGCGAGACGCTCACCGTTCGCCTCGGCACCTGGTCCTCGCCGCTGTCCTTCGCCGGCCCGGACGGCGAGGCGGTCGGCGTCGAGCCGGACATCGCGCGCGCCCTCGGCGAGGTCCTGGGCGTGGAGCTGGAGATCGAGACCGTTTCTGACTACAACGAGCTGGTCCAGGAGGTCTCGGCGAGCGGCGCCGGCGACGAACCGGTGATCGGCCTGGGCGCGTTCCGCGACACGGCGGCCAAGCGGGCTGAGCTGGACGTCGCTTATGTCGACCACTTCCACGAGGGCCTGGCCGTCCTCACCCGGGGCGGCCCGCCCGACCTCACCCTCGCCGACCTGTGCGGGCAGTCCGTCGTCACCTGGGACGCGGACGACATCCTCGCCGCGCTGGAGGCGGCCAACGCCGGCTGCGACGAGCCGTTCGCCGTCGCGACCCTGGGCACCCTCGACGAGATGGAGTACGCCATCGGCCGGGGCGAGCACACGGCGGCCGTCATCCCCTACGCCACGGCGCAACACTTCCTCAACGGCCACCCGGACAGCCCGCTGTCCATGGCCGAGACGCAGCTCGCCGTCGAACCGCACGGCATCATGCTCCCCGCGAACCAGGAGTCCCTCGCCGAGGCGCTGCGCCAGGCGCTCCAGACGCTGATCGACGACGGCACCCACGCCGCGATCCTCGCCGAATGGGGCGTCCCGGAGCTGGCCCTGACCACGGCCACGATCAACGCCGGCGACTGACCGGTGCGTTGGGCCCGGCCGCGCGGCTACACGTTCGGTACCTTCAGCCTGGTCCAACTCGTCTCGCCCGGGATGCCGTCGGCGTCCGCGCCGGAGTAACCGAGCTTGCGCTGCCAGGCGGCGTAGGACTCCTGGTCCACGGACGTCCACTCGGGTCCCGGGCCGACCTGGTAGCGGCCGCAGCCCTCGGCGACCAGGCGGTGGCCCATCGCCGTGATGATCGGGCTGTTCCGGCCGGGCGCGAAGAACGCGGCGCCGGGGAACGGCTCGTACGTCGGCTGCCCGCCACCACTGTCCGGGGGCGCGCCCAGCCGGCGGCGCACCCGTTCGCGCATCGCGTCCATGGTGAAGCCCCTGGGGTCGATCTTCCCCGGCTGCCACTCCAGATGGCCGATGACCGAGCGGTGGTTCCAGCCGTGGGCGCGGCAGATCGCGGCGGCCGCCCGTTCGATCGCCAGGAGTTGGGCCTCGGGCCACGGGTCCTTGCCGTCGCCGAGGTTGACGCACTCGAAGCCGTAGAAGTGCGGGTTGCCGTCGGTGTCCGCCTCGTTGTCCGGCGGCAGCGCGCGTTCGGCGATGACGGCGGCCAGCACGTCGCCGTCCCCGGCGCCCGCGTGGTTGGCCCGGCCGTGGCCGACGAGGTGCACGGCCCCCGACTTGTCGATCACACCGTGGCACAGCGGCCCGGGCAGGGTGGAGTGCCCCTCGTAACAGAGGCGGACGGACGCCTCGGTGCCGCTGGTCACGGTGTGGTGAATCATCACGCCGTTGACGGGGCCCCAGGGCCCCTTGTGGTTGCGGTTGTTGGTGCGCCAGCTGCGGTACTCGTGCACGGTCAGTCCCTCGTCGCGGAGGGCCTTCAGCAGCCGGTCGGCGCTGAGTGGGGTCGCCATCGAACGGCCTCCTTCGGTGGGGGTTGGCACGGCGCGGGAACGGTTCCCCCCACTCCGCCCGCCGCCGGGGCCGAAGAGCGTCGCCCGCCGCGTTCGGGCGGACAACGGGAGCGTACCCGGCCAAGGGCCGGATCAGACCCGAGGGTTGGCGCCAACTCTCCTCCGTTGTAAGTGACTTGGCGGATTCACAGCTGTGTCACGGTGGTGCGACAGCCAGGCCCACCCCCCTTGGTGTCGCTGGGCGACCGTCCTACGCTGACGAAGAAAAGGTAAGGACAGGGACGGGAAACAACTCTTCGACACATAGTGGGATATCACGTATCCGGGGGGGTACAGATGTCGATCACCTTGCCCGGCTGGTTAGCCGAGGTCGTGGACTGGCTCGGCTTCAACTGGCCCGACATCGACGAGGACGAACTCCGCGAGGCCGCCGACGGCTTACGCGCCTACGCCCAGGACTGCCAGGACTCGATGGACACGACGACCGGCGTCGTCGGCAACGACCTGGAACGGGTGTACCAGGCCCAGTCGTACGGCGCGCTGGCCGAGTCCTGGGGGCAGCAGTCGTCCCAACACATGCGCGCGCTCGTCGACGGCTGCGAGTTGCTGGCCGACGGTCTTGACGCCGCCGCCCTCGCCGTCGAGGGCATGAAGGTCAGATGCATCGCCCAACTGGGCATCGCGGCCGGCCAGATGGCCGCCGCGCTGGCGGCCTCGGCGGCCACCCTGGGCGTCGCCTCCGCCAGCGCGGTCGCGACCCAACAGCTCCAACGGCGACTGGTCAACGAGATCGTCGAGCGCTTCGAGGAGGAGGCGATCGGCGCCCTGGTGGACGGCGTGATCGGCCCGGTGCAGGACCAGATCATGTCGGCGGTGGGGCAACTGCTCCAGGAGGAGGCCGCCGAGATCGCCGCCGGCGAGCCGTTGCCGACCATCCGTCTGAACACCGACGAGATGCGCGCCTTCGGGGACACGATCCTGGGGCAGGCGGAGGCCAGCCTCTCCTCCGGCGAGCTGTTCTCGTCGAAGGTGTCGGGCCTGACCTTCACCACGGGGGGCTGAGGGGTGGCCGGCTTAGGACAGCGCATCGCGGAACCCGTCAGGGAAGTTCTCGGCGAGGTCGCCCGAGCGGTCCCCGGCGGGATGGAGCGGGCCCACCGGAGGGCCGCCGAACGCATCCGGAGAGCGGCCGACCGCTTCGACGAGTCCGAACGGCGGCTGGCCGACAGCGTGCCGACGTACACCGTCGACCGCAAGGGCAACGTGCGCCGCCTGATGCCCGACGGCAGCAGTCGGCCGGTGGACCAGTCCGACCCGGCCAGCGTGCGGAAGCTGGTGGACCAGGACGGGCGTGTCCCGGTCAAGAAGAAGAACGACCAGTACAACCTGAGCAACACGAACCGCCCCCGGCGGAGGGTGAGTTCGGACAGGGTCGCGTGGGACCGTGGCGCCCTCCAGTGGGCCACCCAGCGCGCGAGACTGGCCGCGAACGACCGGGGTGGCTCCAACTACGCCGCCTACCGGTACGAGGGCGACGACGGGGACTTCATCCTGGTCGGCAGGAGCCACTCGCGCGGCGGGCACAGCGAGCAGAACGCCGGAATCCCCTTCGACGCCGCCCGAAACCGGCTGGATGGTTGGGTCACCGGATTACACAGTGAACGAGAACCCTGCCACGGCCCCGGGATGCGGAAGTGCGACGAGTGGGTCGGAACGTTCGTCCAGGGAGAGGACGAGGAGTTACCCACCACCCACTCGACCCCCTACGGGGACACGCGAGAGCGGCGACGGCAGGACAACGCCGTCCACCGGCGGTATCGCGACTGGCTGTTCGGGCCGTAGGGCCCGCTTACGATGAGACACGAGGGAGAGGTGGCACGATGAGCACGGGACAGGAAGACCTGCCGGGCCGGCTCATGGCTCGGTTCGGCAGGGAGGGGCTGCGGCGGATCGCCGTTCCCGAGGGCACCGCGTCGCCGGCGGACAGCGTGCTGTTGACCGAGGTCGGGGTCCCGCGACAGGTGGGCCCCTACTTCACCTCCGCCGCCGAGGCCCCAACCCAGCTCGGCCCGTTCTGCGCCTCGATCGGCGTGGACGCGCCCGAGGAGGCGAAGGCCCGCTGGTGCCGCCTCGGCGGGGACCGGGGCGCACAGCTCTGCCTCGACGAACGAGGCGGCGTGCGGGCCGAGTTCGTGGACGCCGAGGAGCCGGGGGCAGCGGTCAACGTGTCGCTCACCGCGTTCCTGGAGTCGTTACTGGCTCTGGACGAAGGGCTGTCCTCGCTGGCCGCGACGGAATCGATCGAGGAGCGCGCCGAGTTGGTGCGCGCGCTGATCCGCCGGCTGGCCGTGGCCGACCGGGAACCGGCCGAGTCGCCCGACTCCTGGTGGCAGACGGTGCTTCAGGACATCCGGCACACGATGTCCTGTCCGGGCTACACGGCGTTCGAGGTCGAGGAGCCCGACGGACGGAAGCAGGTCATCACCAGTGCGGGCGGGCTCTGTGTCCACCCGGAGGAGCGGCTGTGGGGCGAGTTGGAGGCGTCGGGAGTGGCGCCGGAGCAGGTGACCCGGATCTACACCGAGCTTGAGCCGTGCTTCCTGCCGGGGCACTACTGCGCCCTGTGGCTGGCCGACGTGTTCCCCCGGGCCGCGTTCTCGCACTCCTTCCCCTATCAGGGGAGCGCCGACGAACGCGAGGCCGGCTTTCTGGCGATGATGCGGGAGACGGCGGCTTCCAGCGGTTCGGAGCGGTAGGGGGACGGGCATGGAGCAGGCCATCACGCGTGCGGAGTTGGCGGCGACGTTCAGGGCCAGGCGACTGGTCACGGTGCCGGAGGAGCGCCTCAACCCGCGCGTGGTCCACCCGCTCAGCCGCCGCTTCCTGAGCGAGGTCGGCCTGCCGGTCCTGCCCGACTTCGTCTACGACCCGATGGACGACCTGACCAACGGGCTGCCCTCGGCCGTGGACACACAGGACAACCTGCACATGTTCGACAACCTGCCGGAGTCCGTGGAGAGTTGGGTGCGGCTCGGGCTCTTCCACCACGAACCGGTGTTCCTGGACGGCACCACGGGGGCACTGTGGGAACTGCTCGGCGTCGCCATGGTCAACAGCCGGATCGACCGCTTCGCCCGCTGCCTCCAGGCGCTCCACCAGCACCGGCGCGGCTACGCCCGCTGGAGCCCCGGCCGGGTGCGTCAGGCCACCACGGACCGGCTGATGGAGACGTTCGCCGCCGTGGACCCCGAGGCCACGACCCGGCCCGAGTGCTACTGGAACGGCGCGCTGGCCGACCGCGAATGGAGCTGACCGGGGCCCGGCACCCGCACCCAACCCTTCTCACAGGCGACGAGGGAGTCCGCCATGCCGAAAGTCGATTTATCACCCGAAGACCTCCTTGACCAGGCCCCGTTGGGGGCGGGGCGCGCCCCCGCCGGACATGCGCTGCTCGACTGGGCCACGCGCCAGGAGGGGCCGCGCCTGTGCCTGATCGCCGGCGCGCGCGGCACCGGCAAGAGCCATCTGCTCGCCTGGCTCGTCGCCCACGGCGCCGCCCACCCCGCCACCCGCGTGCACGCCCTGGTACCGGCGGCCGACCAGTCCCCCTCCCCCGTGCTGTGGGAGCTGGCCCACCAACTCGGCTGGGCGGCCGGCACGCTGCCCGAGTTGCTGGCCCGCCTGGACGTGGACCCGCGCCCGCTGCTGATCGGCATAGCCGACCTGCACCGGGCCTCCGCAAGGGAACGGCGGACCGGGCTGCGGCTGGTGCCGGACCTGCTGGAGCCGCTGCTCCAACGGCCCTGGGTGCGGCTGCTCGTGGAGGTGGGGCCGCTCGCCGCCAACCCGTTTACCGGCGAGGCGACCGTCCTCGACCTCGACGACGAGCGGCTGACCGACCGGGAGGCGTTCGCCGCCTGGTACAGCGGGCTGCCCCGGGAGGAGAACGCGCCCCCGCCCACCGCCGTCCCGCCCGTTCCGGTGCTGGGCCGGCTGGCGGCCCAGCTTTCGGCAGGGGCGATCCCGGACCGGGACGGCACGGCCGAGGCGCTGGTCGACGCCTGGTGGGAACGCCAAGGCCCGGATGTGCGGCGGGCGTTGGGGACGCTCGGGCGTCTGGGTGGGCTTGTCGACCTGCCCACGTGGCGAGCGGTGCACGCCGCCCTGCACCCGGGGGTGCCGGACGCGGTGGCGGAGGTCGCGGCAGCCGCGGAACGGCTGACCTGGGCCAGCGGGGAGCGGACGGCGGGACCGTACCGGCTCCCTCTGCCCGCCCTGGCCGCCCACGCCGAACGCGCGGCGGCCGGGGTGAACGGCGGCCAGGCACCCGGCGACGTCTTCGAGGCGCTGCTGGGACTGGTGCCGAGGAACGACCGCGACATCCCCGAATGGGGCCGGGCGCCCGACTTCGTCCGCGAACACCTCACGGACCATGCGGCGACCGACGAGCAGGTGATGCGGCTGCTGAGCGACCCGGGGTTCCTCGTCCACGGATCGGTCGACGCGATCTGCCGGCTGCTGGACCGGCCCGGGGTGCGCGTCCCGCGCTCGCTGCGCTCGGCATGGCGCGCGGCCGCGCCCGTGTTGACGCACGCGGGCCACGACACGGCCGAGCGCGCGGCGATCCTGCACGCCGCCGCGCTGGACCCGGCCCCACGGCTGGCGGCCCTGCTGGCGCCCGCCGCCGAACGTCATCCGGTCGTCGCCCGCTGGACCCGGGTGCGGCGTACCGTCACCGTCGCCAGCGGCCCGGCGAGGGGCGAGCGCTGGCCCGGCGCGGTGCGCGCGCTCGCGCCAGGCGCCCGGACCCCGTCCGAGCCGCCGTGGCTGCTGGCCGCCGACCCGCTGGGGCAGCTGCGTCGCATCGCCATCGACACCGGACGGATTCTCGGGCGGATCGTCAACGAGACACGGGCGGCGGTGAGCGGGCTGGCGCGTCTCGACGGCGACACGTGGGCGGTACTCACCGACGCCGGTTCGGTGCGCCTGCTTCCGGGTGGGGACCAACTGCCGCCGTCCCCCCACCACGTGCTGGCGGCGAACCAGGCTCCGGTCACCTGCCTCGGCGGAGATCCAGGAGGCGGGCTGCTGGTGCTGGGCGACGACGCGGGCACGGCGTGGCTGTACGCCCAGGACAACTCCGTTCTGACGTTGGCGGGTTCGGCGCGACTGGCGGAGGCCCCGCTGCGAGCCGTCTGCGGTGTCCGGCTGGGGAACGAGCGCACCATGATCCTGGGCGCCACCGCCGACGGGCGGGTGGTCCTGTGGGGTCCCCCCAGGGCGCCGTCGAGCGCCCCGATGCTGATCCGCGCCGCCGTGCCGACGGCGCTCGCGGCCACTCCCACGGCGGGCGGAGCGGTGTGCGCGGTCGCATGGGCGGACGGGCGGATCGACGTGCTGAGCCCGCACGACGAGAGAGAGCTGTCGTTCCGTTCCCACCACCCGGTGTCCGCCCTGGCGATCACCTCCGACGGCCTGCTCGTCGGCGCGGGCGACGAGGCCGTCACCGCGTGGCGCTGCGACCTCTCCCGCCCTGCTCGCCCGACCGGCACGGCCGGGGCGAACACGCCGACGACCTGAGCCCACTCCTCCGCACCAACTCCCCTCAGCCGGCGGGCACTTGGCGACGGTGGCGCGTTTCACCAATGTGTCACCGTGGCGTGACGACCCGGTACACCCCTTCTGCTCCGTCCGTGCCCCTCCCTACGCTTTATGACGAAGGGGGCACAACCAAGCAGAGAACGACATTTCCATGGATGGCACACATCGCGTACTGGGGGGTTCGCATGTCCATCACCCTGCCCGACTGGGCCGTCGAGACAGCCGACTGGCTCGACTTCGAATGGCCCGACATCGACGAGGACGAACTCGGCGAGGCCGCCGACGCGTTATGGTCCTACGCCCGGGCGTGCGACAACGCCACGGACACCACGAGTCGGGTCGTGATCGACCTGGCTCCCGCCTACCAGGCTCCTTCGTACCTGGCGCTGAGGGCGTCCTGGGACGTGCGGCTCACCCCGCACATGCGGGAGATCATCGTGAACTGCCTGTGGCTGAAAGGCGAACTGGATGCCACCGCCGACGCCGTCGAGGAGATGAAGCGCGACTGCCTCGCCGAGCTGCGCGTCGCGAAGGCGCACCGGGACGGTGCCGGGCCCCGCCCGGGCGAGGCGTCCGGCCCGGGCGAGGCGTTCCGCCCACTCCACCGACACCGGCTCGAAGGGAGCGTTCGGCGCTTCGAGGAGGAGACGGGGCGCCCCCTGGTGAGCGGCGTGATCGACCCGGTGGAGGACCGGACCACCTCGGCGGTCAAGGGGCTGTACATGGAGGAGGCCCCCGACAAGCCCTACGACGACTCGATGCCGGGCCTGCACCTGAACACGGACGCCATGCGCATCGCCAGCAAGATGATCACGGAACAGGCGAACGGCAGTCTCGACGCGGGCTCGGTGTTGGCCATGCGGGTGTCCGGGCTGACCTTCTCCACGGGGCCCGGGGGAACGAGCGGCTCGCTCGCGTACATCACCCAACCCGTCGTCGAGGTCCTCGCGTTGATCGCCCGCATGCCCCCTCCCGCCATGGACCACGCCCATCGTCTGACCGCCCGGCGCATCCTCTCCGCGGCCCACGCCTTCGACGCGACGGAGGAGGACCTCGCCGGCCGGGCGCCGGCCCTCGCCGGGGCGGAGGGGGGCCGCGCCGGGGCGGAGGAGGGCCGCGTCGGGGCGGAGGGGGGCCGCGTCGGGCACGCCGCGCCCAACGACCGGGCGGAGTCCGCCGGTCGGCAGGTCCCGCCGGTCGCTCGGCGCCAGCCGGACCGGGTGGAGCCCCCGCCGAGGGAACGGGACAAGTGGCGGGATATCCCCACCGTTCCCGACCCCGGACGCCCGCCCAAGGATCCGGGGTACGACGCGGACACGCCCACCGTTCCCGACCCCGGACGCCCGCCCAAGGACTCCGGACGCGACGCCGACATCCCCGCCGGCCCCGGCCCCGGGTACCGACCCGCGCCGGAGAAGCGACCGCCCGGGGAGGCGGCGCGCCCCTGGGACCGGCCCCCGGTCCTCCCCGACCCCGTGCCGCCCGTCGGGGCGTTCCCGCGTCCCCCTCGGGACCCGGACGACCACGACGCGCCCGATCGGGCGAAGCCCGAACCAGGCCCCGGGAAGCCCCGACGGCCGCGCGGCCGGTAGCCGCGCCGAAGCCGGCGCCGCCGACCCGACGGCGCCGGCCGTCACCACACCAGCGCCAGCACCTCGTTCTCCCAGGTCTCCAGCCGGTGCGGCCCGGGCTCCGCCGGCAGCGCCGCGCGGTCGCCGTGGACGGCCTGCCGGCTGCCGTCGGGGCGCACCAGCGCCGTGCCCTCCGCGTCCAGGGCCAACAGGCCGTCGGCCACCCGCAGCAGCAGCGGAGCGCGCGGCCCCGCCGAGACCGCGACGCGGCCGGCGGCCAGCGCCGCCAACACCGCGTCGGGCGAGGCGTCCTCGGCCAGCACCCAGGTCGTGGGGCGGCCCGGCAGGGCGTCGTCGCCCAGCCGGTGGAAGTCGCTGCCGCCGAGCGCCACCACGTCGGGCCGCCAGGCGGCGGCCCACGCCAGCGGCGCGCCCCAGCGGCGGTCGAACCAGCCGGAGTGCCACACCTCGACATGGCGGGGCCGGTCGGTCAGCGGGTTGCGCCAGGCGCAGTCGGCGCCCAGCGGGTGGTTGATCGACAGCAGCCCGCCGTGCCGTCTGGCGTGCGCGAGCCAGTGGTCGGCGGGGCGTCGGAAGTCGACCCAGCCGACGTCGCCCAGCACGTTGGCGTGCCCGGTGTCGGTGGTGACCTCCTGCCCGGGCAGCAGCGCGATGCCGTAGCGGGCGGCGACGGCCGGCAGGTGCGGGTGGTGGCTGGTGGTGTTGTGGTCGGTGACGGCGAGGAAGTCGAGGCCCTGGGCGGCGGCCAGCGCCGCCAACTCGGCGGGCGTCAGGGCCCCGTCGCTGTGTGTGGTGTGGCTGTGGCAGTCGCCGGCGAGCCAGCGCAGCCCGTCGACCTCGGGCAGCGGGCGGCGGGGCGGGCGTTCGGGCACCGGCGGTTCGGGCGGCGGCGCGGGCGGTTCGGGCCGGCCGCCGGTGGTGGTGATCCGCAGCTGGTACTCAAGACCGGTGGGCGGCACCCGGTGCAGCCGCAGCAGCACCCGCCACTCCCCCGGCTCCGGCTCGCCCGGCAGATAGCCGGGCGTGGCCCAGTCGGCGGCGATCGTGTAGCCGTCGCGGGCGCCGCCCGACCAGCCCCGGTAGCCGGCGGGGCCCAGGCAGCCCAGGTCCAGCACGCCGGCCTCGCGCTCGTAGGACAGCTCGACGGTGACGGCGGCCGTGCCGCGCGGCACCTCGAACGGCAGCTCGCGCAGGGCCTGTTCGAGCCGGTCGGCCAGGGTCCAGCGGCCCCGGTGGACGGTGTCGGTGGCGGGTGTCACGGGACCTCCGCTCTGGGCCCGGTGGGGTGGGCGGTGGGGGTGAGCAGTTCGCCGTCACGGTAGACCAGGGCGCGGTCGGCGCGGGGCAGCGCGTGGCCCGTCGCGCCCGGGGTGACCTCGGTGTCCTCGTCCACGACGACCTGCACGGGTCCGGCCGGGCCTTCGAGGGTGACGAGTTGGGCGCTGCCCAGGTTCTCCACCACCCGCACCTCGCCGCCGAGCGCGCCGGGGGTGGGGCGTTGGTGATAGGTGAGGTACTCGGGCCTGATGCCGTAGGTCAGCTCCTCGCCGTCGGCCAGGTCGAGGCCCTCGGGGGTGGGCAGCGCGAGGTCCGCGACGTGGACGGCGCCGCGCGCGGCGGTGCCGGGGAGCAGGTTCATCGGGGTCGAGCCGATGAACGAGGCGACGAAGGTGTTGGCGGGGCGGCGGAACACCTCGGCGGGCGTGCCGAGTTGGCGTATCCGGCCGTGTTCCATGACGGCGATCCGGTCGGCGAGGGCCAGCGCCTCGGCCTGGTCGTGGGTGACGAAGACGGTGGTGACGCCCAGCTCGCGCTGGAGCCGCTTGAGGAAGGTGCGGGCCTCCAGGCGCAGCCGGGCGTCGAGGTTGGAGAGCGGCTCGTCGAAGAGGAACGCGCGCGGGCGGCAGGCCATCGCCCTGGCCAGCGCGACCCGTTGCTGCTGCCCACCGGAGAGCTGGTCGGGGCGGCGCGCGAGGTAGTCGCTCAGGCCGAGTTCGGCGGCGGTCTCGGCGGCCCGTTCGCGTCGTTCGCCGCCCGGCACCTTCCTGATGCGCAGCGGGTAGGCGATGTTGTCGGTGACGGTCATGTGCGGGAAGAGGGCGTAGTCCTGGAAGACCATCGCGACGTCGCGGCGGCCCGGCGGCAGCGCGGTGACGTCGGTGCCGCCGAGGACGACGGAGCCCGAGGTGGCGGTCTCCAGGCCGGCGAGGGTGCGCAGCAGGGTGGTCTTGCCGCAGCCGGAGGGGCCGAGCAGGGCGAAGAACTCCCCGTCGGCGATGGTCAGGTCGATGGCGTCCAGGGCTCGGACGCCGCCGGGGTAGACCTTGCTCAGGGCGGCCAGGGCGATGTCGGCCATCAGCGTTTGATCCCTCCGTGGAACCGGAAGCCGTACCGGGAGCTGACCAGCAGGAACATCAGCACCACGGGCACGGAGTAGAGCAGCGAGAAGGTGGAGATCAGGGCCAGGTCGGGCTGGCCGCCCTCGGTGTAGAAGGTGTACATGACCACGGCGGCCGGCGACTTCTCCGGGGAGCGGAGCAGCAGGAACGGGATCAGGAAGTTGCCCCAGACCTGGGCGACGGACCAGACGGCGATGGTGGCCAGGCCGGGCCGCACCAGTGGCACCACCACATGGCGCATCACCTGGAGCGGGGAGGCGCCGAAGACCTGCGCCGACTCCTCGTAGGAGCGGGGGGTGCCGTCCATGAAGTCCTTGAGGATGAAGACGGCCGAGGGCAGCAGCCCGCCGGAGAGGACCAGGATGACGCCCAACTGGGAGTCGATCAGGTCGAGTTCGTAGGCGAGGTTGAACAGCGGCACCATGGCGGCGGTGCCGGTGACGATGGAGGAGAGCAGCAGCAGCACGTAGAGCAGCGCGTCGCGGCCGGGGAGCCGGACGCGGCTGAGCGCGTAGGCGGCGAGCGCGGAGCAGACCACGACCAGGGCGCCGGTGCCGGCGGCGAGGATGGTGGAGTTGCCCAGGGAGCGGAGCGCGTAGCGGTTGTCCAGCAGCGTCTCGAAGTTGTCCAGGGTGAACGAGGGCAGCGAGGCGGTGATGGAGGGGGTGTCGTCGAACGGGGCGCTGGCCAGCCAGAGCAGCGGCACGGAGAAGAACGCGAGGACCAGCGAGCAGAAGGTGTAGAAGCCGACGGTGCCCAGCAGGCGGCGGGCGCCGTCGAGGCCGGCGGCGTGCCGGTCCCCGGGCCGTTCGCCCGTCTCTCCGGATGTTTCGGCGGGTGGGGCGTTCATCAGGCCGGGTCCTTCCGCCTGCGCAGCAGCCGGACGTAGACCACCGCGATCACCAGGTTGATCAGCAGCATCAGCACCGAGATGGCGGCGCCGAAGCCGAGTTCGCCGCCGAAGAGCGCCGTCCGGTAGATGAAGACCGGCATGATCTCGGTGCGGTCCTCGGGCCCGCCGCCGGTGAGCAGGAACGGGGTGAAGTCGTTGAACGTCCACAGGCTGATCAGCAGAAGGTTGGTCAGCACATGCCCCCTGATCCGGGGGAAGACCACATCGCGCAGCTGTTGCGGGGAGGAGGCGCCGGCCAGGCGGGCGGTCTCCAGGTGGGAGGGCGGGACGTTCCCGAGGGCGGCGGCGTAGAGCATCATCGAGAAGGCGGTGCCGCGCCAGATGTTGAAGACCACGATGGAGAGCATCGGGTGCTCCAGCAGCCAGGCCGTGCCGGGCGTGGACAGCAGCGCGTTGAGGGTGCCGTCGTCGCGGTCGAGCAGCGCGATCCACAGGAAGGCGATGACGCTGCTGGGCAGAATCCACGCCAGCAGCACCATGGCCTCGATCAGCCGGCGGCCGAAGCCGCGCCGGTTCCGCAGCACCCAGGCGATGGCGAAGCCGAGCCCGGCCTGGCCGATCACGGCGGAGCCGACGACGAACTGGAGCGTCAGGCCGAGGGAGTTGGTGAACCCGTCGTCGTCCAGGGCCCGTTCGAAGTTGTCCAGGCCGACGACCTGCGGATCGACGGCGGCCAGGCCGGTGAGCCGGTAGTCGGTCAGGCCCAGGTAGATGGTCCACAGCGCGGGGAAGACGAGGAACGCGGCGATCAGCAGCAGCGCGGGCACGACAAACGCCGCCGCCCGGGCCCGCCCCAGCCCCGCCGCGTCCCGTTCGGGCCTCTCCCCCCGGCCGGCGCGCTCCTCGCCGGCCGGGAGCGTCGGGTCAGGGGGCGACGTCGCCATCCACGACCTCCTCCAGGGCCTCCTGGTAGTCGGCCGCCGCCTGCCCCGGGTCCTCGCCGTCGACCACGGCGGCGGTCGCCTCCTGGAGAAGGACGGAGACCTGCGGATAGACCTCCAGCGCCGGCCGGAAGGAGGTGATGGGCAGGACCTCCTCGTTGACGAAGGTGAGCATCGGGTCGTCGCCGAGGAGCTGCTCGTTGACGTCGGCGCGGGCGGTGATGCGGGGGTCGTCGCCGACGGCGGCGGTCAGCGCCTCGGCGGAGTGCATGAAGGTGAGCAACTCCCAGGCCAGGTCGGCGTGGTCGCTGGCCGGGTTGACCACCCGGACGTTGCCGCCCGAGGTGCTGACGAAGTCGGCGCCGTTCACGCCGGCGCCGGGCTCGGCGGCCGGGATCAGGGCGTAGCCGACGGCCTCGTCGCGGTTCTCCATGGGCGCGACGCCGTTGTTCGGGTTGACCACGGAACGCCAGAAGTAGTCGCCCTCCAGCAGGATGCCGATCTCGCCGGCGGCGAACTCCTCGAAGGACTTGTCGCGGCCCTGGGTCTCCTGCTGGAGCTGTGGGTCGCCCAGGCCGTTGCCGTAGATCTCGGCGTAGAGGCCGAGGACCCGCTCCAGTCCCTCGGTGGCGCCGGTCCAGCCGGCGCCCTCGGTGTGCACCTCCTCGCCGGCGCCGGCCAGCAGCGGCAGCACGCCCTGCATGGTGGTGGCCTCGCCCATCGCGGTGCCGGCGTTGAGCTGGACCGGGGTGACGCCGTCGACGCCGGCGAGGGCCTCGGCGGCCTCGGTGATCTCGGCCCAGCTGGTCGGCTGCCAGTCGGTGGGCAGCCCGGCCTCGGCGAACAGCTCACGGTGGTAGAACAGCACCCGGCCGTCGGTGCCGGCGGGTATGCCGTAGAGCGCGCCCTCGAAGGTGGCCAACTGCTGGACGGCCTCGGGGATCTGCTCCCAGCCCTCCCAGGAGGCGAAGTCGGGGGTGGTGTCCTCCAGCGGCTGGACGTAGCCGGCCTGGGCGAACTCGCCCAGCCAGATGCCGTCGAGCGCGTAGACGTCGGGCCCGGAGCCGGACTGGAGGTCGAGCGCCAGGCGGGACTTGTACTGTTCGTCGTCCACGCCACTTGGCTCGAAGGTGACCTCGACCGCGACGCCCGCCTCCTCCTGGGCGGCCTCGAAGCGTGGGATGAGCCACTGCTCGATCCAGTCGGCCTCGGCGGCGTTCTTGCCGCCCGAGATGGCGTTCATGCTGATGGTGAGTTCGATGGTGCCGGAGTCCCCGTCCCCGTCGGAGCCGCAGCCGGCGACGGCACCCGCCAGGGCCAGCGCTCCGGTCAGGGCGACAAGCCGTCTGGTCAGCACTCGCATTGAGTCATCCCCTCGTGAGGTTCGCTCCGGGAGAGTGACATAGCGCACGGGGGAAGAAAAGGGTCCGTTGTCCCAACGTTCGCTGTCTTCCCAGGGGTTACTCACCCAGGGTCACCGAACGGCGCCGTGGCGCCGTGCGGGGTCACGGTTGGTCACCCCGCGCGCGCGGGGGCGTGGAACGGCGCGAAGAGGCCCCCTGGGGCGCGGATTGCCCTCGGGGGTCGCTGGGGAGAATCGGGTGGGCGCGGGGGCGGGGGTCGCCTTCGGCGAACGCCCCTGTCGCGAAAGGCGGTTCGATGAGCCAGGTCAAGCCCCTGATCCTCAGCCCCACGGGCTCCGAACGCCGCGCGGAGGAGGCCGCGTTACAGAGCGGAGGCCCGGCCGTGCTGGTCGACCTGCTGGGCGTCACCGCGTGGGCGGTCAGCGACCCGGACCTGCTGCGGCGGCTGCTGACGGACTCCCGGGTCTCCAAGGACCCACGGCAGCACTGGCCCGACTACCCGGAGCGGATCGTCGGGCGGTGGCCGCTCGACGTGTGGGTCACGGCGGACAACATGTTCACCGCGTACGGCCCCGACCACCGCAGGCTGCGCCGGCTGGTGAGCCCGGCGTTCACGACCCGCCGGGTGAACGCGCTGCTGCCCGGCGTCGAACGGATCACCACCGAGCTGCTGGACGCCGTCGCCGCCGTGCCGCCCGGCGAGCCGGTGGACCTGCGGGCGGCGCTGGCGTACCCGCTGCCGGTGCGGGTGATCAGCGAACTGATGGGCCTGCCCGAGGACATGGCGGCCGACTTCGCCCGCCGGGTCAACGGCATCTTCGACACCACCCTCACCGCCGAGCAGGCCACCGCCAACACGGTGGCGTTCCACGAGCTGTTGGCCGCGCTGGTGGCGCGGAAGCGCGCCGAGCCGGGCGACGACATGACCTCGGTGCTGATCGCGGCCAGGGACGAGGAGGGCGACGGCTCGCGGCTGACCGAGACGGAGCTGGTGGACACGCTGCTGCTGGTGGTCAGCGCGGGCCACGAGACCACCACCAACCTGCTGGACCACGCGATCGCCGCGCTGCTGGCGCACCCGGAGCAGCTGGCGTTGGTCCGTTCCGGCGGGGTGAGTTGGGGCGAGGTCATCGAGGAGGCGCTGCGGTACGAGGCGCCGGCGGCGCATCTGCCGCTGCGCTACGCCGTCTCCGACATCCCGCTCCCGGACGGCGGCGTGATCCGCGCGGGCGAGCCCATCCTCGCGGCCTACGCGGCGGCCGGCCGGCACCCGAGGGTGCACGGCGAGAGCGCCGGCCGGTTCGACGTCACCCGGGTCCACAAGGAGCACCTCGCCTTCGGCCACGGCCCGCACTACTGCCTGGGCGCGCCGCTGGCCAGGGCCGAGGCGGCGATCGCGCTGCCCGCGCTCTTCGACCGCTTCCCGAACATCCGACTGGCCGTGCCGGCCGAGGAGTTGGACGCCGTCCCCAGCCTGATAGCCAACGGCCACCAGGCCCTGCCGGTTCTCCCCCACGGCGCGTAGCCGCCCCGGGCCGGCGGGCGGGGCCGGCCGCTCCAGGTCGTCAACGGGCCCGGCGAGACTCCGCGGACCCGGCCTACCCCTCCACCGGCAGCGGCTCCCCGTGGGCGGCGGCCGGGTGGCGGGCGTGGGGCACGACCATCGGAGTCGCGGTGCGCGGGTCGGGCACGATGTCGCAGGGCAGGCCGAAGACCTCGGCGACCATCCCGGCGGTCATCACCTCGGCCGGCGGGCCCTCGGCGACGACCCGGCCCTCGCGCATGACCACCAGGTGGGTGGCGAACCTGGCCGCCTGGTTGAGGTCGTGCAGCACCGCCACGACGGTGCGCCCCTCGCGGTGCAACTCGCCGCACAGCTCCAGCAGTTCGTACTGGTGCGCCACGTCGAGGAACGTCGTCGGCTCGTCCAGCAGCAGGAGTTCGGTCTGCTGGGCGAGCACCATCGCGATCCACACCCGCTGCCGCTGCCCGCCGGACAGCTCGCTGACCCGGGCCTCGGCCAGCTCGGTCAGCCCGGTCCGCTCCAGCGCGAACGCGATCGCGGTGTCGTCATCGGGCGACCACTGCCGCAGCAGCGTGTGGTGCGGGTAGCGGCCGCGCCGCACCAGGCCACGGACGCTGATGCCCTCCGGCGCGATGGGGCTCTGCGGCAGCAGCGCGATCTCGCGCGCCACCGTGCGGCCCCTGTAGGCGCGCAGGTCGGTGCCGTCCAGCAGGATGCTGCCCGCGTCCGGCTTGATGGCCCGCGCCATGGCCTTGACCAGGGTGGACTTGCCGCAGCCGTTGGGCCCGATGATCATCGTCAGCCCGCCGTGCGGCACGTCCAGGCTCAACTCCCGCACCACGGGCGCGCCCCCGTAGGACAGGGTCACCCCCCGCACGCTCAGCCCCCTGTGCGCGGCAGCGCCGGACGCGGTCGCGCCGGCCCGCTCGTCGGTGGTCACAGTCGTCCCCTCCTCCATTCGCGGGTCAGCAGATAGCCGAGATAGATGCCGCCGATGGCCATGGTGTAGATACCCACCGGCATGTCGTCCAGCGGGAGTTGCTGGGCCGCCAGGTCGGCGAGGACCAGCAGCAGCGAGCCGAGCAGCGCGGAGAGCACCAGGTGGGCGCCCCAACCGCCGGTCAGCCGGCGGGCGATCTGCGGCGCGGTCAGCGCGATGAACGCGATCGGCCCGGCGACGGAGATGGCGGCCGCCGACAGCAGCACCGACAGCAGCACCGCCCGGGACCGGGTCCGCTTGGGCTCGGCGCCCAGCGCGGCCGCGATCTCGTCGCCCATCTCGCCGATGTCGAGGCGGCGCGCCAGCGCCAGGGTCAGCGGCAGCAGCACCAGCAGCGCCAGCCCGATCTCGCGGGCGTCGTCCCAGGAGCGGGCGGCCAGCGAGCCGTTGACATAGGCGGTCAGCGCGATGGCCCGTTCCCGTTCCACCGCGTAGACCACGTACTGGGTGATGGCGATGGCGATGGCGGCGACGCCGATGCCGGCCACGATCAGCCGGCCGGGGTCGCGGAAGCCGCTGCCGGTGGAGAAGTAGACCAGGGTGACGGCGGCGGCGGCGCCGATCAGCGCGCCCAGCGAGACGGGCACGCCCTCGGGCATCTTCAGCGCGACGACGGCCGCCCCGGCCCCGGCGCCCGCGCCGAGCCCGATGACGTCGGGGCTGCCCAGCGGGTTGCGGGTGACGGACTGGAAGAGCGCGCCCGAGATCCCGAACGCGGCGCCGGCCGCGATCGCCACCACCAGCCTCGGTCCGCGCAGCCGGTCCAGCACGAAGAGCGTCTTGCCCTCGGCGCCGCCGGTGAGCGCGGTGGGCAACTCGCTCAGCGGGACGCCGAGTCGGCCCATGGACAGGGTCGCGACCGAGGCGACCACGAGGGCCAGCACGGTGCCGACGCCCGCCAGCAGCGCGGCCCGGCTCACCGGCAGCGCCAGCCGGCGCCCGATGACGACCATGCCCCGGGGGCGTGCGCCCCGGGCGCGTTCCACGGTGGCGGTCATGCCGTCCCCCTCATCCGGCGCACCGCGTAGAGCAGCACGGGCGCCCCGACGAACGCGGTGACCACGCCGACCATCAGCTCCGATGGGCGCATCACCACCCGGCCGATCACGTCGGCCAGCAGCAGCAGGGTGGGCCCGAACAGCGCGGAGAACGCCAACTGCAACCGGAAGTCGATCCCCACGACCGCCCGCACGATGTGCGGAACGGCCAGGCCGACGAAGGCGATCGGGCCGACGGAGGCGGTGGCGGACGCGGCGAGCAGGGTGGCGGCGATCAGCCCGCCGGCGCGGATCGCCGTCGGGTTGGCGCCGAGCGCGTGCGCCGAGTCGTCGCCCAGCGCCAGCGTGTTGAGCCCGCCGGAGACCAGCACCGCCATGGCCAGGCCGACGGCGGCGAACGGCAGCGCCGTCCAGAAGATCTCCATCGGCCGCCCGCCGAGCGCCCCCACCACCCAGTAGCGGTAGCTGTCGAAGACCAGCGGCTTGCTGAGCGTCACCAGCTGGATGTACGCGGCGAGCACGGCGGACACGACGGCGCCGGCCAGCACCAGCCGCACCAGCCCGGTGGAGGCGCCGGCCGAGCCGATGGCATAGACCAGCAGCCCGGCGAGCAGCGCCCCGGGCAGCGCCCACCAGACCGCGCCCGACTGTCCGCCCGCGCCCAGGAACGCCGTCGCGGTGACGACGCCGGCCGAGGCGCCGGCGTTGACGCCCAACAGCCCGGGATCGGCCAGCGGGTTGCGGGTGATGCCCTGCATCAGGGTCCCGGCGACCGCCAGGCTGGCCCCGGCCAACACGCCCAGCGCGGTACGGGGATAGCGGCTCTCGACCACCGTGGCCACATAGTCGTCGGCGTCGCCGGTGAGCGTGGCGAACACGTCGCCGAGCGAGGTGGTCCTGGCGCCGAAGACGACGCTGGCCAGCATCGCCAGCGCCAGGGCCAGCAGGCCGAGCAGCAGGAAGCCCACCAGCCGGGCGGCGCCGGCACCCGCGGTCCGGGTGCCGGCACCGCCGGCCGGCGGCGTCAACGTGCTCGCTTCTCTGGTCGCGTTCATCGCGTGCGCGCCCGTGGTGGGAAGGGAACGGTCAAGGGAACGGTCAGTTGTCGAGGGTGGCGATCGCCTCGTCGATCAGCGGCAGATACCGGTCGATGCTCCACGGCACGGTGAGCGGGTTGATGATCGAGGAGGCGGTGACGAACGGGGTGTCGTCGCTGGCCACGATCGCGCCGCGCTCGACCGCCGGGATGGCGGCGTACAGCGGCTGCGCCTCGATCTCGGCGCGCGTCTCCTCGTCGGTGTAGAAGGTGAAGACCAGGTCGCTGTCGGCGAGTTGGTCCGCGTTCTCCAGGCCGATCAGCGCGGAGTCGGTGCCCTCAAGCTCCTCGAAGGTCTCCACCACCGGGTCGACGGTCAGGCCCAGCGAGGAGACCATCTCCACCCGCTGCTCCTCCGGCATGAAGACGCCGAGCGTGCCGGGGCCAGAGGTGTAGATGTAGGAGAAGGTGACGCCCTCGTACTCGGGTCGGGAGGCGGCGGCCTCGGCCAACTGGTCGCGGATGTCGCCGATCAGCACCTCCGCCTGGTCGGGCTGGCCCAGCGCGGTGGCGATCAGCTCGATCTGCTCGTCCCAGTTGGTGGACCACGGCAGGTCGGGGTAGCCCACGGTCGGCGCGATGTCGTTGAGGATGTCGAACTGCTCCTGGGTGATGCCGGACCAGGGCGCCAGGATGACGTCGGGCTCCAGCTCCAGGATGGTGTCGAAGTCGATGTCCTCGCCGCCGGCGAACTGGGTGGGCAACTCGTCGCCGCGCTCCGTCACCGCCTCGTGTATCCAGGGCAGATAGCCGCTCTCGTCGCTGCCCCACTCGTAGGACTCGATGCCGACGGGGGTCTGGCCCAGGGCGATGGCGGTCTCGGCCGAGCCCTGCCCGAGGGTGACGATCCGCTCGGGCCGCTCGGTGATCTCGGCGTCGCCGAGGGCGCTCTCGATGGTGACGGGGAACGCGTCGCCGCCCCCCTCCCCTTCGGCCGACGACGGCTCGGCGGGCTCCTCGTCGTCCGAGGACGAACAGCCGCTGAGCACCAGCGCCGCTGCGGTGGCCACGGCGGCGAGGGCGAGACGCTGACGACGCGCGCTGAGGAAGGTGGACGGCATGGACGTTCCTTCTGTAGGAGTGATCGGCCTGTACGAGTGATCGACCTAGCTTAGGTAAGCCTAAGCTTAGACCACGCCTCGACCCCGGCCCGCCCCCGAGGGGCGCCGCACCCGGTTCAACTCCCGGACGCCGCGCGGAGCACGGCCCCACGCGGCGTCAACCGACCTTCTCCACGCACCCGTTGACCCAGCGGACGGGCGAAGGGGCGGCGCGGGCCGCCTCCGTCGCCCGCCACATCACGGTTTGGCGACGGCCGGCGTCGGCTCCTCCACCGCGGCCTCCCCGGGCCCTTCGCCCTCGGTGGCGGGCGCCAGGTCCATGGAGTCGCGGAGCCTGGTCGGGGTGAGGAAGAGCGTGGCCACCACGCCAACCACCGCGATCGCGGCCGAGAGCAGGAAGATGTGGCCGGTCGCGTCCCCGTAGGCCGCGCGCACGACCTCCTGGACGGCCGGCGGCATGGCCGCGACATTGAGCGTCGAGCCGTCCCCGCCACCGCCCGAGGTGTCGATCCCGGCGGCGGTCAGCCCCTGGGAGATCTTGGTGGACACCTGGTTCGCGAGCACCGCGCCCAGGATCGAGACGCCCATGGTGCCGCCCAGCGAACGGAAGAACGTCACGGCCCCGCTGGCCGCGCCGACCTCGTTCAGCGGCACGGTGTTCTGCACCACCAGCAGCAGGTTCTGCATCGACATGCCCACGCCGACGCCCACCAGGAACATCCCCGCGCCGACCAGCGTCAACGAGGTCTCGTGGTCGATGGTGGACAGCGTCAGGAAGCCCAGGGTGAGGGCGATGACGCCGGCGACGATGAACGGCTTGACCCTGCCCGTGCGGGACACCAGCCGGCCCGAGACCGCCGCGCTGATCAGCACCCCGGCCATCATCGGTATGGTCAACAGGCCCGCCTCGGTGGGCGAGTAGCCGCGCCCGACCTGGAAGTACTGGCCCAGGAAGACCGCGCCGCCGAACATCGCCATGCCGACCGCGAGGCTGGCCACGATCGCCAGCGCCGGGTCCCTGCGCCGCACCACGTGCAGCGGGACGATCGGCTCGCGCACCCGGTTCTCCACCACCACGGCGGCCACGCCCAGGACCACGGCGGCGCCGACCATGGCGCCGGTCTGCCAGGAGATCCAGGCGAACTCGGCGTCCACGAAGGTCACCCAGAGCAGCAGCACGCTCACGCTCACCGCGATGAGCGAGGCGCCCAGGTAGTCCACCCTGGCGTCCGGGCGCGGCACCTCGACCAGCTTCAGCGTCCGGGAGAGCAGCACCAGGGCGAGCAGGGTGAACGGGACGCCGACGAAGAAGCACCAGCGCCAGCCCAGCCACGACACGTCGGTGATGGCCCCGCCCAGCAGCGGGCCGCCAACGGTGGCCACGGCCATCACGCCGCCGAGGTAGCCGTTGTAACGACCGCGCTCCTTGGGGCTGACCATGGCCGCGATGATCACCTGGACCAGCACCTGGAGGGCGCCCAGGCCCAGGCCCTGCACCGCGCGGAAGCCGATCAGCTGCCCGGCGCTCTGGGCGAAGCCGCAGGCCAGCGAGGAGAGCGTGAAGATCAGGATGCCGATGGTGAGCAGCAGCTTCTTGCTGAAGAGGTCGGCCAGCTTGCCCCACACCGGCGTTGAGGCGGTGGACGTCAGCAGGGTGGCGGTGACCACCCAGGTGTACTGGGACTGGGTTCCGTTCAGCGAGCCGATGATCTGGGGCAGGGCCACCGAGACGATGGTGGAGCTGATCATGGCCATGAAGAGCACGATCAACAGCCCGCTCATGGCGCGCAGGACCCGTCCGTGGTCCATGGGCGCGGCCTGGGAGGGCGAGACGGTCTGTGCGCTCACGCGCGACCTCCAGCGGAGACGTTCCTGAGATGGCGACGAAGGACCGTTTCACTCTACATGCACATTGGGCATATTTGCTCAGTGGGTAATTTTGCCCACGGGGTAGGATCTCGAAGCCATGGAGAGCATCACGGGACTGCGGGAGCGCAAGAAGGCCGCCACCCGACAGGCGGTGCACGAGGCCGCGCTGCGCCTGACCGTCGAGCGCGGGATCGAGAACGTGACCGTTGAGGCCATCGCGGACGCCGCCGGCATCTCCCGCCGGACGTTCTCCAACTACTTCTCCTCCAAGGAGGACGCGCTGCTCTTCGGCGAGGAGCAGCAGACCAGGGCGCTGGTCGAGACGCTGCGGCAGCGCCCGCCCGAGGAGTCCGCCTGGACCGCGCTCATCTCCGCCGCGCGGTCGCTGTCGCTGCGGACGGGGACGCCGGAGGAACGGGCCTGGGAGGCCCGCAGCCGGCTGGCGATGCGCCATCCCTCGCTGCTGGCGCGGCAGATGGGCAACCATGTGGCCCTGGAACGCGACCTGGTCGCCGCGATCACCGGCCGCCCCGGAACGGAACGCATCCGCCCCCAGGTCTACGCCGGCGCGTTCCTCACGGCGCTGCGCATCGCCACCCGCCGCTGGGTGGAGGAGGGCGGCTCCGGCGAACTGATCGACATCCTGGGCGAGATCGAACGCGAGATCGCGCAGCCCTTCGACTAGGGCCTGGCCGGCCGGGCTTTCCGGACGCCCCGGCCCTGGGGGCCGGGGCGGGGTGCCCTGGCCGGGGGTGCCCTGGCCGGGCGGGCCGGCGGTTCGGGTGGGCCTTCCGGCAGGCAGGCCGGGTGGGGTTGGCTGACGGGGCGAGACCCGGCGGCCAGTCGGGCCTGGTCAGGCCGCGCGGGCCCGGCCTGACCCCCGGCCGGCAGGCAGGGGCGGGGTGAACGGCCCCGGTGGGCCGGGCGGGAAGAGGTAGGACGGGGTCGTGTCCGCCCGGGACCGGGCATGTGCGCTCGGCGCGGCGAGCGGGCCAACGAGGCCGAGGTTGGACAGCCCCGGCAGGGCGAACGGCGGAACTGGTCGGAGACGACGCCGAGTTGCCCGGACACCGCTCCGGCGGGCACCTGGCTTCTCCCCCGCCGTGAACCGCCGAGCACGGGCAACGCCATCGGGCGCCGCGGACAAGCGCCCCCGGTGCCCCCGCCACCTCGCGGTCGTCGAACACCACCGCACCCACCCGGCGTTCCGTACCTCGGGAAGCCCCTCGGCGCCCGGCCGCCCCGGCCGCCCCGCCGGCCAGGCGAGCGCGAACGCGAACGCGAACACGAACGCGAACGTCACCGACGCACCAACCCGCCCGTCCGCCCGGCAAGGGCCCCACCGCCGGCGTTGACGGCGCGGCCCAACACGACTACTGACTATGGGAGAGCGTTCTCCGCCGAGGTGCCGCGGCGGGTGCGCCGCCCTACCCCCCACGAGAGAGCCGTCATCTCCATGTCATTCTCGTCGCGCCTTCCCCTGCGCCGTCGGTGGCCGGCCGCGCCGCTCGGCGCCGCGTTGCTGCTGTTGCCGCTCGGACCGGCGAGCGCCGGCACCGAGGAACCAGCGGCCGCGCCACCCGTCCTGCCGGCGGCCGTCGTCTGCAACGACCACTGCGACGGCCGCGACGCCGCCGAGGCCGGCGGCGACCGTCTCGCCGTGACCGCCGAACTCCACGGCCGCACCGCCGAGTTGCGGTTCGACGACACCAGCGCCATGGGCTGGGCCACCCTCGCCGGCGGTTCGGCCGGCGACCAGCTGTGGCTGGACCGTTCCTTCGACGGCGGCGCCACCTGGGCCGGCGACAGCCGCATCGGCGAGGTGTCCGTTCCCGAGGGCGCCAACAGCGCCACCACCACGATGTTCAACGTGGACGACTGGGCCAACCTCGGCGTCGGCGCCCTGCGCGCCTGCCTCCAGGCCGCCGGCCAGCCCGAGATCGCCTGCACCGACTGGGCCAGGACGACCTGGAACGCCGACAACCCGGCCAACGCGGCGGCCACCGCGTTGATGACCCTCTACGACCTGGACAACGGCCTCTTCCAGAACCACTGGTGGGTCGGCGCCAATGCCACGACCGCCATCATCCAGAACATCCAGGCCACCGGGATGCGCTCCTACGAGTACGCCATCGCCCACACCCACGACAGCCAGCTGGACGCGCACGACGGCCAGTTCCGCAACGAGTACCTCGACGACACCGGCTGGTGGGGCCTCGCCTGGGTCGCCGCCTACGACGTCACCGGCGACGAGCGCTATCTGGAGACCGCCCAGGCCGACGCCGAGTGGATGAACGACTACTGGACCGACCTCTGCGGCGGCGGGGTCCAGTGGAAGGTGGACAACCCGTACAAGAACGCCGTCACCAACGAGCTGTTCATCCAGCTCAACGCCGCCCTCCACAACCGCCTCTCCGGCGACAACCCCTATCTGGAGCGCGCCGAGGCGGGCTGGGCGTGGCTCTCGGGCAGCGGCATGATCAACGACGAGGGGCTGATCAACGACGGCCTCGACGCCGACGCCGGCTGCGTCAACAACGGCCAGACGACCTGGACCTACAACCAGGGCATCATCCTGGGCGCCCTGGCCGAGCTGAGCACCGCCACCGGTGACGCCGGCCTCCTGGACGAGGCCCGCGCGCTGGCCGACGCCTCGACCAACGCCCCGGGGCTCCACCAGGACGGGGTGCTCACCGAGCCCTGCGAGCCCGACTGCGGCGCCGACGGCCCCTCGTTCAAGGGCGCCTACGCGCGCGGGCTCGGCGCGCTCAACGACGCCCTGCCCGACGCCCCCTACTCCGACTACCTCCGGGCCCAGGCGGACGCGGCCTACACCTCGGCGCGCACCCCGCTGGACATGTACGACCTGTCCTGGCGCGGCCTCGCCGGCAGCTACGGCGTGGGTCAACAGCACAGCGCGCTGGACCTGTTGAACGCCGCGCACTGAGCGGCACGCGCGCCGGTTCGCACGCCGGCGCGCGGCCCCGCGCGCGAACCGCCCCGCGCACACGAACGAGCCCCGCCGGATGTGGTGGAATCCGGCGGGGCGTTCGTTGAGCCGGGGTGGGTCGGCCGTCGGCCGACCACCGCGAGGCGGCGGCCGGCCGGCGGCTCAACCGGCTGTATCGGTGGCGAACGAGGTCAACTCAGCCGAGACCAACGGAGGTCAGCCGAAGTTCACGTCGCTGCACAGGTAGTACGACTGGTCCAGGTGCGAGGCCTGCCAGATGGTGTAGACGACGTGGTGCCCGCTGCGGCCCGGGGCGCTCACGTCGAAGGAGATGTTCTGCGCGGGCGGGTAGGAGCCGGTCTCCTCGACCAGTTCGAGGGCGCCCCACGTCAGCGGCTGGGTCGTCGGGTCGTAGCCCTGCCTGGTCACATAGACCTGGAAGTAGTCGGCGCCGTGGCTGGCCTGGTCGAACAGTTCCACCGTGAAGGTGGAGCCGACGTTCGTGGTCTTCCAGGGCCCGACGGCGTCCAGCGAGTCGTAGCGCCCGCCCTCGGTGTTGCCGCCGCTGCACAGGGTCCCGTCCGGGATGGCGCCCCGGTGGTTGCCGTTCACGTTCTCGCGGTAGAGGCCGTTCCAGTTCCACATGGTGTTGGGGTTGGCCTGCCAGGCCTGCCAGCACATGGGGTCTTCCTGCTCCATGGCCGGGTTGAGGTGGTCGTCACCCCAGCGCTCGAAGCAGCCGTAGTTCCGCGACGCCGGGTCGACGATCGAGCCGTGGGCGGCGGCGGTGTCGGTCCAGGGGATCAGAAAGAGCATCGCCGCAGCGAGCAACGCGGCGATCTTGGCCGTGATCGGCTTTGCGTGAACATGCCATTGCATAGTGTGCGAACTCGCCTTCCGGTTATGGGGGTTGCCGGTTGGGAGCGCTCCCATCAGCCGTGGTGAGTGTACCCATGGCGCAACAGGAGTGAAACATCTCACGCGAGGCCACAGTTCGTTCGACGGCCGCGCGGGGCAGGGCCCGTCACGCCGCCGCCCCCGGCCGTCGGGGTCGGGGGCAGCGGAGGAACGTCAGCGGCTCGGGGGCCTCAACACCTCGAAAGCCCTGGGCGCCTTGGGCGCTCTGGGCGCCCCGGCGGCTTCAGGAGGCGAGCCAGCCGTGGCCACGGGCCAGGCGTTCGACGCCCTGGCGCACCTGGAGGATCTGCGCGGCGGTCAGGCTCGGGACCCCGTCCAACAGGGTCTCGGTCAGCTCAAGTCGGAACTCGCGCGGGGAGAGAACGTCGCACAGCCCGTCCTCGACGACCCCGGCGGCGCTCGACTCGGCGCGCGAGGAGGAGGCGGCCGGCCCGCTCTCGTCGGAGCCCGAGCCCTTCCGGACGACGCTCACCAGGGACGCCTTCGGGCCTCGCTCGCCCTCGGTGACATCGAACTCCACGACCGCGCCGGGCTGGTAGAGGTGCTTGTCGTCCAACAGGTCGTTCGCGTGCATGAAGACATCCTCCCCACCCTCGTCGGGGATGATGAACCCGTAACCGCGAATGTCATCGAAGCGGACAACCCTGCCCTGCGCCATAGCACACCTCACCACACGAACCAGTTAGCTCAACAGCCAATCCTCCCGGGCACACTACCAAGGCGGCCGGGGCCCGCGAGAGGCTTCGCGGAACGCCACCCGGACGCGCGGAAGGCCGTTCCCCAGCCCCCGCCGGCCCGCCGTCACCACGTCGCCGACGCCTCCGCCGGACCGCCGCCAACGCCCCGCCGCGCACGGCCCGTTCCGGCCCGGGTGGCCGCCCGAACGGTTGACGGGCTGGTCAAGTGTCCCTACGTTCGGGGCCGACCATCTCCCGCATCCCCCACCGCCGGGGTCGCCCCGCCTCGGCGCGATCGGAGACACAGGTTATGCCCACTTCGCGATCCCCCCGTTCGGACGACTCCGGCCGGCCGAGCCGCCGGCCGCGCCTCCCCCAACACCGCGCGGGCCGCCTCTGGTTGGCCGGCCTGCTGGCCGTCGGCACGGCGTTCGCCGGCGCCTCGCTCGCCACCGCCGGCGAGGACGGCGCCCCTCCCGCCGGCGCCTCGCCCGAGGCCGTCACCCCGCTCGCCGAGCACGGCGCGCTGGAGGTCTGCGGCACCACGCTCTGTGGCGAGAACGGCGAGCCGGTCCAGCTGCGCGGCATGAGCACCCACGGCACCCAGTGGTTCGAGCACTGCGTCACCGAGGAGTCCCTCGACGTCCTGGCCAACGACTGGGGCGCCGACGTGATCCGGGTCTCGACCTATGTCCAGGAGGACGGCTACGAGACCGACCCGGCCTACTTCACCGACGTGGCCAGCCGGATCATCGACCAGGCGACCGAGCGCGGCATGTACGTGGTGGTCGACTGGCACATGCTGACCCCGGGCGACCCCAACGTCAACACCGAGCTGGCCAAGCGGTTCTTCACCGAGATCACCGCGCGCCACGGCGACCAGGACAACCTGATCTACGAGATCGCCAACGAGCCCAACGGCGTGAGCTGGTCGGCGATCCGGAGCTACGCGGAGGAGGTCATCCCCGTGGTGCGGGCCGGCGACCCGGACTCGGTGGTGATCGTCGGTACCCGGGGCTGGTCCTCGCTGGGGGTCTCGGACGGCTCGGACGAGTCCGAGATCGTCGCCGACCCGGTGAACGCGGAGAACGTGATGTACACCTTCCACTTCTACGCGGCCTCCCACCAGGAGGGCTACATCGACACGTTGGAGCGCGCCGCCGACCAACTGCCGATCTTCGTCACGGAGTTCGGCGCCGAGGAGTACACCGGCGACGGCGGGCACGACTTCGAGTTCGCGGACCGGTACCTCGACCTGCTGGCCGAGAAGAACATCAGCTGGACCAACTGGAACTACTCCGACGACTTCCGCAGCGGTGCCGTCTTCGAGCCGGGCACCTGCGACGCGGGCTCCTGGGCCGATCCGGGCTCGCTGAAGGAGTCCGGCGTCTGGATCAGCGAGCGCATCAGGGGCTGAGCCCCGGGGCCGGTTCCCCGGCCCGCCTCCGGTCCGGCCTCCGGGTCAACCCGGGCCGGCCGCCGCGAGGTTGGCGCGTTCCCAGCGGTGCCGCGTTCCCCTGCCGGGGGGCGCGGCACCGCCGTTTCCGGCGCCCGCCCGTCGTTTCCGAACGGTTCCCGAGCGTCGCCCCTGGGGTCCAACGGGGCGGAGAACGGCCGGCGTTGAGGCCCGACCAGAGAGCGCTCTCTGAGGGAACCCGCGCGTGGGCCGGCCACAACAGCGGTCTTCCGTGGGCACGTTGATCCTGGTCAGCGCGTTGGAATCGGTTCCGGATCACGCGACGTCTTGACATGCCATCCGGGCGCCAAGAGACTCGGCGCGAAGGATCTGAGAGCGCTCTCTGAGATGCCGGGCGCGTGGTGGGACGCCATGGCCCGGGCGACCGCACCAGCCGATGACGCGACCGCGTCGAGCGCCGTCCCCGCCCGTCGCGGTCGCGCCCTCACCTCCCCCCACCAGGAGTTCTTCATGAGAGCAAGCAAGGCGGGGCCGCGCGGACACCGCCGGCTGCCGCTGTCCCGCAGGGGCCTGGCCACCCTCGGTGCCGTCACCCTGGTGTCGGCCGGGCTGTTGGCCGGGCCGCTGCCCGGCGCCCTGGCCGGCGAGGACGACGGCGGCGAGGCCGCCCCGACGGCGGTGCCGGAGACGGACCCGTTCGCCCCCGACCTGGGGCCCAACGTGCACGTCTACGACCCGTCGATGTCGGCCGACCAGATCCAGAGCGAGCTGGACGCGATCTACGAGCAGCAGCACACCAACCAGTTCGGCACCGAGCGCCATGCCGCGCTCTTCAAGCCGGGCGAGTACCCGTTGGACATCAAGGTCGGCTTCTACACCCAGATCGCCGGGCTGGGCCTGATGCCGGACGACGTCAACGTCAACGGCCACGTCCGGGTCGAGGCCGACTGGCTCCAGCAGGGCGACGACCCGAACAACTTGGGCAACGCCACCCAGAACTTCTGGCGCGGGGCCGAGAACCTCTCGGTGACGATCCCCGAGGGCCAGATCGAGCGCTGGGCCGTCTCCCAGGCGGCGCCGTACCGGCGGATGCACCTGGACACGCTGGGAGTTCAGCTGTGGAACGGCTATGACGGCTGGGCCAGCGGCGGGCTCTACGCGGACACCAAGATCAGCGGTTGGGTCCAGTCGGGTTCCCAGCAGCAGTGGTTGACCCGCAACACGGAGCTGGACGGCGGCTGGGACGGCTCCGTCTGGAACATGGTGTTCGTGGGCTCGACCGGCACCCCGGCGGCCAACTTCCCGAACCCCTCGCACACCGTGGTCGACGAGACCCCGGTGATCCGCGAGAAGCCGTTCCTCTACATCGACGACGCGGGCGAGTACCAGGTGTTCGTCCCGGCGCTGCGGGAGAACGCGGTCGGCACCAGCTGGTCCAGCGGCGCGGCGGCGGGCTCGTCGATCTCGCTGGCCGACTTCCTGGTGGTGCACCCCGACACCCCGACCGCCACGATCAACGAGGCGCTGGCGGAGGGCAAGCACCTGCTGTTCACGCCGGGCGTGCACCATCTGGACTCGGCGATCGAGGTGAACAACCCGGACACCGTGGTGCTGGGCCTGGGCCTGGCCACGCTGGTGCCCGACACCGGCGAGGAGGCGATCAGGGTCGCCGACGTGGACGGCGTCAAGCTGGCCGGCATCCTGATCGACGCGGGCGCGGAGAGCAGCCCGACGCTGATCGAGGTGGGCCCGGAGGGCTCCTCGGCCGACCACTCGGAGAACCCGACCTCGCTGCACGACGTGTTCTTCCGGATCGGCGGCTCGCACCTGGGCCGGGCGGACAACAGCCTCACCGTCAACAGCGGCCATGTGATCGGCGACCACCTGTGGGTGTGGCGGGCCGACCACGGCGAGGACGGCACCTGGGGCTGGGACGTGAACACGGCCGCCAACGGCGTGATCGTCAACGGTGACGACGTCACCATGTACGGGCTGTTCGTGGAGCACTACCAGGAGTACCAGGTCATCTGGAACGGCGAGCGGGGCCGGACGTACTTCTTCCAGAACGAGATGCCCTACGACCCGCCGACCCAGGAGGCGTGGGGCAGCAGCGGGGACGGCTCGCTGGGCTGGGCCTCCTACAAGGTGGCCGACGACGTCGCCGAGCACGAGGCGTGGGGCGTGGGCGCCTACTCGTTCTTCAACGTGAACCCGGACATCCACGCCAGCCGGGGCTTCGAGGTCCCGGAGGCGCCGGGGGTGCGGTTCCACAACCTGGTCACGGTCTCGCTGGGCGGGGTCGGCACCATCGACCGGGTCATCAACGACGCGGGCGATCCGGCCCATCTGGACAGTCAGCAGTCGTACCTGACCAACTACCCGTGATCATGCGCCGATCGGCCGCTGATCGCTGACTGATCACCTGCCGATCGGCCTCGATCCACCTCTCGAACCCGGGCCGGCCGGGTGGGGCGCTCTCCCCACCCGGCCGGCCCTTTCGTGTGCCTCCGGACCGCCATGTACCCCGCGCGGACCGGCAGTTTTTCTTATAGAGGGAACTTCCAGCGAATGTATTGCTGTAGGCGGAATGAGGTCGTAGCTTGCAGGACACCCACGTTCAAGCACAAAGGAGTCGCCATGAGCTGGTCCGAACCTACCCCTGTCACATCATGAGCCTCGAAGGGGCCGCAACGGTCACACGCGCTCCGCAGGGGACAGCTCGGGCAAACCTGGCGGACGCTTCCGGTCGTTTGGGGCATCTGCTCGGGCGGCGCTGGGTGCGGGACCTCGGGCTGAAGGTCTCCGGCGTGCTGGTGGTGCTGCTCGCCCTGGAGCTGTGCTCGCGCACCGGGCTGCTCTCCCGTGACTGGTTTCCGCCGGTCACCGAGACCTATGCGGAACTCTTCAAGCTCGCGGCAGGACACCCGCTGTGGACCGAGATAGGCCGCACGCTCAGCGGCTGGGCCCTGGGCATCGCGCTGGCCACCGTGCTGGCCGTGCCCTGCGGCATCCTGCTGGGCTCGAACCAGACCGCGTACCGGATGACCCGGGTCGTCATCGAGTTCTGCCGGCCGGTGCCCTCCGTGGCGCTGATCCCGCTGGCGGTGCTGGTCTACGGCGTCGGCCTGGAGATGAAGGTCTTCCTGATCGTCTTTGTCACCTTCTGGCCGATCCTGCTTCAGGTGATCTACGGCGTGCAGGACGTGGACCCGGTGGTGCGGGACACCGCGCGCGCCTACGGACTGCCGCCGCTGGCCCGCTTCTTCCGGGTCACCCTGCCGAGCGCCGCCCCCTACATCGCCACAGGGCTGCGGATCGCCTCGGCCATCGCGCTGGTGCTGGCGGTCACCGCCGAGCTGGTGGTGGGCGCGCCCGGGCTCGGCCAGTCGATCGTGGTCGCCCAGTCCAACGCCAACCTGCCGCGCATGTACGCGCTGATCATCGTCACCGGGCTGGTCGGCTGGGTGCTCAACCTCGCCTTCCAGGCCATCGAACGCCGGCTGCTGAGGTGGCACCCCTCGCAGCGTCAGGAGGTCGCCCAGTGAGTCGCACGACGAACGGCGCGGCAAGCCGCGGGCTGAACCGCCGTGCTCTCGGGCTTCTGCTGGAACTCGCCCTGCCCGTGGCCGTGTTGGTCGGCTACGGCGTGTGGGCCTCGCGCGCCCAGAGCTTCTACTTCCCGCCGCTCGACGAGATCGGCCGGTACTTCAACGAGCTGTGGCTCTTCGACCGGGTCGGCAGCGACCTGGTGCCCTCGCTGGTGCGGATGGGCGCCGGCTACCTCGCCTCGGTCGTGGTCGGGGTCAGCCTGGGCCTGCTGCTGGGCATGTCCCGGGTGCTGCGCACCGCCGCCGAGCCGGTGGTCGAGTTCCTGCGGGCGCTTCCCGCGCCGGCGCTGATCCCGTTCTCCCTGCTGCTCTTCGGCTCGGGGGACAGCTCCAAGATCTTCGTGATCGTGCTGGGCGCGGTCTGGCCGATCCTGCTCAACTCCATCGACGGCGTGCGTGGCGTGGACGCGCAACAGCTCGACATGGCGCGCGCCTACCGCATCCCGCTGGCCGCCCGCGTCACCCGGATCATCCTGCCGGCGGCCGCGCCCCGGATCTTCGCCGGGATGCGCACCTCGCTGGCCATAGCGATCATCCTGATGGTGGTCTCCGAGATGGTGGCCAGCAGCGACGGCCTGGGCTACTTCGTGCTGGAGCAGCAGCGCTCGTTCGCCATCCCGGAGATGTGGACCGGGATCATCCTGCTCGGCGTGCTCGGCTACGTCCTCAACTGGCTCTTCCTGCGCCTCGAACGCCGGGTGCTCGCCTGGCACTTCGGCCTCAAGGGGCTGGCCGGCCCGGCCGCGCCCCGCAAGCAGTCCGGTCGCGCCGCGCGGCGGTCCGCCCGGGCCTCCTCCCCTTCCGCCCCCTCGTCCGACGGAGAAGTCTGATGCTCGAAGTTTCCCATCTGCGGAAGGTCTACGGCCCCGACCCGACCGCGGCCCCCGCCGTCGCCGACCTCGACTTCACCGTCGCCGACCAGGAGTTCGTCTGCGTCCTCGGCTCCTCGGGCTGCGGCAAGACGACCATGCTGCGCTGTCTGTCCGGCCTGATCCCGTTCACCTCGGGCGAGATCACGCTGCGCGGAAAGCCCGTCACCGGGCCGCCGGAGGACATGGCGTTCGTCTTCCAGGACTACAGCCGCTCACTGCTGCCGTGGATGACGGTCCGCCGCAACATCGCCTTCCCGCTGCGCTACAAGGGCGTGGACCGGAGGGCGGCCAACGAGGCGACCGAGGAGGCGCTCGACGCGGTGGGCCTCGCCGGCCGGGGCGACCGCTACCCGTGGCAGCTCTCCGGCGGGATGCAGCAACGCGTCGCCATCGCCCGGGCGTTGGCCTACCGTCCCAGCATCCTGCTGATGGACGAGCCGTTCGCCTCCGTGGACGCCCAGACCCGGTCGGGCCTGGAGGACCTGCTGCTGTCGGTCAAGCAGCGCTATGGCATCACCGTCCTCTTCGTGACCCACGACATCGACGAGGCCATCTATCTCGGCGACCGCGTGCTGGTGCTGCGCCCGCCGGCCACCGTGGGGCACGCCGTCACGGTGAACCTGCCCCGGCCCAGGGACCAGGTGCTCACCAAGCAGGAGCCGGAGTTCGCCCGGCTGCGCGGCGAGCTGTTCGCCGCGATCGACGGCAGGTCGGTGGCGGCATGAGCGCGCGGCGACCCCTCGCGCGCCGCCGGGCGCGCGCGGGCGCGCTGGCCGGCGCGCTCGCCGGGCTGCTGGTGTTCACCACGGCGGCCTGCACCGACTACGGCGGCGACCTGTCGGGCGCCAACATCTCCGGCGGCGGGGACGGCGACACCCTGGTGGTCTCCGAGACGGCGGGGGTGCCCTCCTCCTTCCTCGCCTACGGGGTGCGCCAGGGGTACTTCGCCGACGAGGGCGTGGACCTCCAGGTCAGCCCGTCCAGCGGCGGCGCCAGCGTGATCCCCGCGCTGCTCAGCGGCGACATCGACGTCGCCGGCTCCAACGTGGTCTCGGCGCTGATCGCGATGGGCCGGCGGATGCCGATCGAGATGGTGGCGGCCGGCACCTCGACCGCCGAGGAACAGGCCGAGGACTTCGCGCAGTTGGTGGTCCCCGAGGACAGCCCGATCACCACGCCCGATGACCTCGACGGGACGCGGATCGCCGTCAACTCGCTCCAGAACATCAACGACGTCGTCGTCAACTCGGTGCTGCGCGAGGCGGGGCTCACCAACGACGACGTGCGGTTCGTGGAGATGCCGCTGCCCGACATGCCGGCGGCCATCCAGCGGGGCGACGTGGACGCGGGCGTGCTCATCGAGCCGTTCGCCACGATCGGGATCTCCCAGGGGCTGCGCCCGCTGGCCGGCCCCTATGTCAACACCAGGCCCGGGCTCCAGATCGGCACCTTCCTGATGACCTCGGAACGCGTCGCCGACGACCCCGAGCTGGTCGCGGCCTTCCGCGCCGGCGTCGAACGGACGGCCCGCTCGATCGCCGACGACCCCGACGCGTTCCGCGAGGCGCTGCCCGAGATCAGCGACCTGGCACCGGAGTTGGCCGGCCGGATGAACCTGCCGGTGTGGCACGGCACCACCGACCGGGAGTCGATCGAGACCATCCACGGCGTGATGCGCGAGATCGGCCTGACCGAGGCCGACCTCGACTACGACGACTGGGTCACGGACTGACCCCCGGGCCAACCTCACGCGCCACCGCCCCCTTCGGACAACCGCGCCCGCAAGGGGCGGGCCAACTCGGCCACCCAGTCGGGATCGAGGTCGAGAATGCGGCGGTAGCGGTCGAGGGCGGCGAGCCACTGCTGTAGGGAGCCCGGCTCCGGCTCGGCGGCGAGGAAGCCCCGGCGCGCGGCGACGGCCGACTCCTCGTCCCGGCGGACGCAGTGGAGGAGGAAGAGGTTCCCCCAGGGTTCGAAGTCCTCGAGGCCCTCGGCGGTCTCCTCGGTCAGACGCGTCAGGGCTCGCGCCCAGTGGGCCTCCGCCTCCGCCGTCCGGCCGGCGAGCCGATGGGCGACGCCGGCGATCACCAACGCCCCGGCATGGCCCGGCTGCCGCGCGAGAGCGCGCTCCACATCGCCCAGCGCTTCCCCGAGATCGCCGGCGATCAGGCGTACCTGGGCGCGACAGGCCAGGGCCCACGCCTCGTCGGGCTCCACCTCAAGCAACCGGTCCAGATCCGCCAGCGCCTCGGCGTCGTCGCCCAACAGCAGGTGGATCTCCGACCGTATGGCCAGGGCACCGGTGTCATGGGGCGTGGCCCGCAGGGCGCGGTCCACATCGGGCAGCGCCTCCCAGGGCCGGCCGAGGGAGAACAACACCATCCCCCGGTACAGGTAGGGCTGTTCCCAGTGGGGATCAAGGCGGATGGCCTGGTCGGTGTCGGCCCTGGCCTCGGACAGCTCCCCCAGCGTCAACCGCGCCAGGGCACGACCGGCCAGCGCCGACGGGTGGTTCGGCCGTGCCTCCAGGGCGCGGTCGAAGTCGTCCACCGCCTCGCGGAGCCGGCCCTTGTGGAGGGAGACGCGTGCCCTGCCTTCCAGAGCGCACGCGTCGTCCGCGCGGATGCTCAGGGCACGCTCGTAGTCCGCCAACGCCTCGTCCACCCGCGCCAGTTCCAGGTGCACATGTCCTCGGTGGGCGTGGGCCCAGCCGAGATCGGGGCGCGCCGCGATGGCCCGCCCATAGTCCGCGAGCGCCATCTCGCGGCGGCCGAGCAGGTGGTTGATGTCGCCGCGCTCGGCGTGGGCGTTCGCGTCGTCGGGCGCCCGGCGGAGCGCCTCGGTGCAGTCCGCCAGCGCGAGGTCGAGCTGCCCGCGCTGTCTCCGGGCCCGCGCCCTGAGCAGAAGCGCCCGGCGGTGGTCGGGACGGACGGCGAGCACGGCCGTCAGGTCCTCCACGGCGCCGGCGGGATCGCCCGCCAGCACCCGGGCCCGGCCTCGCTGCGCCCGGATCTCGGCACGCGTCCCCGCACCGGGATGGGGCGTGTCGAGCAGCACCGTCAACAGCTCGACATCACTGCCAGCGACCGCAAGCAGGCGCTCGCCCAGCCCGGCGATCTCCTGCTCGCCGGCATCGGCACCCGCCCTGGCCAGCAGCCGCGCCCAGCGGCGTCGCGTGTCCACGCCGTGCGCGCAGGCGTGCGCGACGCCCCCGATCGTCCCCGGCAGCTCCTCGTGGGGCACCGCGCACAGCCGGTGGTAGGTCTCCTCGATCCGCAGCTCCTGCCACCGCGCGTGATCCCACCGCCGATGCGAGGGAAGCGTCTCCTCCAACTCCTCCCGCCATCCCCGGTACGCGTCAGCCAGCCGAAGGTGCAGCTCCCGCCATCGGCTGGGCGACTGCGTGCGCAGCAGCCGCAGCATCGGGGAGCGGACGACGTCGTGGTAACGGGCGCGGCCCGCCGACTCGTTGACGAAGGGGAGCGAGCGCAGCCAGGCGTAGTCCCCGGCGTCCTGACCCGCGACCACCCCGTACACGTCCTCGTCCAGGGCGGTGGGCAGCGCGCAGGCCAGCGCCGTCTCGCGGCGGGCGGGGTCGGTCTCCCACCGCAGGAAGAGGTCCACGGCCGTCTCCGAGAGGTCCGCCACCTCCTCCGCGCCGTCCGGGACGCGCTGGGCGAGCAGGGCGACGAGCACCGGCAGCCGCTCGGTCAGCCGGAGAACGGCCCGCACCACGCTCTCCTCGGTGACGCCCCTGGCGGCCAGGAGCGCGCGCGCCTCCTCCTCGGTGAAGACGTCGAGCGCCACCTGGTGCACATGGTCGAGCCCGTCCCGCCAGCGTCGGGCGTCGAGTTGGTCCTGGCCGGCGAGCACCACCAGCACGTTGAGGGGGAGTTCGCCGAACCGGCCGCCGAGGACCAGTTCGCGCACCCAGTCGTCGAGGACCGGCGCGGTCCGTTCGTAGGTGTCGAAGACCAGCACCACCCAGGGGACGTCCTCGGCCACCTCCCCCACCTCCCGCACCAGCACCGGGGTCAACTCCCGCACGGGGTCGAGCACCAGCGCCGCGTCCTCGGCGCCCTTGAGGCGGGCGCCGAGCGCGGCGCGCAGCCGGTCGGTGCGTTGGGCCAGCTCCTCGGCGTCGAGCGCGCCGGCCAGCAGGCCGCCGCCCGGCAGGAGCCCGAGGCCCGCGAGACCGGCCCTGGCCAACACCCCGCTGGCCATGCTGGTCCCGCCGGGCGCGTGGTGGTCGGCGGTCTCCGCCGACGCGGCCACCTCCTGGTAGAGCCGGCGGTAGTGGGCCAGGCGTTTCTCGAAGTCCTTGAGCGGATGGCCCAGTTCGCGCAGCCGCCGGGCCATGGCCTCCATGGCCTCGATCGGGCCGTGCACCTCGTCCTCGACGGTGACGGTCACCGCGCCCCGCTCGACCGCCAGCCTCTCCCACTGCCCCACCAGCGCCGTCTTGCCGACGCCCGCGTTGCCCGAGACATGGAAGACGAACTGGTAGTCGTCGTGCTCGACGCCCCGGGCCAGGTTGTCCCTGAAGGCCGCCAACTCCCCTCTCCGCCCCACGAATCCGGCCTGCCGCCGGCGCCTGATCACCTCGCGCCTGGACCGTCGCTCCCCTGCCATGTGCGGCCCCCTCTTCTCGCTCTCCGCCTCCGGGAGGCTACCCCCCGCCACTGACAACGCGAGGGGACGAGGCGGTCTTTCGGGGCCGGCGGGGCCGCTGGTACGGTCCCCCGACGCCCGCCCTCGGGCGGGTCCCTGGACCCGACCGCAACGGAGCTGTCGCGATGGAGCCGGAGACCGAGTGGGTGCAGACCCTCTCCACGGGTTGGCTGTTGTCCATAGCCGGGGTGGCGGTCGCCGCCCTGCTGTTTCTGATCATCGTCCTTCGGATGCACGCGTTCCTGGCGCTGATCACGATCAGTCTGGGAACGGCCTTTGCCACCGGCATCCCTTCGGAGCAGGTGTTGCCGACTCTCACCGGCGGCTTCGGGGACACCCTGGCCAATGTGGCGCTGCTGGTCGGCCTCGGCGCGATCCTGGGCCGGCTGATCGAAGTCAGCGGCGGCGCCCAGTCGTTGACCGACGCCATGATCCGGCGCTTCGGCGAGGAACGGGCTCCGCTGGCGCTGGGCGTGGCCTCGTTGATCTTCGGCTTTCCCATCTTCTTCGACGCCGGCCTGGTGGTGATGCTGCCGATCGTCTTCGCCGTGGCGCGCCGGCTCGGCGGCGGGGTGCTGCGCTACGGCCTGCCCACGGCCGGCGCGTTCTCGGTGATGCACGCGTTCCTGCCGCCGCACCCTGGCCCGGTGGCCGCCACCGAGCTGCTGGGCGCGGACCTCGGGCTCGTGACGGTGTTCGGACTGCTGATCGCGGTGCCCACGTGGTACGTGACCAGCTATCTCTTCGGGCTGTGGGCGGGGCGGCGGGTGGTCCTCCCGGTGCCCGAACTGCTCACCGGGGGTCCCCGGGCCGAGGACCAGGAGGAGCCGCCGCGCCCCGGCACGGTGATCGCGCTGCTGCTGCTCCCGCTGGTGATGATCTTCGCCAACACGGGCCTGGACGCGGCCCGGGCGGCCGGTTGGGTCAGCGGCGAGGAGGGCTGGTACGCGCCGGCGCGGGCGTTGGGTTCGACGCCGGTGGCGCTGCTGGTGGCGGTGCTGGTGGCCGGCCATGTGCTGGGCACCCGGCGCGGCCGGGGCCGGGAGGTGGTGGAGGAGCTGACCGACTCCGCGCTGGGGCCGGTCTGTTCGATCATTCTGATCACCGGCGCCGGGGGGATGTTCGGCGCGGTGCTGCGGGCCAGCGGAATCGGCGACGCGCTCTCGGAGAGCCTGGCCGACCTGGGGCTGCCGGTGATCGTGGCCGCGTTCGTGATCGCCTCGGCGCTGCGGATCGCGCAGGGCTCGGCGACCGTGGCGCTGACCACGGCGGCCGGGCTGATGCAGCCGGTCGTGGAGGGCGGCGGGTTCTCGGCGGTGGCCCTGGCCGCGCTGGTGCTGGCGCTGGCGGCCGGCTCGGTGATCGCCAGCCATGTCAACGACTCGGGGTTCTGGCTGGTGGGGCGGTTCATGAACATGGATGTGCGCACCACGCTCAGAACGTGGACGGTGCTCCAGACGTTGATCGCCGTGATGGGCTTCGGCCTGGCCTGCGCCCTCTACGCGGTGGCCTGAATCCGGCCCCCGTTCCCTCCGCTCAGGCGGTGAAGTGGCCGCGCAGGGTCTCCTGGAGGTGGTCGCGTGCCGCGAGCAGGTGCTCGGCCAGCTCGCCCGCCTCGGCCCGGGACGGCAGCCGGTGCGCCGGGACGACGGCGGCCAACGAGGCCAGCGGGGTGCCGGCGCGGTCCCGCAGCACGGCGGCCACGGCGGAGATGCCGCGTTCGCCCTCCTCGATGTTGACGGCGTAGCCGGTGCGTCGGATCTCGGCCAACTCGGCGGCGAGGCTGGGCCAGTCGGCGACCGAGGCGGTGGTGCGGGTGGTCAGCTCGGCGCCGTCGTAGCGCCGGGTCAGCTCCGGCTCGGGCATGGCGGCCAGTATCGCCTTGCCGGCGGCGGTGCAGTGGGCCGGCAGGACGACGCCGGTGCGGTTGCCGACGCGGACGGCGCGGGGGCTCTCGACGCAGTCGATGAACCGGACGTTGCGCCCCTCCAACAGCGAGAGGCTGACCGTCTCCTGGGTGCGGTCCCGCACCTCCTCCAGCACCGGCCTGGCCACCTGCCGGATGTCCACCCGGCCGATGGCGGCCAGGCCGATCTCGTTGAGCACCGGCCCTGGACGGTAGGCGGTGTTGGGCTTCTCCTGGATCACGAAGCCCCGCCGGCGCAGGGCGTTGAGCAGCCGGTGCGCGGTCGAGGGCGCGACGCCCAGCTCACCGGCGGCCTCCGAGACGCGCAACGCCTTCCGCTCCCCGATCAGTTCGAGGAGGCGGAGGGCGTTGTCCACCGAGCTGGCCCCCGACACTTCATTCGACATAAAAGAATTCTAGCCCAGTTCTTTTCTGTTGAGGGGTCCCTCGGGGTAGGGAAACCGCTGCCCCGAGGCCCCGCTCCGGTCGCGGTCGGTCGCGGTCGGTCGCGCTCAGCCTCGCTCGACGGCGCGCTCAGCCCCGCCGCACCGACAGGGTCAGCGCGCCCACGCCGGTGATCGAGGCGTGCACGGTGTCGCCCGGCACGATCGCGCCGACGCCGGGGGGCGCCCCGGTGAAGATCAGGTCGCCCGGCAGCAGGGTCATCATGTGCGAGGCATAGGACACGATCGCCGGCACCGGCGTCAACAGGTCGCGGGTGTTGACGTGTTGACGCTTCCCGCCGTTGACGTCCAGCCAGATCTCCAGGCCGCCCGCGTCGCCCACCTCGTCGGCCGTCACCAGCACCGGGCCGAGCGGGCTGAAGGTGTCGTAGCTCTTGCGCCGCGAGCGGTCGGCGGCCGAGCGCACCGTGATGTCCAACCCCAGGGTGTAGCCCAGGACATGGTCCAACGCCCGCTCCTCGGGGATGTCGGTCCCGCCCTCGCCGACGACGATCACCAGCTCCGACTCGTGGTGGATCTCCTGTCCCGCCTCGACGATCTCGCTCGGCAGCACGATGTCCTCGGCGGGCCCGGAGAGGGAGGACGGCGCCTTCAGGAAGACGTCGAAGTTCATCATCCAGGACTCGACCCCGCCCAGGGTCCGCTCCTGCACCCCGTGCATCTCCGCGACATGGTCGGCGTAGTTGCAGGCGCAGGCCACGATCTTGCTCGGGTTGAGGGCGGGGGCGCGCAGCCGCACCGACGCGAGCGGTCGGCCCTCGCCGGCGGCCGCCGCCTCGGCCAGCCGGCCGCGCACCCGCGAGAAGTCCCGGCACAGCCGACGCCACCAGCCGGCGGTCAGCGGGTCGGGGTCGTGCGGCCAGCCCAACGCCTCGGTGACGTCGACCACTCGGGGCGACTCCCCCGTCTCGTCCACCACGCCCAGGCGGTGGTCGTCGAAGAGCGCCAGCTTCATCTCGTCTGCCTTTCGATCTCTCCGGCGGCCGGTTTCGGCGCGGCCGGTTCACGGTGCCGTGCGGTGGTGCGGCGGTCGCCCGTTGCGGGTCAGCCGCCGAAGACGTCGGTGACGGCCTGGGCGTTCGGGAGGGACTCCTCGCGGTAGACGCCCAGGGCCCGCAGCACCGGGTCGTCGCCCAGCGAGAACAGGTCGGCGCCCTCGGCCGAGTGGTGTTCCTCGGCCGCCCAGGACGGGACCACGAACATGTCGCCCGCCGTCCAGTCGAAGCGGCGCCCCTCGATCACGCTGTGGCCCTCGCCCCGGAAGACCACGTAGATCCGGTTGCCGCTGCGCCGCACCGGCAGCGAGGCGCCGCCGGGCCGCACCCGGTGCATCCCGCAGGAGAGGGTGGGCAGCACGCTGGCGCCCGAGCGCGGGTTGGTGAACTCCAGGCTGACCAGCGGCTCGTCCGTGCCAGCGGCCAGCTCGGTCAGCCGGCGGTCGGTCTCCGCCCAGCGGTAGACCAGCAGCCGGGACGGCTCGGGGTCCAGCGGGCCACGCACCGCGCCGGCCACCATGGTGTCGGCGAACGCGCCACCCTCGGCCGCGAACTCCCGCTCGGAGCGGTTGTGTTCGCCCTCGACCGGCTGGCGCGGCTCGGGGTGCTGCTCGAAGAAGACCGCGTCCAACGCCTCGATCATCGGCAGGTCGAGGCCGTCGAACCAGTACATGTGCCCGTCGCCGCCGTTGGCGTGGTCGTGCCAGGCGCCGCCGGGGGTGAGCACCAGGTCGCCGGGGCGCATGTCGCAGGCGTCGCCGTCCACGGTGGTCCACACGCCAGCGCCCTCGGTGACGAAGCGGATGGCGCCCGGCGTGTGCCGGTGCGCGGGCGCGGTCTCCCGGGGGCCCAGGCACTGGAGCGCGCCCCACAGGGTGCCGGCCGCGTAGGGCCGGCCGCCCAGGCCGGGGTTGGTGAGGGACAGCACCCGTCGTTCGCCGCCGCGCTCCACGGGGACCAGGCGGATGGCGCGCTCGGCCAACGGGCGCATCACCGAGCCGCGCCAGAGCCAGGGCACCGCCTTCGGGCGTGGGGTCGGGGTGAGCAGCTGCTCGGTGATGGTCCACAGGGGGCGCAGCCCGGCGGCGTCGATGTCCCGGTAGAGCGCGCTCAGTTCGGGCTCGACGGCCGGCTCGGCGTCCCCGGGCTCCGGGGTCCCGTCGGACGTCCGGATCTCCTCGGCGGTGGACATGGGGGCCTCCTGATCGATCGACATCGGTTGGTGCAACGTTCGATAACGGGCGGCAACGGGTCGCCAACGGTCGGCTGTGATCCGTCTCTTTGAGTGCAGGCCTGGGCGCGCGTTCAGTGGCTGCTCGCGCTGGTGGCGCGCTCCGGCGTGCGCCCGGGCGGCAGGCCGATCCCGAAGCGCCGCACGCTCTCCAGCAGCGAGGCCCGGCGCATATGGGCGCGGGCGCGCTCCGGGTCGGCGGCGATGGCGCGCATCTCCGCGTGCGAGGCGCGGCGGCGCGCCTCGTCGGTCTCCCGGAGCCGGTCGGTGTTGCGCTGGGTGTCGGCCCGCACATACTCCACGGCGATCCGCCGCCTGCGTTCGGCGAAGGTGTCCAACTCCGCGTCCGCGTCGGCGCCTTCGGCGATGCGGGCGAGGCGGCGGGCCAGGTCCACGGCGTCGTGGATGCCGCTGTTGAGCCCGACGCCGCCCATCGGGCTGTTGATGTGCGCGGCGTCGCCGATCAGCGTCACGTCCCCGACCCGGAAGGTCTCGGCGACCCGCTGGTGGACGCGGTAGAGCTGGCGGTCGATGATCGGGTAGCCGCCGGGCCAGGGCGCCACGCCCTGGAACTGGCGCCGCAGGGTCTCCACCGCCAGCGCCTCCTCCTCGCTCTGCCCGGCCGGCACCGGCCAGACCGCGCGCCAGGACTCGGGGGTGCGCAGCAGGAACAGCCACTCGCGCGGGTCGGCGACATAGTTGACCTCGGCGATCCCGGGCAGCGCCTGGGAGAGGTCGACGGAGGTGCTGGCGATCAGGAAGCGCTCGGGGTAGGTGAAGCCGGTGAACTCCACGCCCAGCGCGTTCCGCACCGTGCTGCCGGCGCCGTCCGCGCCGATCGCGTGGGAGCCGGTCAGCTCGCGCGGCCCGTCGGGGGTGTGCAGTTCGACGGTCACCCCGCCGCCGGGGCGCGCGCGCAGCCCGGTCACCCGGCAGCCGAACCGCAGCTCCACGCCCGGGGTGGTGCGCAGCCGCTGGTGCAGCATCCGGACCAGGTGCTGCTGGTTGAGCTGGAGCCGGTAGGGATAGGGGGTCTCGTCGGCGAGGAGCGAGAAGTCGAACGCGGCGACCAGGCCCTCGGCGCGGTCCCTGAAGTGGTAGATCGGCACGCGCAGACCCTCGGCGTGCATCTGCTCGGCGACGCCCAGCTCGTCGAGGAGTTCGAGCGTCGCCGCGTGAAAGGTGGAGGCCCGCCAGTCGGTCTTGGGCTCGTCCTCGGCCTCGATCAGGACGACCGGAACGCCCAGCCGGGCCAGCGAGGCCGCCGCCACCATCCCGACCGGCCCGCCCCCGACGACGAGCACGGGTCCGTCCTTGAGTCCACGCTGTAGTGCTGCCATGCGGCCAATCTCTCACGAGTTCCACTCATGAGAAATAGAGCTTGACAAACTTCTTCTATATAGAAAACAGCCGGGGCCGACGCGGCTGCCGGGTCACCGCCGTCGAGGCGGGCGCACGGATGGCGCCGTCGCCCGCCGCCACCAGACGGACCCCATCCACCCAGCTCCGCCTACCCGGAGCTGCCGCGCGCCTTCTCGGGCCACCACGACCTGACCGGCCCGAACGGGGTCCGACCCGCCCGCCGGTACCGTGTGAGGGCACCAACGGCGCGACGGACGGAGCGAGATGGGTGACCGGCTGATCTGTGTGGGGTCCTACACCGAGGACAGCGGCGGCTCGGGCCCCGGGCTCACCGTGCTCAGGGAGGACGCCGGGGGAACGCTGTCCACCGTCGCCGAACTGGAGGTGTCCGGCTGCTCCTGGCTGGCCTGGCACCCGAGGCTGCCGGTCGGCTACGCGGTCAACGAGCTGGACCTCGGCGGCGTCACCGCGTTCACCCTGGACGCCGACGGCACGCCCCGCGTGCTGGGCACCCTGGACAGCGGCGGGTCAGCGCCCTGCCATCTGACGGTCACCCCGGACGGCCGCCACGCGCTGGCGGCGCACTACGGCAGCGGCAGCGTCGCCGTTCTCGCCCTGGACGAGCGGGGCGTGCCCACCGGGCGCACGGACCTGGCCGAGCTGGAGGGCTCGGGCCCCGACCCGGAACGCCAGGAGGCGCCGCACGCGCACATGGTGGCGCTGGACGCCACCGGCACCCTGGCCACCGTGGTGGACCTGGGAACGGACACCCTCTGGTCCTACCGGCTGACCCCCGAGGGCCGGCTGGTGGACCGCGTCGCCTCCCGGCTCCCGGCCGGCTGCGGGCCCCGGCAGCTGGTCAGGGCCGGCGGGCAACGGGCCTATGTGGTGACCGAGTTGACCAGCGAGCTGATCCCGTTGCGCGAGTCGGCCCCCGGCGTCTTCGAGGCGGGCGAGGGCGTGCCGGCCTCGGGCCGGCCGGAGCGGAACCACTGCGCCCAGCTGGCGTTGACGGCCGACGGCCGGTTCGGCTTCGTCTCCAACCGCGGCCCGGACACGGTCACCGCGTTCGCGCTCGCCGAGGACGCCCCGCCGCGCGCCGTCGCCGAGCAGTCGCCGGGCGCCCCCTGGCCACGACACTTCTCGCTGGACGGCACGCGGATGTACGCGGCGGGACAGACGGGCGACGTGGTGGTCGGCCTCGATCTGGACCCGGCCACCGGGGAGCTGACGGAACGCGCCCGCCACCGGGTGGCCTCCCCCGCCTTCGTCGCCGCGGTGCCCGGGCGCTGACGCGTCCGTCGCCCCGGCCGTCGCCGACCCGGTGCGGGGCCGTGACCTCGTCGGCATCCCGCTGTCAGACCCCCGTGCCACACTGTCGGAGACCGGTTGACCACGGGGGGCGATGGGACGTGGCGGGGCAGGGGGACGAGGACTTGACGCGGAGGGCGATCGGCGCGGTGCGGGGCGCCGTTCCCGGATACGCGGTGCTGCTGGCGCTGCTGGTCGCGGGCACGGTCCTCGCGCACCGGGAGGGGCTGGCCTGGCTGCGGCTGTGCGGGGCGGCGCTGTCGCTGCTCGCACTCTGGCGGCTGGTGTGGCACGCCAGGGCGCGGTTGACGGCGTCCGGGGCGCTGCTGCGGGTCGGCGCGGCCCTCGGTGAGGCCAGGGCCGTGCCCTGGCACCACATACGGCTGATCACGGTGGACGCGAGCGGCTCCGAGGCGCTGCTGCGCGACGGGGAGCGGCTGCGGCTGCCGGCGCCCCGGGGCCATCTGGCCCAGGGGCCGGGGGCGTTCGAGGCGGCGGTGGCGCGGCTGCGCGCCGCGATACCCGAGGCGGAGTCCGGGGCCCCGGCCCTGAGCACTCCGCCGGCCGGCGCGTGGACCGGGCGCCGGCTGCTGATGCGCTGGGCCGTGGTGCTGGTCGCGGTCGCCGTGGCCGCCGGCTGGTCGCTGCGGAGCGACCACCCCTGGGACGCGCCGTGGTGGCCGGGGAGCGCCACGGTGGCGAGCGTGCCCGACCCGTGCGCGGTCGCCGAGGAGAGCCTGGCCGGACTGGACGTCGTCCGCGGCGGACTCCCGGCGGCCGAGCAGCCGACCGTCACCGAAGCCGAGGAGTTCCGGAGTGTGCGGTGCGAACTGGCCCACGACGAGGCCAGGTTCACCCTTGTCTACCGGCTCCATCCCTGGCGGGGCTCCGCCGAGGCCGCGCCGGCTGACGCGGCCGGGGAGTCCTTCGGCTGGACGCCGTACGCCGGCGGCGGCCTGGACGTCGAGGGGACGACCTGGCGACGGGAGGACACCCCCGGCGGCATCGAGCTGAGCCACCGACGGTCCAATGTGGTGATCACCGTGGCCCGGCAGAGCTGGGCGCCGGACGGCCAGCCGGCGGACGCCGTGGCGGAGGCGTCCCTGCTGGCCGCCGACGCCCTGAGCGCGCTCGACGGCTGACCGCCGGCGCCCCCGCCGCTCACCCGGGAGTGGTCACACGGCGGCGGTCAGCGCCTCGAACTCCTCGTCCGTCAGCTCGACTTCGGCGCCCGACACGTTGTCCTCCAGGTGCGCCACGGAGGAGGTGCCGGGGATGGGCAGGATCGCGGGCGAGCGGCGCAGCAACCAGGCGAGGGCCAGCGCCGAGGGAGAGGCCCCGTGCTCGGCCGCCGCGCGGGCCAGCGGCCCGTCGCCCTTCGCCAACGCCCCGGTCGCCAACGGGAACCACGGGATGAACGCGAGGCCGTCGCGCTCCGCGTACTCCAGCACGTCCTCGGCGGCGCGGTCGGCGAGGTTGTAGCGGTTCTGCACGGACACCACGGTGGCGTGCGCTGACGCCTCCTCGATCTCGGCGATGCTCACCTCGCTGAGCCCGATGTGCCGGATCTTGCCCTCCGACTGGAGGGCGGCCAGGGTGCCGAGCTGGTCGGCGAGCGGCACCGTGGGGTCGATCCGGTGCAGCTGCAACAGGTCGATCCGCTCCACGCCCAGGTGCCGCAGGCTCAACTCGACCTGCTGCCGCAGGAACTCGGGGCGCCCCAGCGGCACCCACGCGTTGGGCCCGGTGCGGGCGAAGCCGGCCTTGGTGGCGATGACCAGATCGTCCGGATAGGGGTGGAGGGCGCGGCGCAGCAGCAGATCGGCGGTGAACGGGCCGTAGGCGTCGGCCGTGTCGATCAGCGTGACGCCCAGCTCGACCGCCCGCCGCAGCACCCGCACCGCCTCGTCGGGGTCGGCGGGATCGCCCCACACCCCGGGCCCGGTCAGCTGCATCGTCCCGTAGCCGAGCCGACGCACCGGCAGGTCCCCGCCCAGGTCGAACGTTCCCGAGTGGGAGACCGGGGTGCCATCAGATGCCGTCATGTCATCCTCCTTGAGCGGTGCGGATGAAGTCGCCCCCTCAATCTAGGTCGTGTCCGTAGAGTCTCGTCGGATCAGACCGCGGCGTCAGACGCGGTGGACCGGGGCGTCGGTGCCTCGTGGCCGACGCGGGTCACGCCGGGGACATGACCTCCCACAGGTGCCCGTCCGGGTCGACGAAGTACAGCCCGCGTGCGCACAGCGGGTGCGCGGTGGAGCCGTTGGCCGGGTCCGAGGGGTCGTCGCCGAAGGGGACGCCGGCCGCCGTCAGCCGGGCCAGTATCCCGTCGAAGGTCTCCGGGTCCACGTCGAACGCCAGGTGTTGGGCGGCCGGCCGCTCGTCGGCCACGAACTCCAGGGTCAGGGTGTCGTTGACCCGCACGGGCGCGAAGTGCCCGCCCTGGCCGTCTGGCGGCAGCCGGGGAAGGTCGAGCACCGAGGCCAGGAAGTCGGCGGCGGCGAGGTGGTCGCGGGCGGGGATCAGCGCGTGGTTGAGGGTGATGGTCACGAAGGGCTGCCTTCCGATCGGACGGCGCCGTGGAGCAGCACGGAGACCAACTCCTCGGGGTCCACGGCCGCGTTGGCGGCGCCGGGGGCGAACTGGTTGGAGAGCGAGCCGACGAAGATCGCGGCCAGCCGCTCGGCCGGGAGGCGCAGTCGTTCCCGGTCGGGGCGGATCAGCTCCACGACGGCCTCGACGATGGCGTCGCGCACGGCGGTCATGTCCGACTCGCGCGTCGTTCCGCGCCCGGGCGGGCCGCCGGGCCCGGGGCCGCCGCGTCGCTCCGGCTGGTAGCCGGAGGTCGTCAGGGCGCCCAACATCGTGACCAGCCGGGACAGATGGGCGCGCAGCGCCTCGGCCGCCTCGACCAGCCGCTCGGCCAGCGGGCGCTCCGGCGGGATCGCCGCCAGCTCGCGCAGCACATGGTCGGGGTTGACCACCTCGTTCACGCAGGCGGCCAGCACCTCGTCCTTGTCGCGGAAGACCCGGAAGACGGTGGCCTCACCGATGCCGGCGGCCCGGGCGATGCGGCTGGTGGTGACGGCCGCGCCGTGCTCGACCAGCAGAGGCACGGCCGCCGCCACGATCATCGCGCGCCGCTGCTCGGCGCTCATCCCGGGCGCCCGGCGGCGGGGGCGAGGTTCCTCGCTCATGCCGGAACCCTAAGGAGTGAGTGCTCACTCCGTCAACGCCCGCCCGCCCGGCGGGCGTTGTTCCCGGGAAACGGGACGGCCCCGACGGCCTCGACGGCTCAGCGGTAGACCCGCCCCGGCTCGGCCGCGCCGGGGGCCAGCAGCTGGGTCACGGTGACAAAGGTGTAGTGCTCGGCCTTGAGCTGCTCGATGATCCCGGGCACCGCCGGCACCGTTCCGTCGTAGAGGTCGTGGAGCAGGATGATCCCGTCCCGGTCGGCGCCGTCCAGGACCCGTTCCTCGATCAGCTCGGAGTCGGTGGTCTCGTAGTCCTTGGCGGTGACGCTCCAGAGCACCTGGGCCAGCCCCAGCTCCCGACTGACCTCGCCCACCATGTCGTTGGTCCGCCCCTGGGGCGGGCGCATCAGGGTGGGCGTGACGCCCGTCAGGTCGGCTATCGCCTCCTGGGTCCTGGACAGCTCCTCGCGCACCTCGTCCCGGTCGAGATCGGTGAGACGCGGGTGGGTCCAGGTGTGGTTGGCCACCTCGTGCCCCTCGTCGACCATCCGCCGGACCAGCTCGGGGTAGGTGTCGACGTGGTTCCTTCCCAGCAGGAAGAAGGTCACCGGCACCTCCTCCTCGCGCAGGATCTCCAGCAGTTCGGGGGTGTGCTCGCTGGGCGCGGAGTCGAATGTCAGGGCTATGCACTTCAGTTCGTCGCAGTCCGGCCCCTCCAGGCTCACCGCGCCCTCGGCCGCCGGCTCACCACGGGCGTCGGCGGGAGAGACGGTGGCCATCGAGCACCCGCTCAGCGCCAGCAGCGAGGCCGCCGCCGCGACCGCGCCGCCGACCCTTCCCGTTCCCCGGCGCCGCTTCCGGCCCCGACCTCGCGGACTCTCGCGCACACCGGCTCGCGACACGTCGAACTCCCCCCGTGGTGAAGTGTGATGATCCCCGTGGTCAGCCCTCGGGGGCGGAACGCGGGGCGCTCCGCCCCCGGAGAGGCAATGATCACGTCATCCTATGACCGGTCTGAGCTGCGCCTTCACCGGCCCCCCACGGAACGGAACGCCCGCCCTCCCACGGGCTTCACCGCGGTCCGGGGCGGTCGGTCCCGGGGCGGTCCGGAGGGTTCAGGCCAACTCCTCGGCGGCCCGCCCGGCGACCCGGTAGGCCAGCGCGAGGATGGTCAGCACCGGGTTGACGCCCCCGTTGGTCACATGGAGCGAGGCGTCCACCACCCGCACATTGGCGTGCCCCCACACCCGCCCCCAGGAGTCGGTGACCGAGTTCGCGGGGTCCTCGCCCATCCGGCAGGTACCGGCCTGGTGTTGGCCGCCGCTGGGATGGGTGGCCTGGACGGTGCCGAACGGGAACACCGCCCGCGCCCCGCTGGCCCGCAGCCAGCTCTCGGCCTTCTCGGCCAGCAGCCGCTTCGCGGCCAGGTCCGCCTCGTGCGGCCGACCGGCCAGGCGCACCACGGGTATGCCGAACGAGTCCCTGACGCCGGTCGCCAGGGTCACCCGGGAGGTCGGGCTTGGCACCTCGTGCACCGGCCCCGTCACCATCGCCAGCCGGGGGTACAGCTCCCGCAGCCCCCGGACGGCCGCGCTCCCCCAACTCGGGATCTGCCCCAGCGAGAGCAACGTCTGGTACGCCTGCAACGGGGTCGGCACGAAGTCGTTGGCCAGCATCCCGCCGCCCACGACGCCCGGGTTGTGGTGCCGGAAGTCGTTGCAGGCGATGCTCGGCCCCGGGCCCACGCAGTCCTGGACCACCTCGTCGAAGAGGGCGTGCGCCCCGGCGTAGCCGTGGCCCTGGAGATGGCGCCCCACCTGGTCGTGGTTGTTGCCCAGGCCGTTGGGCTCCCGCGCCGACGGGCTGTTGAGCAGCAGGCGCGCGGTCTCGATCGCGCCGGCGCCCAGCAGAAAGGCGCGCGCCCGCACCTCGCGCCGCAGCACCCGTTCCCCTCGTTCCCCGTCGGGCCCCGGCCGTCGGCCGACGAGCGCGACGGCGACCGCCCGGCCGGCCGAGTCGGTGACCAGCCGCTCGGCCCGCGCCCCGGTGAGCACATCGCAGCGGCCGGTGGCCAGGGCCCGGGGGATCACGGTGTTCCTGGTGTCGTTCTTGAAGTCTCCCGGGCAGCCGAAGCCGACGCAGGCGGCGCAGTTCAGGCAGCCGCCCCGCCCGTTGTAGGCAGTCGAGTTGATCAGCAGCGGCACCGGCGAGGTCGCCAGGCCCAGCTCCCCTGCGCCCCTGGCCAGCGGTCCCGCCACCGCGTTGGGACGCACCGGCGGCATGGGGTAGCCCCGGGCGCGCTCGCCGGCGAACGCGTTCCCGCGCGGGTCCCCGCTCACCCCGATCTCCCACTCGGCGCGGTCGTAGTAGGGCGCCAACTCCTCGTAGTCCAGCGGCCAGTCGGCGAGGCCGCTGCCCTCGGGGACGCCGTAGAGGCTGGCCATCCGGAAGTCCTCGGGGCAGAACCGCCAGGCCTGCGCGCCATAGACGCGGGTTCCGCCGCCGACGGTCATCGCGTTGTTGTTCCAGCGGGCGTCGTCAGGCCAGACGGTCTCGTCGCCGGCCAGGCCGGCCGCCACCCTCGGGTTGCCCTCGGCCGGCGGGCCGGCCGTGGCGTCGTAGGCGCCGTTGACGGCGACGCGGCGCTGGCCGCGCAGGTGGTCGGCGCGCAGTCCGGCCGGGGTGAGCCACTCGCCGCGCTCCACCAGCAGCACCCGGTGGCCGGCCTCGGCCAGCACACAGGCCGCGACGCCGCCGCCCGCCCCCGAGCCCACCACCACGGCGTCGTAGTGGCCCGCGACGGCGTCCCAGTCGACGGTGGGCGGCGGGGCGTCGTCGGGCTCCGGCCACGAGGCCGAACCGGGCCGCTCGCGGTAGCCGATCAGCCGCCAGGAGAGGCCCTCGCGGTTGCCGCCGTTGCCGGGGTCGCCCCAGAAGCCCTGGGCGGCGAGCCGGATCACGGTCCGCAGGAACTCCTCGGGATCGGTCCCGCCCCACTCGGCCCTGGCCTCGCCGTCGAGCAACTCCTCGATCACCACGTCCTGTTCGGCCGGGGCCAGGTCCGCGAAGCGCACACCGCAGCTGGGACCGCCCGCGTTCCGCGCGCACGCCTCGTGGTCCAGCAGGCCGAGGCCGGTCTCGACCAGGGGCGCGAGGCGGCGCGCGTCGCCGGCCAGGATGCGCGGGAGGAAGGTGTCGAGACCCGCCTCCCACCCGGCCGGGTGGTCCTCGGCCGGGATCAGGCGGTTCACCAGGGCCCTGAGGGTGACCATCCGGTGGGGTGGGGCGGGTTGCCACGGCTCCATCGGCACTCCTTCGGATCGCTGCCGAACGGTCGGCGCTCCGTCGGGTCGTTGTCCCCACGGCCACACGGCACGCCCCAGCACATCAAACCCGTCCGAGTGGCGGTGTTCCATGGTCGGACTCCCACCGAAAGTGATCGAAAGCTCCGTGGGGTCACACCAACCGCCGTGCCCCGCAGGGGGCGTCGGCGACCGGGCCGGGGCCTCGGCGACGCGGTTCACTGCCCGCCGCGCGGCGCGTACATGATCACGGCCATGCCGACCAGGCACACGGCGGCGCCGATCACGTCATAGCGGTCGGGTCGATACCCGTCCGCGACCATTCCCCAAGCGATCGAACCGGCCACGAAGATGCCACCGTAGGCCGCCAGGATGCGACCGAAGTTGTCGTCAGGCTGAAAGGTCGCGACCACCCCGTAGAGCCCGAGGGCGATCGCCCCGGCGCCGCCCCAGATCCAGCCCCGGTGTTCGCGCACCCCCTGCCAGACCAGCCAGGCGCCGCCGATCTCGAAGAGCGCGGCGACGACGAAGAGCGCGACGGAACGGGTGACCAGCATGGAGCGTCCTCGGGGAGCGGGAGTTGGGGGCGGGCGGGGGCGCGTTCAACGGGCCGGGCCGGGCGGCCGGTCCTCGGGCGCCTCCGGCGGGCCGAAGAGCCCGTCGAGCAGCTCCGCCGCCTCGGCCGGCCCGCTCACCTCGCAGTGCAGCTCGGGGCCGTCGAAGACGAGGCGGAACGCGAGGAACGGGCAACACCGCTGCTCGGACACGACCAACTCGGCGAGCGCCGCCGCGCGGTCCGCCGGCACGGTCAGCCGCACCCCGCCGGGCAGCGGGGCGCGTCGGGCGCCCTCGGTGAGGCGGCGCCAGGCGGCCGTCCGTTCGGCGAATCCGCCGCCGTCCAACGAGCAGGCCACGGGCGGCTCGGCCACCGGCGGCCCGGGCTCGGGGGCGTCGGGCGGTTCGAGAAAGACACAGCTCGGGTCGCACCGGCCGGAGCGGTCGGGCAGCGCGTCAAGCCGCGCCAGCGCGGCACGGAGGGTCGCGGTGAACGAGGCCAGTTCGGCCGCCCGTTCCTCGGCCGCCGCCAGCCGCGCCAGGACCCGGGGCCGCAGATCGGCCCGGACCGCGCGGCAGTCGGCCGCCTCCCAGACCGCCAGCAGCTCCGCGATCTCCTCCAGCGAGAGGCCCAGGTGCTTCGCCGTGGCGATGAAGGCCAGGCGGTCCACGGCGTCGCGACCGTAGACCCGGTACCCGGCCGGCGTCCGCGCGGCGGGGAGCAGGCCGGCCGACTCGTAGTAGCGGAGCGTGGTCGCGGGAACGCCCGTGCGCGCGGCGAGTTGGGAGATCCGCAGGGTGTCCATGGCGGAAACGGTAAACCTTCCACCCGACTCGAAGGTCAAGCCCGCACGGTTCCCGGCAGGTTCCCGGCAGGTTCCCGGCAGGCCGCCGCCCCGGGCCGGTCCTTCGGCCCGGGGCGGCGCGGGGTCGAGACCCCCGGGTCAGGCGCTCCTCTGGGGCTCGCGCTGCGCGGCCGGCCGGCGCTGCCTCCCGTTGATGGCGCTGACCAGCAGTTCCGTCTCCTCGACGAAGCCGCTGACGCGCAGGGTGCCGCCGCCCTTCAGTTCGCAGCGGCAGACCACGTCACGGCCCAGGAAGCGGGCGAGCGGGTAGCGGTGCCTGGCGGAGGTCACGGAGACGATGTCCGTCCACGGCACCACGGTCAGCCGGCCGGCGGCCCGCCGGGTGAGCCCGTGCTCGCGGACCACGTACACCTCGCCCCGGTCGCGCCGGCAGCGGCGCCAGACGCGCGCCGCGAGCGCCAGGGCGCCCAGCGCGAGCGCGGCGCCCAGGACTCCCACCGCCGGTGGCCCGTCCCCGAACGCCGCCCAGCCCGCCGCAGCGAGCCCCACGACCGCCAGCCCCACCGCACCCCAACCGACCCGAGCGCGCCGGCGGTTGTCCGTGTGGTGCTTGCGCACCAACCTGCCCAGTGACCGTTCAACTCCAGAGGCCACGCCGCATCACTCCCGTCTCTCGTTCCCGTCCTCGGGCGGCTCTCGCCTGGCGTGTGGCACCAGTGTGCGACAGCCCGGGGCGACTCGGCGACACCTCGGACGGCGCCACGCGCGGGAGGTTGACGGAACGGTGGCGGAGCGGCGCGGGAGCGGTCACGGAAAGGGGGCTCGGCGTGGCCGGCCCCGGCCCCGGCGCGGTCCGGCGCGGCGCGGCACGGTCCGGCGCGGCGCGGTCAGTTCAGGCGACCGAGGGACTCGACGGCCGCCAGCGGGTCGGGGCCGGCCGGGATCACCACCAGCCGGTCGGCGCCGGCCTCGTGCAGGGCCCGCACCCTGGACCTGCCGTGCTCCGGGGTGCCGGAGACGGCGAGCTGGTCCACCCAGTCGTCCGGCAGCGCGCGGGCGAACTCCTCGGGCGATCCGCTCTGTTGACGCAGCGCCGCCAGCCCGTCGGCGAACGGCAGGGGCGCGATGTGCGGCGCCCACGCGGGCTCGCCGACCATCTTCAGCCCGTCCCTGGCGTGGTCGCGGGCGACGCCCGGGTCCTCGTCCAGCGCGGCGACGGTGTAGGCCACCAGCAGGTGGTCGCCCTCGGCGGCGATCTGTTCCCTGGCCACCGCCAGATACTCGGCGCTCGCCGGCTCGGCCAGCAGCGTGCCGTCGGCCACGCGCCCGGAGACCGCCAGCGACCTGGGCCCGCGCACCCCGCCGAGCACCAGCGGCGGTCGCTCCGGCGGGGCGGCCAACTCGACCGCGTCCAGCCGCACATACCGGCCGGACACGGTGACCCGCTCCCCCGCCAGCAGCGCCCGGAGCGCCGCCAGATACTCCCCCAGCAGGGTCAGCGGGCTGGCGGGCCACGAGCCGACCTGCCGCATCCAGTCGGGCATCCCGTGTCCGACCGTCACGATCAGGCGGCCGGGGTGGAAGTTCGCCAGGGTGGCCACCTCCATGGCCGCGAACGCGGGGTTGCGCGCGCCGGCGGGCAGCAGGCCGAGGCCGACCGTGATGCGTTCGGTGGCGGCGAGCACGGTGGCGGCCTGGGCGATCCCCCCGTTCAGGAAGCAGTCCTCGACGATCCACAGCGAGTCAAAACCGAGCTGTTCCGCCCGCTGGGCGAACGTGACCATCGTCGACCGGTCCAGCAGGCCGGGCACCAGCACACCCACGGGGCAACTCACGGCGGCTCCTCACCAACGCACGGCATCGCCGACCGCTCCGGACGACGTTCTCCCTGCTCAACGACGGGGCGGCGAAGGAGTTCCAGGCGCTGGACCGCTCGGGCCGGGCGCCCGGGAGGCGGCCGGACGCTTAAGGAGTGGCGGCGCGGCCCGGGGGCGGTGAGGATGCCGCGATGGATGTCTTCCTGGAGACCGCACGCCTCAGACTCCGTCCGTTCACCGAGCGGGACGCCAGCTCGCTGTTGGCGCTGGACAGCGACCCCGAGGTCATGCGCTACCTCACCGGGGGCCGGCCGACCAGCGCCGAGGCGCTTCGGCTGCGCACCCTGCCGCGACTGCTGCACGTTCATCCGGGCTGGGCGGCCGGGCGCGGCTACTGGGCGGCGGAGGAGCGGAACTCGGGCGTCTTCCTGGGGTGGTTCGAGTTCCGGCCGCTGGAGTCGGCGAACGGCGCCGGAGCCGGTGGGACCGGAGCCGCCGGGGTCGAGGTGGAGTTGGGCTATCGGCTGGCGGCGTCGGCCTGGGGTCGCGGCCTCGCGACGGAGGGGGCGTCGGCCCTGGTCGACAGGGGGTTCGCGGAGCTGGGGGTGGCGCGGGTGACCGCCAACACCATGGCGGTCAACGCCCGTTCGCGCCGCGTGATGGAGAAGGTGGGGCTGCGGCTGGTGCGCTCCTTCGCCGGCGACTGGCCTGAGCCGATCCCGGGTTCGGAGCACGGCGAGGTCGAGTACGCGCTGACGCGCGAGGAGTGGGCCGCGCGCCGTTGAGCGCCTCGGCGCACGCGACCGGCGCCCCACCGGGGGTGAGGCGCCGGCGCGCTCGGGGTGCTTCCTCCCGGTTGGGCGGTCAGTCCCGGTAGAGGACGACGTGCGCGGGGACGTCGAGGGCGCCGCCGAAGGCGTTCTCCACGGCCGACGCCTCCGCCGCGTTCGGGTAGGGGTTGGTGCACGCGACGCCGGCGGTCGAGCCGGACATCAGGCTGCTGCACGGGCCGGGCTTGATGTCGGGGAGGCCGAGGATGTGGCCCAGTTCGTGGGAGGCGATCCGGGTGGTGTCATAGCCCTCGTCCACGGCCTGGCGGCCGAACCAGACGATGCCGTTGCCCAGGCTCGTCATGAGCGCGCGTGGCCAGCCGTCGTCGGCGACGATCTCGATGTTGGCGGACTCGCCGGCGCCCGCCGGCTCCAGTTGGACGTTGGCGACGCTCTCGTTCCAGATGGCGGCGCCCGCGTGCACGGCGTCGACGAACTCCTCCGCGCCGCTGACGTCATAGGTGAGCGTCGTCGCCGCGGCGGACTGGCCGTCGGCGACCGCCTGGCCCGAGGTCCAGAGCAGCGCCAGGCTCGCCAGCAGGGTGACCAGCACCCGGGTGGCCTTGTTGAGGGTCACGTCAGCCTCCTGTGGGGGGACGTTAAGAGGTGTGCATGACAAACCTCACCCTGCCCACCGGGGCGCCGAACGAATCCGGTCCCCCGGCCGTCGCCGGTGCGGCCGGCGGCCGGTGCGGCCGGCGGCCGGTGCGGCCGGCGGCCGGTGCCGGATGTCAGCGGTCAGCGACGCCGGCGCTCGGTCACATACGCCATCACCTCGGGCGTGGCCTTGCTGGGCGCGCCGGAGTCGAAGGGCGGCTGCGGGTCGTACTCGACGGACAGTTGGGCGGCCCGGGCCGGCACCGGCCCTGCGAGCCGCTCGGCCAGGGTGAGCGCCATGTCGATGCCGGCGGAGACGCCGGCGGCGGTGATGACACGGTCCCGCACGACCACCCGCTCCTCGGTGTAGCGGGCGCCGTGTGCCTCCAGGTCGGCGACGGCCGACCAGTGGGTGGTGGCGTCCAGGCCGCGCAACAGGCCGGCGGCGCCCAGGATCAGGGAGCCGGTGCAGACCGAGGTGGTCCATCGGCTGCCCGCGTGCATCCGCGCGATCCACGCCAGGAGGACGTCGTCGCTCTGGAGCGGCCTGGCCCCGGGGCCACCGGGAACGACCAGCACATCGGCGCTGTCGAACTCGGCGAACGCCGAGTCGGCCCGCAGCCCCAGGTTGTTCGCGCCGTCGGTGACCACCCCCGGCGTGAGCGCGGGGAAGTGCACCTCGACGCCGGGGAGTTGGCGCAGCACCTCGTAGGGGCCAACGGCGTCGAGGGTGGTGACGCCGGGGAACAGGGGGATCAGGACGCGCATGATGGCCTCACGTTCTCGGGGTGGCGGTCGCCTGGTGGCGTGCACGGGTTGACGGACGTCGGTGGCCGGTCACGTTCGCCGGTCTCGGTGACGGGCTCCGGCCGGTCTCGGTCGCCGGTCACGTTCGCCGGTCACGTTCGCCGGTCTCGGTGACGGGCTCCGGTGCGGGAGCGTCCGCCGGGCGCGGCGGACGAGGGGGCGCGACACCGCCGGACGCGTCGCGGTTCGTCGCGGGTACAGCGCGGGGTCGTCTCGGGTACGGCGCGGGGTCATCTCGGGCCGGGCAGCGCCCCGGGGCGGGCGAAGCGTTCCCGGTAGGCGCCCGGGGTCACGGTCAACAGCCGCTTGAAGCTGCGGTGGAAGGTCTCGGCGGTGCCGAACCCGCACGACCGGGCGATGGCCTCCATGGTCACGTCCGTGGTCTCCAGCGGCCTGCGGGCGGCCTCGACGCGGGCCGTCTCGACATAGCCGGCCGGCGTCCGGCCCACCGCCTCGCGGAAGACACGGGCGAAGTCGCGTTCGCTCATCCCGGCGCGGGCGGCGAGCGCGGCCACGGTCAGGTCCTCGTCCAGATGGTCCACGATCCACTCCCGAACCTCGCGCACGGGCGCGCGGGCCGGACGCTGGGCGGCCAACTGGGTGCTGAACTGCGCCTGGTCGCCGGGGCGTTGCACGAACATCACCAGCTGCCGGGCGATCTCCCGGGAGAGCTGGGCGCCGTGGTCCTGCTCGACCAGGGCCAGCGCGAGGTCCATGCCGGCGGTGACGCCGGCGGAGGTCCAGACATGGCCGTCCCGAACGAAGATCGGCCGGGGGTCGACGGCGACCTCGGGATGGTCGGCGGCGAGCCGGTCACAGGAGGCCCAGCGGGTGACGGCCCGGCGCCCGTCGAGCAGCCCGGCGCTGGCCAGCAGGAAGGCGCCGCTGCACACGGAGGCGACACGGCGGGCGCCCTGGGCGGTGTGCCGGAGCCAGTTCACCAGGCGTTCGTCCTCGCGGGCCCGGTACACGCCTCGGCCCCCGACGGCGATCACGGTGTCGACCGGCCCCTGGAGCTGGTCGGCCGTCAGGGTCGGGGAGACGGAGAGCCCCGAGCTGGCGACCACCGGCCCCCGCTCGGCGGCCACCACCTCGATCTCCACCTCCCCGGTCCGCTGGCCTGCGGCGGTGAACACCTCGTGCGGGCCGGCGAGATCGAGGATCTGGAAGTGCGGGAAGACGACGAAGACGACGCGGCGAGTGGGCACGTCCCGATTCCGCTGCCGGCGACGAACCGGCGGCAATGACACGCTTCTGACGATTCCCGCCAACCACCGCGCCCGGGGCGCGTCCGCCGCCCGGCGGGGCGAACGGGGGCGGACCCGGGCTGGGCGGCGACTCAGCGGGGTGGTTCGGGAGGGACGCCCACGGCCGGCGTCCATGGCCGAGCCGTCACGACAACTGGGCCTCGATCTCGGCCAGTTCGGCCTCGCTGAAGTCCAGGTTGTTGATCGCGGCGACGTTGTCCTCCAACTGCCTGACGCTGCTGGCGCCCACCAGGGCCGAGGTGACCCGGCCGCCGCGCAGCACCCAGGCGATGGCCATCTGGGCGAGGCTCTGGCCGCGCCGCTCGGCGATCGCGTTGAGGCTCCGCACCCGGTCCAGGGTGTCGCCGGTCAGGCCCTCGGGGGTGAGGAACGGGCTGGCGCTGGCGGCCCGCGAGCCCTCCGGGATGCCGTTCAGATAGCGGTCGGTGAGCAGCCCCTGGGCCAGCGGGGAGAACGCGATGGAGCCGACGCCCGTCTCGTCCAGCGCGTCGAGCAGGCCGTCCTCGACCCAGCGGTTGAACATCGAGTAGGACGGCTGGTGGATCAGCAGCGGCGTGCCCAACTCGCCCAGGATGCGGGCGGCTTCGCGGGTCTGCTCGGGCGAGTAGTTGGAGATGCCGACATAGAGCGCCTTCCCCTGGCGCACGGCGGCGTCCAGCGCCCCCATGGTCTCCTCCAGGGGGGTGTCGGGGTCGGGGCGGTGGGAGTAGAAGATGTCCACGTACTCCAGCCCGAGGCGGCTCAGGCTCTGGTCCAGGCTGGAGAGCATGTACTTGCGGGAGCCCCACTCGCCGTAGGGACCGTCCCACATCAGATAGCCGGCCTTGGTGGAGACGACGATCTCGTCGCGGTAGGGGCGCAGGTCCTTCGCGAGGATGCGACCGAAGTTCTCCTCGGCGGCACCGGGCGGGGGGCCGTAGTTGTTGGCCAGGTCGAAGTGGGTCACGCCGAGGTCGAACGCCCGACGAACGATGGCGGTCTGGGTGTCGAGCGCCCTCTCGGCACCGAAGTTGTGCCACAGGCCCAACGAAACGGCCGGCAGCTTCAGGCCGCTGCGGCCCGAGCGCCGGTAGGCCATGTCCTGATAGCGGGTGTCGGCGGCGACATAGGTCACGGTGCGTCCTCGTTCGAATCGTCCGAATCAAGCCAAAGCTCCAGCTCTCGCGAGCCGCCGAGTATCGTCACACGGGCCCGCGTGGGAGGCAACCGAGTCCTCGCCGCGACGACGCCCGCGACCACGCATCTCACCTGGGCTTTCTCCGCCGCGCCCGCCGTGTGGCGGCGGCCGGGGCGGATCGAGTCCCATCGGATGGCCGGCGCGACCGGGCAACCGCTGCCATGATGCGGTCCATGGTCGACCAACCCACCGATCAGACCACCGGGATACGGCGCGCCACCGCGTCGGACTGGCCGGAGCTGACCCGCATCGACCCGATCGCGGCCGCCGGGGACGACTCCCGGCGCGCCCATCTGCGGCGCTGGTGCGATGAGCGACTCGCCCTTGTCGCCGAGGACTCCTCCGGGGTGCTGGGGTACTGCGTGCTGGAGTACACCTTCTTCGAACAGGGCTTTGTGACCCTGCTGATGGTGGCGCCCGGCGCTCGCCGGAGGGGCGTCGGCACCCGTCTCCTGGCCGCCGCCGACGAGGCCCGCACCTCGCCGAAGCTCTTCACCTCAGCCAACCTCTCCAACCGACCGATGCGCCGACTGCTGCGCGCCACCGGCTGGCGCCCCGTCGGGCTGGTGCAGGGCCTGGACGAGGGCGATCCCGAACTCTTCTATCTCAGCCCCGGCTCCCCACCCCCACCCGCCGCGGCGACCACCGACCCCGAAGCCCTCGACGAACCCGACGCTCTCGACGAGGCCGACGCCCTGGACACCGCCGAGCCGGCCGACGCGAAACGGAACGGCTCAGAGCTTCCGCTTGAAGACCCAGACGGACAGCGGAGCGAAGACCACGGCGATGGCCAGGGCCCAGGCGAGTGACTTGAGCACGGGGGTGGCGACCGCTCCCCCGAGCATCAGCCCACGACATGCCTCCGCGAGGATGCTGACGGGGTTGATGTCCACGAAGGCCTGGAGCCAGCCGGGCATGGTGTCGGCGGGCACGAACACGTTGCTGACGAAGGTGATGGGGAACAGCGCGGTGAAGCCGAAGATCTGCACCCGCTCGGCGTCCTTGGCGAGGAGCCCGACCAGCACGGCGACCCACGAGAACGCCAGCGCGAAGACCAGCAGCAGCACCACCGCCCCCAGCATTCCGGGCACCCCCGGCGGTCCCAGCCGGAATCCGAGGATCAGCCCGACCACGAAGACCAGCAGGATCGACCACGCCTGCTTCACCTGGTCGGCCGCGATCCGGCCGGCCAGCGGCGCCCAGCGCGCGATCGGCAACGATCGAAGCCGGTCGAAGAAGCCTCTGGTCAGGTCGGTGTTGAGCCCCTGTCCGACGTAGAGGGTGACGAACAGCATGTTCATCACGATCATCCCCGGGAGCATGAACCTCAGATAGTCGTGCACCGACCCGGCGATGGCGCCGCCGAACACATAGGTGAACAGCAGCACGAACATGATGGGCTGGATGCTGAAGTCGCTCAGCTCGAACGGGTTGTGACGCACCTGCACCAGGGTTCGCCAGGCCAGGGTGAGGCTCTGTCTGACCCCCTCCAGCAGCCCGACGCGGGGCGCCGGCTCGGCCTCGGGGGAACGTCCGCCGGTCGCCGCCTGAGCACTCATCGGGGCACCTCCTCGCTCGGGTCGCCCTGCCGTCCCGCCTCGCCGTCCCCCTCCTCCGAAGCCGCCTCGACCTCCTCGGCCGGGCGGCCGGTGAGGCTGAGGAACACCTCGTTGAGGCTGGCACCCCGCAGCGCCAGCTCGGTGACCCGCACATCGGCCTCGTCCAACCGGCGAACCACCGCCGGCAGCACGGCCGGGTCCGTGATCGGAGCGGTGACCAGGGCCCCCTGCACCTCGGGCTCCACCCGCGCCAGCTCTCCCACGATGCGACGCACCGTGGACAGCCGCTCCGCGTCCTCCGGCCTGACCGCGAGGGTGCTCCCGCCGGCCCTGGCCTTCAACTCCTGCGGGGTGCCGGTGGCGATCACCCGCCCGTGGTCGATCACCACGATGTCGTCGGCCAACTCGTCCGCCTCGTCGAGGTACTGCGTGGTGAGCAGGACCGTGGTGCCGCCCGCGACCAGCTGTCTGGTCAGCTCCCACATCTCGGTGCGGGCGCGCGGGTCGAGACCCGTGGTGGGCTCGTCGAGGAAGAGGACCGGGGGCCTGCCCACCAGGCTGGCCGCCAGATCCAGCCGGCGCCGCATCCCTCCCGAGTAGGCGCCCACGGCCTGGTGGCCCGCGTCGGCGAGCCCGAACTGCTCCAGCAGCTCCTCGCCGCGCCGCCGCGCCTCACCCCTGGCCATGCCCAGCAACCGCCCGATCAGCAGCAGGTTCTCGATGCCGGTGAGCTGCTCGTCCACCGAGGCGTACTGCCCGGTCAGCCCGACCAGGCGGCGCACGCGGTGCGCGTCGGAGCAGACGTCGTAGCCGTGCACGCTGGCCCGCCCGGCGTCCGGCCGCAACAGGGTGGCCAGCACCCGCACCACCGTGGTCTTGCCCGCCCCGTTGGGGCCGAGCAGGCCCAACACGCTGCCCTTCGCGGCCTGGACGTCCACGCCATCCAGCGCGGTGGTCCCGCCGAAGCGCTTGACCAGCCCCTCGGCCCAGATGGCGTGCTCCATGCGCGCTCCTTCCGAGCACTTCCACTATGCAGTTGTTCTCGGAGCGGCCGCGACCGGAGGCTCAGAGGGTCGCGGCCGAGCGTATGCCGAGGAGGAGCAGCGCCACGGCGCTCGCTCTGGCGAGGAGACGGCGCGGCCCCGGCCCGGCGAGCAGCCGTCCCGCCCGGGTGAGCAGGGCCGTCCACAGCCCGAGCCAGCTGGCGACCAGCAGGGCGTGGACGCTGGCCAGCAGCAACAGCTGTCGTCCGAGGGGCCTGGCCGGATCGAGGAACTGTGGCGCGAGGGTCAGATAGATCGCGGCCGCCTTGGGGTTGAGCACGTTGCCCAGCAGGGACTGCGCCCAGGCCGACGACGCCAGGCGCCCGCCGAGCCACCGCCCCGGCGGCGCGGAGGCGCCCCGCCGCCTCTCGCCGCGTGGTCCGGCGGAGCGCCAGGTCCAGACAGCGAGCCCGACCAGATAGGCGGCGCCCAACAGCCGGAGTGCGGTGAAGGCCAGCCCCGAGCCGGCGACCAGCGTGGAGAGCCCCGCCATGGCCATGGCGGCGTGCGCATAGAGCCCGCCGGCCGTGCCGAGGATGACCGGGAGAGCCCGCCGTCGCCCGGCGTCGGCGACATGCCGGACCAGCAGGGCCAGGCTGGCCCCAGGGGTGGCGACCAGGGGCAGCACCGCGAGCGCGAACCCGCCGGCCGCCGCCTGGGGCGTCACGGCACCACCCGGAAGTGCGTCGTCAACCGGTGCTCCCGGTCCAGGAGATGGAAGGCCACTCCCGGGAGCGCGGAGCGGTCCGCGACCGAGGGCCCCTCCCACGGCATCCGCAGCGTCCAGGTGACGGCGGGGGCCACCAGCACCGGGATGCCCGCGAAGAAGGACGCGGCGGCCGTGTGGGCGTGGCCGGTCAACAGGGCCACGATCTGCGGGTGGGCGGCCAGCAGCTCCACCAGCCGCTGCCCGGTCTCCAGCCGCGAGGAGTCCGGGATCGGATGGCCCAGCTCCACGGGCGGCTGATGGAAGGCCAGCAGCGCCGGGACGTCAGGGCCGAGCGCGCCGAGCGTGGCCTCGATCCACTCCAGCGTCTCGGGATCGAACCGGCCCTCGTCCCGCCCCGGGATGGTGGCGTCGCACATCAGCACGGCCGCGCCGCCGACCCGGTGCAGCTGGTTGATCGGGCCGGTCTCGGGCGGCTCACCGAGCAGGACGTCGCGGTAGGTCGCGCGGTCGTCGTGGTTCCCCGGGCAGCACAGGACGGGGAAGGGGGCGGCCAGCAGCTTGGCTGCCTCGCGGTACTCCGACTCCGCCCCGTGGTCCGCGATGTCGCCGGTGACCAGGAGGGCGTCCGGCGGGCGAGGGAGCGCCCGCAGATGGTCCATGACGCGGGTGGTCCGCTCGGAGGCCCGGTCGGTGCCGTCCAGGTGAATGTCGCTGATCTGTGCCAGAAGCAGGGCCATGGCCCACACCCTCCCTTGAGTTCCTCACGGTAAATTCCCTCTTTACCGTGAGAACAATCTAGACTAGAGTCGTCACCGAGCGCAACCGTCAGGCGGCCGAGAATCACGGAACGTCAGCTGACCAGGGCGGAAGCGCCGGCAGGCCACTCGATCGAGGGAAGCGAAGGAGAGGCGGCGAGGATGCGGCGGTTTCTGGCGGTGGAGTTCGCCACCACGATCCGGCACGACGGGCACGGCGGGGTGACCGACGAGTTGGCCACCCCCGAGGCCCTCGCCGGATGGCTGGCGGAGCGGGCCGACCTCTTCTCCCCGCCGCTCGACGTCGAGGCGGCACACTGCGACGAGGCGTTGCTGGCCGAGGTGGTCGGGCTGCGCCAGGCGGTGCGCGCGCTCTTCGCGCGGGCCGTCCGCCCCGGCCCGCCCAGCCCGGCCGACGCGCATCGGCTGCTGCCGATGGAGGAGGCCATGGCCCGGCTCAACGCGGCGGTCGCCCGGGAGCCGATAACGCTCCGGCTGGAGTGGCCCGACGGGCAGCCGCCCAGCACCAGCCCGGAGTCGAGGACCGAGGACCAGCGGATCAGGCTCATCGCATCCCTGGCCAGATCCACGACGGCCTTTCTCACCGGCCCCTTCCGGGAGCGGCTGCGTGCCTGCACCGCGCCGCGCTGCGTGCGGTACTTCGTGCAGGGACACGGCCGCCAGGAGTGGTGCAAGCCCAGCTGCGCCAACCGCGCGCGGGCCGCGCGCTACTACGAGCGGCAGCGCTCGGTGCGCGCCGAGCGGGACGGGGCGGCGGACTCATGAGGGCCTGCTCGCCGCGTCCGGGCCCGCCCGCCAGCATCCCCGCTCCCACCGCCAGGCCCCCGGCGGCGCTCCAGAAAAGAAGGACGGCCACCGCGCCCCGCGCGATGGCCGCCCCTGAGTGTCGGTCCTTCGGATCAGTCGGCCCGCTGGTCGCGGCGCAGCACCGCGACGCCGCGCGGCGCGAGCAGCCCCGGCCGCTCCCCCGCCACGGGAGCCAGCGGCTCGCCCGCCAGCCCGGCGATGTCGACCGGCTCGTCCGTGCGGTTGACCAGGAACCAGTAGTCGCTCCCCGCGCCCGACCGCACCGTCAACTCGACGCGCCCCCGGGCGGGTTCGGGCAGCTCACTGTCGACGCCGGCCGCCCCGAGCAGCCGGTCAAGCAGCGCCGGCAGCCCCTCGGTCCCCAGTCGGGTCGAGACATAGGCGGCGGAGCCCTCGCCCAGCGCCCTGCGCGTGATGGCAGGACCACCGGCCAGCTGGCCGTCCTCGTAGCGCGCCCACACCTCGACGTCCGGATCGGTCACGGCGATCCGATCCGTCCAGAGCGTGCCCACGGCCCCGTTGTCGAGGGTGACCGTCTGCTCGGGCAGCAGCGGGGCGAACTCCTCGATCCGGATGCCCAGCAGGTCGCGCAGCGCGCCGGGGTACCCCCCCAGCCAGGCGTGGTCGTTCTCGTCCACGACACCGGAGAAGTAGGTGGTGACCAGGTGCCCGCCCCGCTCGACGAACCGCGTCAGCTCCTTCGCCAGCGGCTGCGGCACCACGTGCAGGATCGGCGCCACCACCAGGTCGTAGGAGTCCAGGGAGGCCCCCGTGTGGATCACGTCGGCCCGCACCCCGAGCGCCAGGAAGGCGGAGTACCAGTCCAGTGCCTCCTGCCGGTAGTTCAGCAGCTCGGTGGGGTGGGAGTCCTGCTCGCTCGCCCACCACGACTCCCAGTCGAACAGGATCGCGGCCCGCGCCGGCTTCCGCTCGCTGCCCACGACCTCGGCCAACGAGCCCAGGCGCGCGCCCAGTTCGACCACCGAGCGGAAGACCTCGGAGTCGGCGCCGGCGTGCGGCACCATCGCCGAGTGGTACTTCTCTGCGCCCGCCGCCGACTGCCGCCACTGGAAGAAGCAGACGGCGTCCGCGCCGTGGGCCACGTGCAGCAGCGAGTCGCGGGCCAGTTCCCCGTCCCGCTTGGCGACGTTCACCGACTGCCAGTTGACGGCGCTGGTGGAGTGCTCCATCAGGAACCAGGGCCGCCCACCCGCGATGTTCCCCGTCAGGTTGGCGGAGAAGGACAGCTCGTCACGGGACTGCGCACCCGGGCGCACATAGTGGTCGTTGGAGACGAAGTCGATCTCACCGGCCCAGTCGGCGTAGTGCATCCCCTTCGTCTCGCCCATCACCATGAAGTTGGTGGTCACGGGCACATCGGGGGTGACGCGCAGCAGCACGTCGCGCTCGGCGCGCAGGTAGTCCTTCAGCGCGTCCGAGGAGAAGCGCTTGAAGTCCAGCTGCTGGGTCGGGTTGGGGTGCGAGGCGGCCAGCCTCGGCGGCAGCACCTGGTCGAAGGCGCCGTACCGCTGGGACCAGAAGTCCGTTCCCCAGGCGGCGTTCAGGGCGTCGACGGTGCCGTAGCGGGCGCGCAGCCAGTCCCGGAAGGCCCGGGCCGCGTCCTCGGAGTAGTCGTAGACGTTGTGGCAGCCCAGCTCGTTGCTCACATGCCAGGCGGCCAACGCCGGGTGGTCGCGGTAGCGCTCGGCCATCGCCGTGGTCAGCCGGAGGGCGTGCTCCCGGAAGACCGGCGAGGTGGGCCGCCAGTGCTGCCTGGCGCCCGGCCAGACGGTCTCGCCCCGCTCGTTCACCGGCAGGATCTCCGGGTGCAGGGTGCTCAGCCAGGGCGGCGGGGAGGCGGTGGCCGTGGCCAGGTCAACGGCTATCCCGCCGCTGTGCAGCAGATCCATGGCCTCGTCAAGCCAGGCGAAGTCCCAGGCGTCGGGGGCCGGTTGGATGCGAGCCCAGGAGAAGATCGCGAGTGAGACGATGTTCACGCCCGCCTCGCGCATCAGGCGGATGTCCTCCTGCCACACCTCGCGCGGCCACTGCTCGGGGTTGTAGTCGGCGCCGTAGGCGAACCTGGGCCTTGACTCATCGGTCGGCCAGCGCAGCCAGCGCGGCGACGGGTCGCGGGTCATCGTGCTCCTCGGGTGGTTCGAACGGCGCGGGGACGGTGGTGTCCCCGCGCCGTCAGGGGGTGCGACCTGGGTCAGTCGGTGATGGTGAAGCCCTGCTCCTCGCCGTAGCGGCGGGACGCGTCCTGCCACTGGGCCAAGCCTTCGGCGAGCGTGGTGTTGGACACATAGGCCTTGCCCGCCGTGTCGTTGAAGATCGAGTTGGCGTACACCTGGAACGGCAGGTACGACCAGTCGTCGGCGACGTTGGCGGCGGACTCGGCGAACACCTCGTTGGCGCGCTGACCACCGAAGTACTCGAACTCGGTGCTGAGGAACTCCTCGGAGTTCAGGTCGGCGGTGGTGGCGGGGAAGGCGCCGTTCTCCAGTCGGGTCGCCACGCCGTCACCGGCGTTGGCGTACTGGAGGAAGCCGTAGGCGAGTTCCTTCTTGCTGCTGGCGTCGGGGATGGTCAGGGCGCTGCCGCCGTTCTCGGCGCTGGCCGGAGCGTTCTCGTCCCACTGGGGCAGCGGGGCGACCCGCCAGGAGCCGGCGCCGTCGGGCAGGCTGGACTCCAGGTTGGCCGGCATCCAGGCGCCGGTGGCCAGGCTGGCGATGGTGCCGTCGCCCATGCCCTGGAACCACTCGTCGCTCCAGGAGGTGATCGGCGCCAGCAGGTCCTCGTCGAGCATCTGCTGCCACAGGTCGATGAAGCGGGTGCTGCCCTCGTCCGAGAAGTCGATCCCGACCTCGGTGCCGTCCACCTGGTAGGGGCGGCCCCCGGCCTGCCAGATCATGCTGGTGGCGAAGCCACCGTCGCCGGTGTCGTTCGTCATGTAGGCGTTGGGGTTGGCCTCGTGGAGGTCGCGGGCGGCCTGGAGGTACTCGTCCCAGGTGGTGGGCACCTCGATGCCGTACTCGTCGAAGAGGTCCTTGTTGTAGTAGAGCGCCATCGGACCGGAGTCCATCGGCAGGCCGTAGATGCCGTCGTTGGCCTGCACCGCGCTCCACGGGCCGGGCGAGTAGCTGTCGGCCAGCTCCCCGGCGCCGAAGCCGGACAGGTCCGTGATGGACTCGTTCAGGGAGAACTGCCCCATCGCGTAGTACTCGATCTGCGCCACGTCAGGGACGCCGGAGCCGGCCTGCATCGCGTTCTGGAGGGCGGTGTACTGGTCGTTGGCGGTGCCCGCGTTGACCAGGTTGACCTTCACGTTCGGATACTCGGCCTGGAAGTCCTCGACGACCTGGCCGAGGGTCGGCTCCCACGCCCAGACGGTGATCTCGCCACCCTCCTCCAGAGCCTGGGTCACCTCGTCGGCCGAGGCGCCGGCATCGCCGGAGCCCCCGTCGTCGGAGCCACATGCCGTCAGGCCCAGGGCCACCACGGTGGCCAGCCCGACTCCGCGCAGAGCGCGGCGCGCTGTCTTGGTCATCACAGTCAACTCACTTCGCTGTCAGAACTGTTGTCAGGAGGAGGAAAGAGAAGAAGGAACGGATGGAGGGGCCGTGGCCGGTCACTCCTTGACGCTCCCGGCGGCCAGCCCCGACTGCCAGTAGCGCTGGAGCAGGAGGAAGGCGACGATCAGGGGAAGGATGGTGAGCAGCGAACCGGTGATCACCAGGTTGAAGATGGCCTCGCCGCCGGCCGTGGAGGCCTGGGCGTTCCAGGCGTTGAGGCCCAGGGTCAGCGGGTACCAGTCCGGGTCCTTGATCATGATCAGCGGCAGGAAGTAGTTGTTCCAGGTGGCGACCATGGTGAACAGGAGCACCGTGACGATGCCCGGCGCCATCAGCGGGAGGCTCACCCGGAAGAAGGTGCGCAGCTCGCTGGCCCCGTCGATCCGCGCCGCCTCCAGCAGTTCGCCGGGGATCGCGTCCGCCGCGAAGACCCACATCAGATAGAGCCCGAACGGCGAGATCAGCGAGGGGATGATCACCGCCCAGGGCGTGTTGGTGAGGCCCATCTCGCTGAACATGAGGAACGTGGGCACCGCCAGCGCCGTCCCCGGCACGGCCACCGCGCCGATCACGACGGCGAACACGGCGCGCTTCCCCGGGAACTGGAACTTGGCGAGCGCGTAGCCGCCGAGGACCGCGAGGAAGGTCGCCCCACCGGCGCCCGCCACCACATAGAGCAGGGTGTTGAGCAGCCAGCGCACGAAGACGCCGTCGTCATAGGTGAGGGTGTCGGTGATGTTGCTCCACAGCGCGAAGTCGCTGTCGAACCACAGGCCGAAGGAGTCGAAGAGGCCGGGCTGGGTCTTGGTGGCGTTGATCGCCAGCCAGGCCAGCGGCACCAGTGAGTAGACGAGGACCAGCCCGGTGAGGACGGTCAGCAGGGTGCTGCGCCGAGGGTGGTTGACCGAGTGCGGCCGGCGGCGGCGCTGCCTGAGAGCAGGCCCCGGGCGCCGGGTGCGGGTCGTCGTGGCTGCCATCGGTCACGCTTCCTTTCGCATACCGCGGAGCTGCACGACATAGGCGACGACCATGGTCAGCAGGCCCATGAGGATGGCCACGGTGGCGGCGTAGTTGTGCTGCTGGCCGGAGAAGGACAGCGAGTAGGTGAAGAGGTTGGGCGTGAAGTAGGTCGTGATCGCGTTCGGCGCCAGGTTCTGGAGGATGCTGGGCTCGTTGAACAGCTGGAAGCTTCCGATGATCGAGAAGATCGTGGCGATCACCAGCGCGCCCCGGATGGCCGGCAGCTTGATCGCGGTGATCATCCGCAGCTGGCTGGCCCCGTCGATCTCGGCCGCCTCGTAGAGCGAGTGCGGGATCACCCGCAGCGCGGCATAGAAGATCAACATGTTGTAGCCGACGAACTCCCAGGTCACGATGTTGCCGATGGAGGCCAGCACCAGGTCGGGAGAGAGCGGGTTGGGCAGCGAGACGTTGAACGTGTCGTTGATGTTGCCCACCAGGCCGAAGCGGCTGCCGTAGATGAATCCCCACATCAGGGTGGCCACGACGGCCGGCACCGCGTAGGGCATGAAGATCGCGATGCGGAAGAAGTTCTTGCCGTAGAGCCGGCCGCTGTCGATGGCCAGCGCGACCAGCAGCGCGATGCCCAGCATGATCGGCACCTGGATCACCAGGAAGAGGCTGACCCTCCCCAGCGCCTCCCAGAACTTCGGGTCGTCGAAGGCGCGTTGGTAGTTGTCCAGGCCCACGAAGGAGGTGCCGCCGACCATCTGCTCGCGGAAGAGGCTCAGATAGATCGAATAGGCGATGGGAGCGAGGAAGACCAACGCGAAGACGACCATGAACGGAGCGATGAAGCCCCACCCGACCCAGGATCGGCGGCGCGTCGACCTCTTCCTGGGAGGTGGTGCGGCCGGGCGCCCCGCCATCGTGGGCGGTGACAACGTCGTCATGGGATACCTCGCTGCTCTGACCCGAATGTTCACGCAAACAGGATCTTGCCGCCGAGGGCGCCCACCAGAGTGTTTACGTAAACATTGATTGATGTGATGCTTACACTGCTCCCTGGGGAGCGTCAAGCGCCGGACGGCAGGACCGAGCGGTGACGAGCAGGCTCACAAGGCACAACGCGGGAGAGCGGACCGGTGGACAAGATCGTGGACGGCGCGGACGCGGACCGTTCCCCAACGCCGGCCACCGAGCCGACATCCCGGCCCGCGCGCCGGCAACGACGGGTGTCCATGGCGGATGTCGCGCGGCTGGCCGGGGTCTCCTCGCAGACCGTCTCCCGCGTCTCCAACGGGCATCCCGGCGTCGTGGAGGACACCCGCCAACAGGTGCTGGCCGCGATGAAACAGCTGGGCTATCGGCCCAACAGCGCGGCTCGGGCGCTCAAGAGCGGAGAGTTCCGAACGATAGGCGTCATTCTCTTTACGCTGTCCACCACGGGCAATGTGCGCACGCTGGAGGCCATCGCCAACTCGGCGGCGGAGCAGGGCTACGCGATCACGCTGCTGCCGGTGGCCGCCCCCACCCAGGACCAGGTGCGGGGGGCCTTCACCCGGCTCGGCGAGCTGGCCGTGGACGCGATCATCGTGATCATGGAGGTCCACCTGCTGGACGCGGCGACGTTCACGCTGCCCCCCAACGTCAGCGTGGTGGTGATGGACTCCGACGCCGGGGACCGCTACAGCGTGGTCGACACCGACCAGGCCGGCGGCGCGCGCGACGCGGTGCGGCATCTGCTGGACCTGGGGCACGAGACCGTGTGGCATGTGACCGGGCCCCAGGACTCGTTCTCGGCCCAGCGCCGAACCGACGCCTGGCGGGCCGCCCTGGAGGAGGCCGGTCGGCCGGTGCCGCCTCCGCTCCCCGGGGACTGGACGGCCGAGTCCGGCTACCGGGCGGGGCTGCGGCTGGCCCGGGAGCCGGAGTGCACCGCCGTGTTCGCCGCCAACGACCAGATGGCGCTGGGGGTGTTGCGGGCCCTGCACGAGCACGGGCGCGCCGTGCCCGACGAGGTGAGCGTGATCGGCTTCGACGACATCCCCGACTCCAACTCCTTCATCCCGCCGCTCACCACGATCCACCAGGACTTCGCCGAGGTCGGGCGACGCTGCGTGGAGGGGGTGCTGCGCCAGCTGCGCACCGACACCATGGAACGGGGCACCACGCTGGTGCCGACCTGGATGGTGCGGCGCGAGAGCACCGCGCCCCCGCCCTCCGGGCGCTGAACGCCGCCGATCATCGGTCCCGCCTCGACCATCGGGGGCGGGACCGTTCCACCTTCGACAACGCCCGTTTGGTCCCGGTCAGTTGTGGTCAGGAGTTCTCAACCATGGCGTCGAGCAGGGCGGTCGACTCGGCGGTCCAGCCCAGGCTGCTCTCCACCAGTCCGACGGTCGCGTCGTGGTAGTTCCGCCCCTGGGGTTCGGCCACGCAGTCGGTGAGCAACAGCGGCCGGTAGTCACGGAACATGGCGTCCCTGATCGTTGACTCCACACAGATGCTCGTCGTACATCCCGTCATGATCAGGTCCTCGATGCCGAGTTGGCGCAGCTGGTCATCGAGCGTCGTGTTGTGAAAGCCGCTGAACCGGCTCTTACGCACCACCAGGTCCCCCGCCAGGGGCGCCAACCGGTCCACGATCCGGGTGTTCCAGGTGTCGTGCACCAGCACCCTGCCCTCCGTTCCGTCGGGGGCACTCACCGGCTGACCCACCCGGGCGGCGAGGTGGATCAGTCGGTTCTTCGACAACTCCGATCCGAGGTCGGACAGGTCCGGTCGGTAGCCATGCTGAAGGTAGACCACACGAAGCCCCTGGCGCCGTGCGGCCGTCAGCACCCGGGCGATCGGCTCGACGGTCGCGGCGACGGCCGACACATCGGCCCCTGACGCCTCGACCGCTCCCCCCGGGCTGACGAAGTCGTTCTGCATGTCCACCACCACGACGGCGGCCCGGGAGGGGCGCAGCACGAAGGGCTCCGGCCGCCCCACCACGGTCAGTTGATCCACGGCCATCGCTCCCGCTCCTTAGAAGTATCCAGCATGTGCACTTTTTGAAAGTACACAGGGCGCGCACTTCTGTGCAAGGCTGGGCCCGTGAGCCGATCCATCGAGCAGCCCCTGAACGCCAGGAGTCGCCGCACGCGACAGGCGATCCTCGCGGCCACCCGCGCCCTGCTGGAGGAACGCGGCCTGGACGCGCTCACCATGGCGGCGGTGGCCGAGCGCGTCGGTGTCTCGCGCCGTGGGCTCTACCTCCACTTCGCCTCGCGCGGCGAGCTGGTCGCGGCACTCTTCGACTATGTGGCCGGGGTCGAGGGCCTGGAACGGTCGCTCGAACATGTCTGGGCAGCGCCCGACTCCCCTGCGGCTCTGACCGAATGGGCACACCATCTGGCGCGTTACCACCCCAACGTGCTCGCGGTCGATCGAGCCGTGCAGCAGGTGCGCACCCACGACCCGGACGCCCGACGCCACTACGAGCGCGCCAACGCCGCGCAGTTGGCCAACTGCCGTCGGCTGACGCGGTGGTTGGCCAGGGAGGGCCGGCTGGCCGAGCCCTGGACCGAGGAGAGCGGAGCCGCCCTGCTGTGGTCGCTCGTCTCCAGCGAGGTGATCGGCGGCCTGCTGGAGGAACAGGGCTGGTCGCGCGAGGAGTTGGGCGAGCGACTGGCGCTACTCTACCGGCGCACCCTGGTGGCCGGCGACGGCTGAGCGCGGTCACACCCCGGCCGCTCCGGCAGGCCCGAGCGGCACCGAGGGTCGATTGTCAGTGACTCCTGGTAGACATGACTCCGCAGGTTCGCTACGGAAAGTCATCGGATCGGGAGCGGAGAGAGATCATGCGCGGCACCACACCAACTCGGGGCGGAAGCCTTATCGGTCGGCTCGTTCACGCGGGGCGGAGCCGGCTCCGCCGCGCGCTCGCG